>CAVBXG010000022.1:0-36063 GCA_963599585.1 bacterium
CGTGTTCCCGGCTTTAATTAATCTCTGCCATTTACACAAATTTTATGACAGGGTCAGGTAAAAAGTTTAAGGATTTTTATTTTTTTCTCTTAATTTCTTGATTCTTCTAGACCAATAGCCGGAAAGTTCGTGTTTCAATGGTTCTGGTTTTCCAATTCCATCGAATGGATTTCTAGAAATATCTTTTATGAGTTCTTTTATTCTTTTGAAAAGTTTTTTATCTGTTTCTTCCCATTTATTGTAGTCATCATAAGCGGTTTTATAAAAAGCAAGTATTTCAATCATAAAGCTTCTAGTTTTACTTTTGTTACATCGCCTTTTTCAATTGCCGCGATTCCATCTAGAAGCATTTGCTTGTTTGCTGGATTGCTCAGAAGATATTCTGTTTCATCCTGCTCGTCTGTTTTATTGTCGCTTACAGTGATATTCAGTGTTTTTCCGGAAAACATCTTTTTCAAGCCTTTCAAGAAATCCATGTTCAGCTCGTCTTTTCTAAGTGTAAATGTGCTCTGCATAATTACCTCCGTTCTTTCTTATAAATATACTGGAATTTTTCATATTTTTCTATTAACACTTCTTTCCATTCTTATCTTTTTCTATAATTTCCATCATTTCTTTTGGAGTAACAACGAACGGTTTTATCGGAAAGTCTTTGATATTGCCGGTTACAAGAAAAGTGTCTTCTGTTTGGCGAGAATCCATTGTAACTTCATAAAAAAACACATCTTTTGGGTCGGACGGTTTCTCTTCTGTTTGAATGTTTGAATGCCCGAAAGTTCAATTCCGTTTTTTATAATCATTTTGATAATGTCTTCAATTACTTTAGGCGAAAAGTTAAATTTTTTTCTGGACAAAACTTCCTTGTATTCAGAAAGAATTTCTTTACTAAAAACAGGAATTGCAATTCCTGCCAAAATATGTTGAACGACTTTTCCCGGTGTAGAAGTCCTTTTTGGCAATGCCGAAACTATAACATTTGTGTCAATAACGCAGAAAATTTTCATATTTTATTTCTCTTTTCTATATGCACGGATTTCTGCGTTGATTTCGTCAAGCGTAAGGCTCTAAATTTTATTTTTTTTTGCTTCTTTGTTAGCCATTTTGAGGATATTGTTTGCCTGTTTAAGAGCCTTTTTTTCGGAATTTACTCTCATACTGAACGGAATTCCTCTTTCTTCAACGGATTTTTTAAGAAAAATCCTGAACGCAGTCGGCAAGTCAAGTCCGAGCTGCTCGAAAATGCTTGTCGCCTCGTTCTTCAAATCTTCATCTACTCTAATTTGTACCAATGTACTTGCCATAATGCGCCTCCAAAAACAATAAAATGTGTCTGTAATTTGAATATATGTGAATGTAATGTGTTTGTCAATAAAAATAAAAAGGAATTGAAAATTTTCTCATTTAGGGGTTGAGCAAACTGTAAAAACAGATAATTCAAAGATTTGAACGTAAGCGTGCCTTGACCAAACGTGTTATGAGAGCACGAGTCCATAACAAAAAACTCCCGCCACTAAAAAAATGGCAGGAGTTATGAAAAATCCGGAAGGTAAAACCTTTTAGTGTTTTACACAGCGGATTTTATTTTGTTGCACCAGGAATTGCTTTTTCAAATTCCGGGTTTCCGTGTGTGTAGTGTGGCAAAAGTTTTGGAGAAACTTCATCACCTTTGATTCCAGCTGCTTCACGCTCTTTTTCAAACGCTTTTACATGGTCAAGGTTCATTTTTGAAGTTTCAGAAAGCTGGATGTCCTTGAACATTTTTCCGGCTTCAATTCCAGCTTCGCGACCGAATACAACAACATCAAGCAAAGAATTCCCCATCAATCGGTTTGTTCCATGAACACCACCAGAAGCTTCTCCGGCAACTAGCAGATTCTTTACGTTTGTGTGGCAAGTCTTGTCGATTTCAACACCACCATTCTGGTAGTGAAGTGTAGGGAAAACCAAAATCGGTTCCTTGCGGATGTCGATTCCGTATTTAATGAACATATTGTACATCGCAGGAATTGACTTCAAGATTGTGCCTTCACCGTGAATCATATCAATCATCGGAGTATCAAGCCAAACAGCGTCCTGAACATCATTGTGAACGCCACGACCTTCTTTTACTTCGCGGATAATTCCAGAAGCGTTTACGTCGCGTGTTTCAAGCGGGTGAATGTAAACTTCACCATTTTTATTGATAAGTTTTGCACCAAGCGAGCGAACTTTTTCTGTTACAAGTTTTCCAAGAATCTGGCTTGGGTAAGCAGCTCCTGTAGGGTGATACTGCAAAGAATCCTGATACAAAAGTTTTGCTCCGGCTCTGTAAGCAAGAACAAGACCATCGGCTGTCGCACCATAATGGTTTGAAGTCGGGAAGCCCTGGTAATGCATACGGCCAGCACCGCCAGTTGCAAGAATCACAACTTTTGCCTTTGCAATGTAAAGCTCGTTTGTTTCCATGTTCATAAGAACTGCACCGCAAGCTTCTCCCTTGTCATTCTTGATAAGTTCGATTGCAGACGTAAAATCAACAACAGTTATATTGTCTTTGCGGTTAAAAGTCTCATCGCGGAGTGTACGCATGATTTCTGCACCAGAATAATCCTTGCAGGCATGCATACGTTTTCGGCTTGTTCCGCCACCATGAGTTGTAACCATTGTTCCATCTGGCATTTTGTCAAATTCAACCCCAAGATCGTTCAGCCATTTGATTACAGAAGGAGCTTTGTTTACAAGAGTATAAACAAGTTCCGGCTTTCCATCAAAGTGTCCGCCGCCAAAACAGTCAAGGTAATGCTGTGCAGGTGAGTCGTTTGGCTTGTCTGCTGCCTGGATTCCACCTTCTGCCATCATTGTGTTCGCATCGCCAACTCGGAGTTTTGTTACAAGCAAAACTTTTGCACCGGCTTCAGAAGCCATGATTGCCGCAGAAGTACCAGCTCCACCACCACCGATAACAAGAACATCTGTCTCGTAGTCAACGTGGTTCAGGTCAATGTGTTCAGGTTCAACTCTTGGCTTTGCCTCAAGCATTTTTGCCAATTCAATAGGAGCTTTCTGTCCTTTGTTAGGACCGATTTTCAGCTCTTCAAACTGACTCTTGATTCTATCCGGATGGAATTTCAAAAGCAAATCGTCTTTTTCTTCCGCAGTAAGACGAGCGTGTTCAAATTTAAGGTTTTCTTCGCGTTTTTCTGCAACAATTTTAGCTGCATCATCAAGATAATTTCCGTACATATCTTTGTCTCCTGTGCGTGTTATTTTTCAATTTCTCGTGTGTTATACAGCTCTTTGATTTCTGCCAAAGGCTTTTTCATCAAATTCTGAATAAGTTCCTCGCACTTTCCCTCGTTGATTTCGTTCACGCGGTCAAGAAGATGCTGGCTCTGCGGCTGGATATATTTTCCGTTCAGTCGGCGGGCAAGCTCGGCAACCTGAGGATGGCTGATTCCTGCCGGACAGCGAGAAGAACAGCAACCGCACATGATACAGTCAAAAGAAAGATCCGCACATTTTGCAAAATCACCGCGCTGAGCATAAGCAATGTACTGCATTGTCTGAAGATTCTGCGGGCAGGCACGTGTACAAGCGTTGCATCCTACACAAGAATAAATCTCCGGGTAAAGCTGCATCATAACAGCCTGTTCCGGCTTAATCTTGTTGATGTCGTAAACCTGTTTTACAAGCGGGAAGAACGGAAGTGTCGCAATGTACATTCCATCAATAACTTTCTGTGAACAAGCAAGACAAGTTTTAAGCTGATTTTCGCCCTTTACACGGTAAATAGTCGCACACGCACCGCAGAATCCATTTCGGCATCCGCAGCCACGCTTAAGCTGGTAACCAGCATATTCCATCGCATTCATTACTGTAAGTTCTGCCGGAACTTCGTATTTTTTGCCGAACAGATATATTGTAGCCATTTGAGTTTTATTTTCTGCCATTTTTATACTCCTAAAGGGGGCGCCTGCCCCTCGCTTCAAACCTGCGGTTTTCCGCTGCCCCCTCTCCTAAGGGGCTTTTGCCCCTTAAAATCCCCGGGGAGTTTTTACCACAGGTCAGTAATATTAGTATTCTGGAGGTAATTCTCCGAGCTGATCAAAACTGAATACCGGACCGTCCTTGCAGACAAATTTATCACCGATGTTGCAGCGACCGCATTTTCCAATACCGCATTTCATTCTCATTTCCATTGTTGTAAAAACCTGCTCATCCTTAAAGCCAAGTTTTTTCAATGCGTCCAATGAAAGGTGAATCAAAATCGGCGGTCCGCACATGATTACTGTCATGCTTGGATCAGGATTAAGTTCAGTTACAAACGGAGGAACAAATCCTACATGACCTTTCCAGTTTTCTTCCGGGCGGTCAATTGTAAGATCTATTGAGCAGTTCGGCTGTTTCATCCATACGTTCTGCATTTCATCAAGGCGAACAAGATCTGCCATTGAGCGCGAACCGTAAATTACCTGGATTTTTCCATAGTCTGCACGGTGATCCATCATGTAATTAACTACAGAATGAACCGGAGCGATTCCGATACCACCGGCGATTACAAGGATGTCTTTTCCTTTAAGCTTTGTGTCTACCGGGAAACCGTTTCCGATTGGTCCGCGCACGCAGATTTCCTGACCAACTTCAGCATTGTGAAGGAATTCTGTTACCACACCGCATTTTTTGATTGAAAATTCCATGTGCGTTTCAAGAGTCGGTGAAGAAGTGATTGAAATCATTGATTCGCCAACACCAGGAACAATAAGCATTGCGCACTGTCCCGGAATGTGCTCGAACAATTTTTTTCCGTCAAGACCGACTACACTGAAAGTTTTTACATCAGGAGTTTCCTGTCTTATATCAATAATTTTTCCTACATAAGGAATAAAGCTTTCGTTGTTTTCCATCGTTTTCTCCTATTCCTTAGATGTCGCTAGTTTCCTGAACGGCTTTTATTACTTTTACAACGTTCATGTTTACAGGGCAACTTTCTATGCAGCGGCCACATCCAACACACTGGAACAAACCTTCGTGCGCCATCGGGTAGTACATAAGTTTGTGCATAAATCTCTGGCGGCTTCGTTCAACCTGGGTAAGGCGTGGGTTTGCGGCAGCCATCTGTGTGAAATCTGAATACATGCAGGAATCCCAGCAGCGGATCTGTCTGATTCCGTGACCAGTGTTGAAATCACGTACATCAAAGCACATACAGGTCGGACAAACGTAAGTGCAAGTTCCACAGCCTACGCAAGGTTCTGCAACTTTTTTCCAGATCTGAGAGTTGAAAATCTTGAGCATATCTTTTCCCTGGAATTTTGAAAGGTCCAGATGTGCAAATGGAAGTTTTTCTGTTTTTTCAAGAATTGACTTCTTTTCATTTTCAACAGCTTTATCATCAGTTTCTGTAAGAACAGAAGAAACTTTTTCAATGAAAGTCTTTCCTTTTTCAGTGTTTGCCTTGAAGAAATATTTTCCGTCTGCAAGCCAGCAGCTTACATCTCCAGCAGAACCGTTCTTGTCATTTGAAAGCGAGGCGTCAATTCCATAAGTAGAGCAGAAGCAAGTTTTTTCAGGCTCGTTGCAGGCAAGTGTAATCACTGTTCCATGTTCCCGGTGGTTCTTGTAGTAAGAATCAACAGGATTCATGTTAAGGTAAACATTGTCAATTACAGTAAAACCAACAGCATCGCAAGGACGAACACCAAAGATTACAAAATCCTCAGAATCTTTTCTTGGATCAATAATCTTGATTTCTTTTCCTTTTAATTCGTAACTTACCATGTGCTCTGTTTTCGGAAAGAAAAAATCCTTTGCAGAGCGCACAGTCTTTAAGTTAGATGAAAGTTTTACACCTTTTTCCCATTTTTTGAAGTCAGCCTTGCCGCTTTCATTTGTGACAGGAATATATAACGGCGATTTTTCACCAATCAATGCAAATAATGAGTCTATTTTGTCAGATGAAATACTAAGCATTACTGTTCACCTCCATCTTTTGACCTTGACCAAACAATGCTTGTTTCTGCATCACCAGTTGTATAAGTAAGCATAGGAGGTTTAGTTTCCATGTCGCTTCCTGCCTGATATTCTCCATAAATCTCATTAATATCTTTGATGTATTTACGGTTAAGAAGATAAAGCGGAATTCCCTGCGGACAAACTCTTGAGCATTCTCCGCAATCTGTACAGCGTCCGGCAACATGCCAAGCCCTGATGATGTGGAAAAGGCTTTCCTCAAAGTTTGTTTCTGCAACTTTCTGGGATGTGTAAAGCTTGTTGTTGTCAAATACACATTTTTCGCAAGTGCAGGCTGGGCATACATTTCGGCACGCGTTGCAGCGGATGCAGCGGCTGAATTCATTTTTCCAGAATTCAGAGCGTTCATCTGCTGTCATTTTGTCAAATCGGTCAAGAACGTCAAGACGCTTTGATTCGCCCGGATTTTCGTTCTCTTCAACGCCCAAAAGCTCATCGCATGAAACGTGTTTTTTTCCGGCGCAGCTTTCGCATACAGAACCGCTGTCAAGCGAATCCTGGCACGGAATTCCGATTGCGTAAACATCACCACGTGCAATTCTGTTTTCCTTTAAAAGCTGTGTGAATGAATATGAATCATTCGGCTTTAGGAATACAAGAACAACTTCTGAAGGAATAGGCGCTTCCGCAGCATTCGGATCACGCTGTTTTGCCATTGTGTTGTTCATTCTTGTTGTGGTTTTTCTTGTTTCAATTTCTCTTGTTATTTTTACAAGATATTTTGAAAGGTTTGCCGCACAGTTTTTGTCATAAATAAATTCTTTATCAAGTTCTTCAGCTGAAGAAAAAGTTCCCGGCGTAATATCATCGTCAAACAGACCTTTTTTCCAGCCGACAACGCACTGAACTTTGCCTTCGGAAAGCAATTCTTTTGCGCGTTGAATCATTTTTGCGCTTAGTTCTTGCATCGTACATCCTCCAGCTTTTTACATTCGCCAAGTTCTTTTATCTGAGCCACAAAATCGTTCATGATTCCAGCGAATCTTACGCCTTCTGCGGCAGAACACCATTCAACACGTGTACGACCTTTTTCAATTCCTAAGAAGTCAAGCTGGCTGAAAAGAAGAGTCATTCGTCGGCGTGCAAAATAGTTTCCTGTAGAATAGTGGCAGTCTCCAGGATGGCAACCGCAAAGGATTACGCCGTCCGCACCACGCTGGAACGCACGCAAGATGAACAAAGGATTCAGGCGGCACGAACATGGAATGCGCACAATTTTTACGTTCGCAGGATATTCAAGCCTGTTATTTCCAGCCAAATCCGCTCCGGCATAAGAACACCAGTTGCAGCAGAACGCGATGATTTTTGGTGTCCATTCTGTATTTTTTACAGCGTTTTCATTTTCTAAAGACATGCATCAACCTCCGCCAAAATCTGTTTGTTGCTGAATCCGTTCAAATCCATTGCTCCAGATGGGCAAGCTACAGTACAAGCACCACATCCCTGGCACATTGCGCTATTAACCTGCGAAACATGACGAGTGATTGTAGTTCTGTTAGGTCCGCGGAAATCTTTGTCAATATAGCTGATTGCTCCATAAGGACAAACATTAGCGCACTGACCACATCCGTTACACATATTTTCATCAGGGTGAGCTGTGCAAGGATTGTTCTTAAGCTTGTCTTTTATAAGAAGACAAATTGCCTTTGCTGCGGCACCAGATGACTGGGCAACAGTTTCCGGAATATCTTTTGGTCCCTGACAGCAACCTGCAAGGAAGATACCGGCAGTAGGGCTTTCAACAGGACGAAGTTTTGCATGGGCTTCAAGGAAGAAGTCGTTTGTGTCCATTGAAGTTGTAAGCATTGTTGCAAGCGGACGAGCTGATTTGTCTGCCTCAATAGAAGCGGCAAGAACGACCATATCAGCCTTTATGTGAACCTGTCTGTTCAAAATCAAATCAGAACCCTGAACATCAAGTTTTCCGTCTGCAAGAGGAGTTACTTTTCCAACCTGACCTTTGATGTAGTCAACACCATACTGTTCAACGGCACGGCGGTAGAATTCATCAAAGTTCTTTCCTGGAGTTCGCACATCAATATAGAAAACAGTAATGTGAGTGTCCGGGTAATGGTCTCGGGTCAAAATTGCATGCTTTGCGGTGTACATACAGCAAATCTTTGAGCAATATTCATGGCCTTTTTTAGAATCTGCGGAACATCGGCTTCCTACACACTGAATAAATACGATTTCTTTTGGCTCTTTTCCGTCAGAAGGGCGAAGAAGATGACCATTTGTAGGACCTGATGCATTGCAGAGACGTTCAAATTCCAAAGAAGAAACAACATCCGGGCTCTGTGAATATGCGTATTCATCAAATTTTTCAAGGCTGATTGGGTTGTAACCAGTAGCCACGATGATTGCACCGTACTTTTCTGTGATGATTTCCTCTTTCTGGTGGAAATTGATTGCCCCAGCGGCACAGGCTTTTTCGCAGAATCCGCATACATTATCCTTGCCATTTTTCAAGCCTTTCATGTGAAGACAATAGTTTGCGTCAATATTCGCTACTTTTGGAACAGCCTGGGCAAAAGGAATATCAATTGCCTTTTTGTTGTTCAAATTCAAGTTAAAAGGATTTGGAACTTTCTTGTTCGGACATTTTTCAATACAAGCGCCACAACCAGTACATTTTGTCTCATCTACAAAGCGAGGATGACGTTTTATGTCAATCGTGAAATTTCCAATGTATCCCTTTACGCCGCAAACTTCAGAGTAAGAAAGAATTCTGATATTAGGATTCTGGCTAACTTCTGTCATTTTTGGAGTTACAATACAAGACGCGCAGTCAAGGGTAGGGAATGTCTTGTCGAGCATTGCCATTTTTCCACCGACTGTAACATTTTTTTCTACAATATCAACCGGGAATCCAGCATCTGCAATATCAAGCGCGGCAGTGATTCCGGCAATTCCACCACCAATAACCAAAGCTCTCTTTGTCATTGGAGTTTCACCCGGAATCAAAGGTGTGTTAAGAATAGTTTTTGCGATTGCAGCTTTACCAAGGGCAATAGCTTTTTCTGTCGCATCATTCATATCCTTCATAACCCATGAACACTGTTCGCGGATATTTGCAACTTCAACTTTATAAGGATTTAATCCGGCTCTTTCTGCACAGGCACGGAATGTTTTCTCGTGCATTCGCGGCGAGCAGGAACAAAGAACAACACCAGTCAATTTATCATTTTTGATATGTTCTTCAATCATCTGCTGACCGGCAGAAGAACACATATAAGTGTAATGTGTTGAAAAAACAACACAGTTTTCTTTTCCAAGTTCTTCAGCAACTTTTGCTACGTCAACTGTACCGGCAATATTAGTACCACAGTGACATACAAAAACACCAATTCTTTCCATCTGTCACTTCCTTATTTTTTGTATTTTCTGAATGCGCTCATAAGTGCCTGCTGAGGCATATCGGCATCCAAATGTTCTGGCACCTGATCAGGATCAAGATGATGCGGACCGCGCTGACCTTCAACATACTGACGCACTGCATCAATGATTTTTGTAGGTTCAACCTGCCGTGGGCATCGTTCCAGACACGCAAAACATGAAAGACATGCATAGATTGATTTACTTTTAAGAAGAAGTTCAATCTCTCCTTTTTCAACCATCTGTACAAACTGATGCGGATGATATTCCATTGAATCATAGTTCGGGCAAGTGCCGGAGCATTTTCCGCAGACCATGCATTTCTTTGTGTTTACTCCGCTTATTTCAAGAATCTGGCTTTTTAGCTGTTCAATTTCTGATTTAAGCATTTACAGCCTCCTTTTTATTCAAGGAAGCAAGAACTGAATCTTTTATTCCCAGAGCCTCTGCAAGAAGTTCAGAGAAATAAATTACGTCCAGCTTACTGTTTTTCTTGTTTTTGATAAGGTTATAACGGCAAAGCGGGCAGCTTGTTACAAGAAGTTCCGCCCCAAAATCCTCTGCGTTTCCAAGAATCGCCTGTGCGCGTTTTTCAGGAATTGCAGGATTTTCAAACACTGTGTACGCGCCGCAACATTCATTCCGCTGTGCGTAGATAACAGGAGTCGCTCCAATCGCCTTGATAAAATCCTCGATAATCTGCGGATTTTCAGGATCGTCAAATTGCATTACATTACCCGGACGAAGGAGAAGGCATCCGTAGTAAGCACCAATTTTCTTTCCCTTTAAAGGATTTTTTACAGCGGCTTTTACATTGTCCCAGCCAACAACATCGCGGAGCACTTCAAGATAGTGAAGAACTTTTGTTTCTCCGTGATATTCAATTCCGTCCTGCTTTAAATAATTGTTTGCCTTTAAGATTGTGTTTTCGTCATTTGTCATCGCATCATTTGTCTGCTTTAAAACGTTGTAGCAGGCAGAACAGAGCGTTACAAGATTCTGACTATGACTTGAAGCATCGGCTAAAGCTCTTACAGAAGGAAGTTTTGGAGCAATTTCTTTTGTTGACATCGGATAAACACCGCCGCAACATTGCCAGTCCTGAATTTCTTTAAGTTCAAAACCTAGAACTTCCGCAGATGCTCTTGCGTATGCGTCAAGTTCAACAGCCTTGTTTTTTAATGTACATCCAGGAAAATATGAATAAGTTATTTTTTCGCTCATTTTTTCACCCCAGCCATTTCTTCAGGTTTAAATACTTCATCGAACTTCTCTGCGGTTAGGAATCCAAGGCTTACACAAGCTTCTTTCAATGAGATGTTTTTCTCATAAGCGAGATGCGATGTCTTGGCCGCATTCTCGTAACCGATGTATGGGTTCAGCGCAGTCACAAGCATAAGCGAGTTGTGCAGGTTGTGGTGCATCTTTTCTCTGTCCGCGGTTATTCCAACGGCGCAGTTCTTGTTGAAAGAAATAATCGCCTCCGCAAGAAGCCTGCATGACTGGATGAAGTTGTATGCGATTACCGGCATGAACACGTTGAGCTCGAAGTTTCCCTGGGACGCCGCGAATCCCACCGCCGCGTCGTTTCCCATTACCTGCACTGCGACCATTGTCACCGCCTCGCACTGTGTAGGGTTCACCTTTCCCGGCATGATTGACGAGCCCGGCTCGTTCTCCGGGATATGGATTTCACCAAGACCGTCGCGCGGACCTGACGCAAGCCAGCGCACGTCGTTCGCGATTTTCATCATGTCCGCGGCAAGTGCCTTTACCGCCCCGTGCGCAAACACAAGCTCGTCCTTTGAGGTGAGCGCGTGGAATTTGTTCGGTGCGGTTATGAAATCTTTTCCTGTAAGCTCAGAGACACATTCCGCGACCTTCACATCGAATCCGGCAGGAGCGTTAAGTCCTGTGCCGACCGCTGTTCCGCCCAAGGCAAGCTGCTTGAGGTATGGAAGTGATGATTTCAGCATCTCCGCGTCGCGCTCAAGCGATGTGCGCCATCCTGATATTTCCTGACTGAACGAGATTGGAACCGCATCCTGAAGGTGTGTCCTTCCTGACTTTACGATTCCCTCGTTTTCCTTTTCAAGTCTCTTGAATGTTTCCACAAGCACTGATACTGCCGGAAGAAGTTTATCTTCAATCTCACATACAGCCGAGATGTGCAGTGCCGTAGGGAATGTGTCATTCGATGACTGGCTCATGTTGATGTCGTCGTTCGGATGGCAGAGTTTTTTCCCGGCTATCTCGTTAGCGCGGTTCGCGATTACCTCGTTCGCGTTCATGTTGCTCTGCGTGCCGCTTCCTGTCTGCCATACAACCAGCGGGAAGTGCCCGTTCAGCGAGCCGCTTATCACCTCGTCGCAGGCCTGCTCTATCGCCGCAAGCTTCTCGTCTGTCATCTTCTCTGGTTTAAGGGCGTGGTTCGCTCTAGCCGCCGCTTTCTTCAGGTAGCCGAATGCCTTTGTTATCTCGCGCGGCATAGTCTCTATGCCAACGCCGATGTTAAAGTTCTCGTGACTGCGCTCAGTCTGTGCTGCCCAGTATTTGTCGGCTGGAACTTTCACTTCGCCCATTGAATCGTGCTCAATGCGAAAGTTGTCCATAAATCTGCAAGTCTCCTAAAAAATATCCCCGAAAGGAAAAGCAGCCCGTTCTCAAAAGCCGCTTTTCCCGTATTTTATTTTAGAATTGAATTTGTCTGATTACATCTTTCAGGCAATCTGCTGAATGACGCAATGACGCAATTTCAGAATCTGTGATAGGAGCAACAGCATGTCCCTGAATGCCGTTGCCGCCTACAATTGTCGGTGTTGAAAGACAAACGTCTGAAATTCCGTATTCTCCGTTCATCATTGTAGAAATTGTCAACAATGAATTTGTAGAGAAGTTCAATGCCTCGCAAAGAGTTGCTGTTGTAATGCCGATTGCATAGTTTGTGCATTTTTTTGCCGCAATGATGATTCCGCCTGATTTGCGGATGTAGTCTTCAACATCGTTCTTGTCAAAAGTCGGAACATCTTTTGCGCCTTTAAGGGCAGAAGCGTATTTTTCAACAGGAATTGATCCGATGTTTGCCAAAGACCAAGGAACAAACGAAGAGTCTCCGTGCTCACCAAAAACGTAACCGTGAACATTTTCCTGGGCAACTTTATATGTTTCTGCAATGCGGGCTCTAAAGCGGGCAGTGTCAAGCATTGTTCCTGTACCGAAAATGTGGTTTTCAGGAATGCCTGAAGTCTTTATAAACTGATATGTAAGAATGTCAACTGGATTTGCAACAATTACATAAAGGGCATTTGGCGCAGCTTTTGTAATTTCTGGAATGATTGATTTTGTGATGTTTACATTTGTCTGTGTAAGATCAAGACGCGACTGTCCCGGTTTTCTGGCTACTCCAGAAGTAAGGATGACTATATCAGAATCTTTTGCATCCGCATAATCACCTTCGTGAATGGAAACAGGACCAATAAATGGTGTTCCCTGCCGAATATCCATAGCTTCACCCATGGCTCTGTCTTTTGCAATGTCAATCAGAACAATCTCAGAAGCGAGCTGTTTTACTGTCAATGCGAAGGCAATTGTTGAGCCAACCTGACCAGCACCAATAATTGTAATTTTATTTGCCATATATGTGTCTCCTTAACACAATCTTATTGCCGTTGCAAACCTTAAAATGGAACAAAACCTATCCCATATTACAACGATATTACTTCAAGTATAGTATGTTTTTAATTTTATGTTAATAAAAAGTTGCTGTATAAAATCAAAATAATAGAAGAAAGAAGTTAGTTTTTGCTAACTAAAAAAATCAGTCCCGCCAGAACAGGACGAGACTGATAAATTCAGAGTTTATTTTGCATCCGCTGTGCTTGGATTGAAATTCCCTTTTGAGGAGATTTCATTCAAGTCAGACTTGTTCAGCACTTTTACAGCTCCGTCCGCTCCGGTGACAACAATGTATTGCCCGGCTACAGTTACTGGAGTTGCTGGCTTTAACCTTGAATTTGACTTCAGCTTCAGATTCAGTTCTGAGTCGTATTTTGCAAGCGTGTAGTTATTTCCGTTCTGGACTATGCAGTAATATTCACCATTATCCTGAACAAGAACAGAATTTTCCGCGACGGTTTCATCGCTTTCTTTTATGATTTCCATTGTGTCCGGGGAAAGCAGAACGAGTTTTACAGTTCCGTTTCCTTTGTTTTCTCCTGCGACTGCGACAAAATTTTCGTCGGCCTGGAACATCGTTCTATTTCGGATATAAGTTACAGGGGATGATTTTATGATTTCTCCTGTTGAAGTGTTTACTTTTATCAATCCGGAAAGCATTGAAGAGTCATTTGTAAGCTCGATTCCATAAACAGACGGAGCGATTGCGTTCTCTATTTCCTTTTTGATTACTTCTGCCTGGTCTTTCGCGATTGTCTTGCGCTCTTCCTGGGCTTCGTTTGTCTTTTTGTCCGCGACTGCCTGCTGTTCAGCGGCTTCTTTTGCTGCGTTGTCTGCGGCTTCCTGCTGTTCTTCCTGGGTGGCCTGCTGCTCTTCGTATGCGGCCTGTTTTTCCTCGGCTACAGCCTGTTTTTCCTCGGCTTCTTTTACGGCTTCTGCATCGGATGGATTTTCCTCGGCTTTTTTCTGTGCAACCTCGGCTTCTTGCTGGGCGGTTTCTGCCTCTTTTTTAGCTTCCTCAGTTTTCTGTTTTTCTTCGTTCAGTTTTTTCTGTTCCTGAACCGCATTTTTCTGCGCTTCCTGAGCCTTCTGGTTTGCGTTCTCTGCCTCGCGTTCCTTTATGTCAACCATTTCCTTGCGGCTTTCAACATTCTTGTCATCATCTTCCTGCATGCTTTTTACAACCTGAGTGTCGCTGATTACAGAAGTGTCAACCGTGCTTAGTCCACCGTTAACATCATAAAGAGGAATTACAATCTGGGATTTTCCCGGCCAGTCATTGTAGTTTACAGAAAGACCGCAGTTTGCCGCTGTAAGGTTATCCATTACAATTTTCTTGTATTTTTTCTGATATGCGTCAAGATTTCCGCGGTAGACAGCATTATAAACTGTGATAAAAACCGCAACAGTTTCCGCGTCTTTTTCGGAATAGCCATACGCCGCGACAAGATAAGATGCGATTATGTGCCGCAGATTGTTTATATGATCAACTGTTGCATTTGCGCCGATAAAAATTATGTCAGCGTCAAGTTTTCCTGTTTCAGAAGGATCAATCGCGTGAACCACTGAATATCTTGCGGAATTTCCTGCGGAAGTGGCTTTTGATGTGTCTTGTGCCACAACAGTTCCAAGGTCAGTTCCAAGCTGCCTGATGCTGGAAAGCGAGTCAATCTTTGAATGTGGACCTGTGTAATTAATGAATACAATTGTGTCATTGCCTGTGCTTTTCAATTCTTCTTCGTCAACTTTCTGGGCAAAAAGAGGAATTGCGGCAACAAATGCAAGCAAAATCAACAGACTAATCTTATGTTCTTTCATAGAACCTCCAGAAAAACAATACATCAATATTATATAACTAAATTTTCAATCCCGCAATTTTTGTTAGAGTATTTCGCGCATAATCGCGGACGGAACTTTCATATTGAGGATAAAGGAATTTTGTAAGTATATCCATTCCATGTGAATAAAGTGCAGGCCGCCCCATAAAACGGCAGATTTCATATACTGCATCGCATATAAGAATAAAATTTCTTGACTTTGCGGCAGGAATATTGTGCGACCGGATATCTATCGCGTTCAGAATAAGTCCTTCCGGGTCGTATCCAAAATCCGAGACGCTCCTTAGAATTGTCTGGAAATTTGAATCATCTTTTTCAAGGTTTATAAATGAAGCAAGGTATGGCACAAACGTGTCTGTGCCAAAAAGTTCCATCTGCGAAAAAAAATCCTGCATTCCTGTTGTGTCGCGCAGGTAAATCATTTTTTGATCGGCACGGGTGTTTCTGCTGATTTGGATGAGTTTTTTGTTGTAGTCGTTGCATAAAGAAATCAGCGAGGAAATGTATTCCGTCTCTTTTTGTCCGTAGTTTCCTTTCTGCAGGTCTTTTATCCGGTTCTCGCCGATGTAGCGTTCAGGAATTTTCTCTGAGAATTCAATTGCGGCCAGACCTTTTGAGTCGTCCTTGTAAAAACCGTTGTAATCAGTCTTTTTTTGTTTCTGTTTGTTTTTTTTCTGGATTCTGTAGAGCGTCCTGAATCCCGCCATTGCCCATGAGTTGCTGCATATCACAAGGTAATTTTCTTTTGTGAATGTGATGAAATTCCAGCTTGAGAAAATATCCGGTTTTTCAGGAAGAGCCGCGCCCCAAAGAATATCGCCGCTGGTCGCCTGCACAAAACCTTTGCTCTTGTCGCATATAAAAATATTGTCATCATTTGTTGAGGAGACGCAGATTGAGCCGTTGAACGTGCAGTCGGCATTGAACCAGTCGGAAACCCGGCCGTCAAAAGTGCTGAATACAAGAATTCTGGTTTTTACAGCCCCGGAACCGCATATCGCAAGCGCAGCCCTGTGGTTTGAAAGCGAGACAAATTGAGAACCGCCGGAAGGATTTGTGTTTGAAAAAGCCCTGTCTGAGTAGGGAATTGTCCATTTTGTGGAAGTTTTTCCATTTACAACGGAACACATTCCAGCTCCGCCACCATTAAAAGAAAGAAGGATTCCGTCCGGGCAGGAAAATGCTGACTGGATTATTCCGGCAAAAGAAATTTCTTCAATAATACTTCCGAATGGAGAGAAACGGATTCCTGCTGATTTTCCGTTTTTCGCAGAGTCCAGCAGCGCGACAACCGTTCCATCGTTCATCTCAAGAAGTTTTGTACCGCCCAAAGCCGGTGTGTCTAAAATCCACTTGCGGATTCCGTTTACTCCGTAGCAGGCGATTTTGTTTTTTCCGCGGACAATGATTCTTGAGTCTCGCCCGATAAAAGGTTCTTCCGTTATTGCGAACGGAACTTGAACAGACCAAAGCGTAAGTCCGCTTGGATTTATAAGGGAAAGTGATTTTTTGTCGCTTACAGTCAGCAGAAAGTCGCTTGAAAAAACTGTAAGATATGGCTCCGGCCGCCCCGGAATTCCTTTTTCCCAAAGTTTAGTTCCCTTGTCCGTGCAGGCTGAAATCATTTTTCCGTCTGTAAGGACCGCAAATCCGTACGAAGTTTTTTTTGGCGCGCACAAGGCTTTTCCGCTTATAACAGAAGTCCAGCTTGAATTTTCTGTTCCAAGTTTTTGCAGCCGCTCCGCTTTTTGCTGCGGAAAAAAGGCAAAAGAAACGAGAAAAAATATTATTGCGGAAAAAAGTGTTCTCTTCATTTCGTGTTATTTTTCCAGGACCGCAAGGCTTTCAATGTGGCTTGTGTTAGGGTAAAAATCCAGCAGGTAAAGTTTTTTCAGCGCATAGCCAGATTTTATCAGTGCGGCAAGGTCGCGGGAATGTGTCGCCGGATCGCAGGAAACTGAGCGGATTTGCGGAACTTCCGAATTGCAGAGCCAGTTCAAAACCTCTTTTTCCATTCCGCTTCTTGGCGGATCAATTACAACTGCATCAAAATATGCGTTTTTGTTAAATTCTGCCCATTTTGCTCCGCTCAGACCGATGGACTGATGTTTTATTCCGGCAAGATTTTTTTCAGCGAACACAAGAGCGTCCCGGTTGTGCTCAACTAGCGTCAAATCAGAAAAATGCTCCGCAAGAAAAACGCTGAAAGTTCCGCAACCGGCGTACATATCAAGGACAGAGATTCCTGCAAGTCCGCCGCAAATTGCTTTTACCGATTTTTCAAGGACAGAAATGTTTGACTGGAAAAATCCTTTCACATCAAAGCTGATTTTTTTATCCAGAATTCTGACTGTGACAGTGTCTTTTTCAGAAATTGTTGTGCCGGAATAGCGTTTTTTTACCTGCCGGATATTTTTATTCTTCTTTTTTAAAGCGGAATAATCTGCGGATTTTTTTTCTTCCTCTGGAGAGACAAAAACTTTGCCGCCTTCTGTTCCATCCTCACAAATAACGTTTTCAGCGCCGAAAATGTGGCATCTGCCTTTCGGCCGCGATGAGATATTGTTTTCTGAAAGCCATCTGTTTATTTCAGGAACTGCGCACGCGCAATTTTCAACAGGAATTATGCGGTTTGAGCTTCTTTCGCAGAATCCGCCGTCATTCAGCTGGAAACGGCATCTGTAGTTCAAGTTGCTTCCCGAAATCACTTCTATAGAATCTGACTCCACAGAAATTCCGTTCCGCTCAAGGCAGTCTTTCAAGATTTCTTTTCTTAGCTGCTTCTGAAATTCCGGCTCAATGTGCATCATGTTGCAGCCGCCGCATTTTTCATACAACGGACACGCCGGTTTTACCCTGAAAGGCGATTGCTCCAGAATATTCACGATTTTTGCATGGCTGTAATCTCTTTTTTCCTGTGTGATTTCTACCTCAAGTTTTTCGCCGGGAAGCGCAAATGGCACGAAAACTGCTTTTCCATCAATTTTTGCTAAACAATTTCCCCCAAATGCGATTTTATCTGTTATAATAGTTTCCATAAGATAAAAAATAATAACAAATTTTCAGATTATAAAAAAGGACGGGAATGAGATGCAGGTAGAAAAATTTATGCAGAAAATGTCTGACGGAACAGAAATTTCAGTTAACAGATGGATTCCAGAGGATGAGGAAAATATCAGGGCGGTTGTTGTTTTTAGCCATGGAATGCAGGAGCACGCCTTGCGCTACGACAGAGTGGGAAGTGAATTCGCCGCGCATGGATATTTGTTCAGCGCGCACGACCACCGCGGACACGGAAAAACCGCTTATTACGCGGAAGCAAACAAAACCGGAATGTTCGGAAAACTTGCGGACAATAATGGATTTGAGAAAGTAACGTCTGACCTTGACGAGATAATTGATGAAGTCAAAAAAGATTACCCTGGCAAAAAAGTTATTCTGTTCGGTCATTCATTCGGTTCTTTTGTCGCGCAGAATTATATGGAGCAGCACGGAGATAAAATTTCGGCCTGTATTCTGTGCGGAACTTCCGGCCCAAGAAAAGGTCTGCTGAAAGACAAATTGTTTGCTGACTTGGCTTGCGTTTTCCTTGGAAAAAATAAAAAATCAGAATTCTGCCAGAACCTTGCGTTTGCCTCTTATAACGACCATTTTAAAGAAGAAGATGACCGGTTGTCTTGGCTTAGCAAAAATCCTTCAAACAGAATGATGTACAAAAACGACTCGTGGTGCGGCGGTGTTGCAACAGTAAGTTTTTTCCGCGACCTTGCGCATGGACTTTCAAAAATCCACAGTCAAAAAAATCTGAAGAAAATTCCTGCTGAACTTCCGGTTCTTGCGGTATACGGCAGCGACGATCCTGTTGGAAACTACGGAAAATCAATTGAAAAGCTCCTTGAAATCTACAGGAAAAACGGCGTTAAAAATGTCTCCTCAAAAATCTATGAAGGCGACCGCCACGAAATACTGAATGAAGAAAACAGCGACGAAATTCTTTCAGATATTTTTAACTGGATTGAAAAAAATGTTTCTCTGTAATAATATCAGACTATTGTGTTAATTCGTTATGGTACTGATAAGAACGGCAAGCCTGTAAAAAAGGCGATTGTCTATACAAAAGAGGAACATGGCATTCCTAAAAACAAAATTGATTTTGATGCCATCCAGATTATTGACAGGTTAAGAGACTCAGGTTTTCACGCATATATCGTTGGTGGTGCTGTCCGCGACTTGATTGTTGGCAACACTCCGAAGGATTTTGATATTGTTACGGATGCAACGCCTTCAAAAATCAAAAGGTTGTTCAGAAATTCGCGGATAATCGGAAGAAGATTCCGCATCGTCCACGTTATTTTTGGAACAAAGATTTTTGAGGTAAGCACATTCCGCTCAATATGCGAGGGCTCGATTGGAAACGATTTCGGCACAATTGACGAAGATGTTCAACGCCGCGACTTTACGATAAACGCTCTTTATTACGACCCGATTCTGGAGCAGGTCATTGATTATGTCGGCGGAATGAAGGATATAAAGAAAAAAATCCTGAAGCCTGTGATTCCACTTGACCGCATTTTTATTGAAGACCCTGTAAGAATGTTGCGGGCGATAAAGTATTCAGCAAAAACCGGCTCAAAAATGAATTTCGCGTGCAGAAGAAAAATCCGCCAGTGCGCAAGTCTTTTGTCCTCGGTAAGTCCTTCCAGGCTGACAGAAGAGCTTCTGAAAATCCTGAACAGCGGGCGAGCCACCCAGATTGTGGCGGAGGCGCTTGATACGGATCTTTACATGGCGCTTCAGCCTGCGGCAACCGCAATGATTTATGACAACAAGAAATTCGAGGCTTCCTACATGAAAAATATGCAGAAGCTCGATCATCTAATAAATGAAAAACCGGACGCGCGGCTTGGCGAAAAACTTGTTTTTCTTATCTCAGATTTTGTCTTGACTCTTACAGACTGGCAGAAAGAAATTGAGAACAAATCCGCATACGGCGAGCTTTATCTAAAAACATGGCGGGAATGTAGAAATTTTGTTCTTCCGATGAATCCGCAGCGGACTGAACTTGAATTTGCTGTAAAAGAAGTCCTTGGTCAGATTGGAATTACCGGAAAACGAAAAAAGACAAAAACTAGACAGAAAAAATCAGCCCAGAACCAAACTGAATCTTAAACGCTCTAGGATTTTGGAGTTTCTGTAAATTCAGCTCCAGTTATTCTATCAATGACGATGCTTACTTCCTCAATAAGAATTCCTGTGTAGCTTTCGATTTTGTCGATTATGTATTTTTGAAGTTTATGGATTTTTCCTGTGAGCTGAGTTCCAAAAGGCACATCGATTGTAATCGTTATTTTGTAGCCGCGGGAATTTGTCTTTATCGTCATTTTATTCACGCGCACAGCCGGCTCACATTCAGAAACGCAGTGCATTACCATCTGCGTCAAAGCCGCTTCTGAAATTTCAATTCTGCCTTTTTTTGAAAATTCCGGCTGAACAATTGATTTTTCAAAAAGTTTTCCGTCGTTTTTCTTGAAGAGATTTTTTTTCTGGAAGAAAACCTTGATCGAATTTGAGAAAATCTGCGAGTAATTCCGTTTTATCTCAATCGATGGAACTGGAATAACGTGCTTTCCTTCAACCTGCCGGGATTTTATGGCTTTTTCTATTTCCTCGCGGCTTGCAATTTCTTCTATATGAATGATTTTCTGCGGCTGGGGAAGCTGAAGCCTTGTCGCGATTTTCATGACCATCTTTTCTGAAGTTCCAAGAATCAGCAGTTTTTTGATTCTTGCTTTTTTCCAGGCTTTTGCAACCTCGTCGCGGTGGTCTTTGTCATCAAAAAGGGCAACGCGGACTGCGCCCATATAAGTTTTCTCACGTTTTGCAGAATGTCCCGCAAGAATTTTATCGTTCTGGATCAAAAGTCCGTCATCTATGATTGCGTCGATTCCGTATTTTTCTGCTATAAGTTTTGCGCGGAAACTTTTTCCTGTTCCGCTTTCTCCAACAAGGGCAAAAACTGTGCATGGTTTAAAAGTGCTGGCGATGTCTTCAAAAATATTTCCCATAAAATCAATTATATATTCAACAAGTGAGTTTTGCAAAACTTTTCAAATGCAAAAGGAAGATTTGCCTCAAGTTTTTCTGGAAGCCCCGAAAGCCGCTCTTCTGGAAAAATCAGCGTTTTTGCGTGAAGAAAAAAATCCTGTTCCGCCGTGATTTTTGTTCCGCCGTAAGCCGTGTCGCCCAAAAGCGGAAATCCGTGGAACGCCGCCTGGGAACGAATCTGGTGAGTTCTGCCGGTTTCTATTTCGATGTTCACAAGCGTGCAGGGATTTTTTTTGTATTCAAAATATTTTACTGGAAAAATTTTTGTCCTTGCTGCAAGAGACTTTTTTTGTCCGGCGGAATTTTCTGGTTTTCCATCGGCTGCATAGACTTTTACAGTCTGGAATGACTTTTCCTCTGAATATTCTTTTGAAATGTAATCCGTCCAGCATTGCGGCTCCAGAACTTTTCCCTGAACAATCGCCGAATAGATTTTTCTTATTGAATGATTCGCAATGTTTTCCGAAAACCATCTTGCGCCGGTCAGACTCATGGAAAAAGCAAGAATTCCTGTCGTTTTCCGGTCAAGGCGGTGAAGCGGTCCCGGTGTGAATGAAATTGACTTTTTCTGCGGAAAATTATTTCTGTAGAACCCGGCAACGGATTTTTCAAGGGAATTAGAAGCTCCATGAACTGGAATGTCATATGGTTTATTGATGAAAAGAAAATCTTCGTTTTGAAAAATTATCTGGAAATCAGCTTTTGTTTTTTTCGGCTCATTTTTTGAATCTGATTTTTGGCTGCCTGCAGAAGAATCTTCATCCTTGTTTTTTAAGAGGAAAACTGGAATTCTTATTTTATCACCTTTAAAAATATGCTCCGAGACATCAGTTTTTTTTCCGTTCAGGCGCACAAGTCCTTTTCTGATTGCTTTGTACAGGCCAGAAAGATTTTCTTTTTCCGCGATTTTCCGTATAACTCTGTCTAATCTGCGGTCGTTGTCATCTTCGCCGGCAGAAAATTCCTTGAATTCCATTTTTTTATTATATGAAGAAAACAACCGCTTCTCAAGAAAAAAATATTTAGGTTGAATGCCGAGTTTTTTCTGAAGAAATAAATTGAATAAGCAGGAAGAAAAAGCATGTCAATTCGCTATTCGTCATTTACTTCTGATATTTTTCTTTTATTCCACTAGTAAATTTAGAATTGTAATGATAAAATAATCGGTATGCTGAATGTTTTGAGTGAGCAAATAAGACAATTGTTGATGAATCCAGTGCTGCTTGCAAGTATTTCAAGCTGGTTTTGTGCTCAGTTTTTAAAGACCGTAATTTCAATATTGTATGGAAAAATTCATAGCATATATGAGCTTGCAGAAAGTCTTATCTGGAAAACCGGCGGACTTCCTTCAAGTCATTCGGCTCTGGTGGCATCGCTTTGCACTACAATCGGAATCAGGAACGGGCTTGGCTCTGATATTTTTATTCTTTCATTGTGTTTTCTAATGGTAACAGTAAGAGATGCTGTAGGAGTTCGGCGTTCCAGCGGAATCCAGGCAAGAAAAATAAATGAGATTGGAAAAAAACTTGATGAAAATAAGCTGATTGAATACAAATCAATAAAAGAAGTGAACGGTCATACTCCGATGGAAGTAACGCTCGGCTGTATTTTGGGAATATTCATAGGTCTTGCGTACTCATTCCTTTAAGAAATCTATGCCTGTTTTTAAAAAGTATATTTTGCCGTCTTTTATAATTTTTTTCTCGATTTTTGTGATGAGCCGCTGCAGAGTTGCGCCAGTTTCTAAATTTTTTAAAGGTTATGACATTATTTTTGTTGAAAGTGATTTTCCTGCAGAAAAAGTGGTTGAAATTCTTAAAGAAAATGGCTGCAGAAATATTATTTCAAAGGAAAACCAGAAAGTTCCATTGAACCTTAATGAAAATTCTCCAGAAGTTGCGCTTGCAAAATCAAATCTGGAAAAATCAACATATTTAAAAGACCGGATGGGATTTTTCTTTGACAAAACCCAGAAAAATAATGTTTTTTATGTTCAGGAAGAAGATTTGAAATCCGCGGAAAATGCAGTCCAGAAAATCTCTGAGAAAGGTTATTCTGCAGGAATAAATGCCGCGGCAAAATTTCCTGCTGTTTCCATTGTGATTGTTGTCGCTTTTTCAGTTCTGCTTGTGTTTTTTTCTGAAAGCCGGATTTTATGTGCGCTTCTTTCTGTTTTTCCTGTGATTTTTTCTTTTATGATGCCGTTCAGCTCTGTTGCTGCGGGTCTATGCCTTTTTGAGCTTTTCATGTTTTTTTACATAAAATTCTGGGGGCGGAAAAATTCTGCAAAGAAACTTTTAAAAAATGTGATGCTTCTGACAATTTTGGGAACAAGTTTCCTGTGCATGGTCTTTACAAAAATTCAGGCGGGATTATTTTTTCTGCTGATGATTTTTTCCGAAATCTCAGTTTTTCTTCTTTACAAAAATATAAACCAGAAAATCGACTCAAAATATTCGTTTAATCCAGTCAGCATAAGGACGGCGTTTTCAATCAGAATTATGACAAAAAAGAACAGAAATCTTCTGCCTGCCTGTGCGATTTCGGTTCTTATGATTCTTGTCTCGGCGGTTTTTTCTTCAAATTTTGCCTCTGTACTAAAAAATGAAAAAATCAGCGGGATTCAGCTTCCTTCCAGCGGCGCTGCAGTCCAAAATCTGCCGGGAATCAGAGATTTTGTTGAATGGAAATGGGAAGCGATGACATTTCCGTACCGTTCGCTCAATAAAAAAACTTCAGATGATGCTGTTGTTTTTAAAAATTTTCAGAAAAAAGACGGATTTATCCATGAATCTGTCAGTTCAATTTATTATAATGATGAATTCAAGATGAATGCGCTGAAAGAAATTGAAAACCTTGACTATCCGGCTTTGGAAAAAATGCTTGTCGGGCAGGGAAAGCGCGCAAGGTTCGGATATGTTACTTCCGGTCTGCAAAATGTTTCTCTGGTTATGATAATACTTCTGATAATCGCATTCTTTGTTCCGCTGAGTTTTTATTTGACTACAAAAAGATGGGAGCTGAAATGATTTTTCCAAAACTTAATGCTGTAAAAAAGAATTCCTATAAATTAACTGTGAATGGATTTATTCCAAAAGAAGTTTATATTCCTCTGAACCAAGATTCTGAAATTGATGGAAAATGCCTTGTGCAGGTCGGGGAACACGTTGAGGAAGGGCAAATCCTTGCAGAATATAAAGATAAAAAATCTGTGTTTCCTCATTACGTATATTCTTCTGTTCCTGGAATTGTTGAGCAGGTTCTTCTGAATCCTTCGCCGAGCGGAAAAATAATCGAGACAGTAAAAATCCGTCTGCAGGGAAGCTTTAAATATCTTGGAAAAAAACGGAAAGAAGTTGATGTGCGGACTTTAACTCAGTCTGAAATCATAAACAACGTTGCGGAAAAGGGGATTCTGAACACTTTTGTAACAGACAAACCTGAATATCTTGCGGAAAACCTTGAGGAAGTCAGAAAACATAAAAACCGTCTTGTGGTTGTGCGTCTTTTCGATGATGATCCTTCGCGGATGATTGATGGAATTCTTTCAAATCTTTATCAGGACAAAATAAACGAGGGAATACGGATTCTTATAAAAGCAGTTGATGCTGACGGAATTGTGCTTGTTACAGACAATAACTTTGAGAAACCGGAAATTTTCAATCCGTTTGATGTTCCGACTTATTTTTTAAAGCTGAATTCACGGGATTATCCTGCGACATACAAAAAAAATCTCTGCACAGAAATAAAAAGAAAAGCAAAACTTCAGCCTTTCAGCAGAATCACAAAATACGATTTGTTTGTTGACGCGACAACTGTCCTTGAGCTTCAGGATTGCGTGAAATTCAACACACCAGTAATAAACCGGCTTGTTCATGTAAATGGAGACTGCATTCCTGCAAGCGGAATCTTAAGAGTTCCGGTTGGAACAACATTCAGAATGCTTGCGGAACAATGCGGCGGATTCCTTAAAAATCCGGAGGGAATTATTGTTAACGGAATGATTTCCGGAGTTTCCGCGGGAACACTCGATGCGCCTGTTACAAAATATGTGAAATCTGTGACATTTATTCCAAAAATGCAATGCCCTGACCAGAGACAGACAGTCTGCATCCGATGCGGAAACTGCCGCCGGGTTTGCCCAAGTAAATTATCTCCTGATATTATATACAGATACATAAGAAACGGAATGATTGCTTCAGCGGATTATCTTGATTCTGCAGATTTTTGTTCAGACTGCGGTCTCTGTAATTCTGTATGTCCTTCAAGGTTGCCTTTAAGCCAGCGGATTTATGAATTTGCCCAGTCCAAAAAAGAAAAAGGAACAGATGATGAAAAATAACACAAAACTTACAAGAAATGTACTTATACGGCCTTTTAAATATATAACTGACTCTGTTGCGATGGAAGCCACAAAAATGATTGCGCTGCTTTTGATTCAGATTGTGCTGCTTTTTATCTCAAAAAGCTACAGTTCTCTTCTTATTGTGCTCGCGGCGGTGATTGGTTCTTTGGGGGCGGATTTTTTTAGCCACAAACTTTTTCATAATGAAGACAATGATGAATATTCGTTTATTGTAAGCGTTGCGCACGGAATGATTGCCGGGCTTTTGATTCCTTCAACTTATTCGCCGCTGACAGTTCTTGTTGCGATTTTTTTTACAATGCTTGTTGTTAAGCACTTTTTTGGCGGATTTTCCTATGCCTGGGTAAATCCGGCTGTTTTTTCGGTTGTTGTGCTATGGATAATCGGGGCAAGACTTTTTCCTTCATATTTAGTGAACCTGGATATTCTTTCCCTAAGAAATCCTTCCCAGACCTTGATAGAGAACGGAACTATTCCGCAGTACGCGTTTGACCCGGAAATAACAGACGCATTGAACGCTTCTGTATTCAGGCTCTTTAAGGTTTCCATTCCGAACGGTTACGTTTCTTTGTTCTGGGACAACCAGTCGATTATTCCGGCATTCAGGTTCAATTTTGTAACTATTGTCTCATCTGTGATTCTTTTTGCGGGAAATTCTGTAAAATGCGTTATTCCAGGAATTTTTCTTGCAGTTTATCTTGCGCTTGTCCGTTTTGTTTCCCCGGTAATCTGTAATGGTGTCGCATTTCAGGGAGATATGCTGCTTGCGCTTCTTACAGGCGGAACGATTTTCTTTGCAGTTTTTGTTCTAAGCTGGTACGGAACGGTTCCTATCTCGCTTACAGGAAAAATAATTTACGGTTTTCTGGCGGGAATAACAGCATTTCTGATTGCAGGGCCGGGAACTTCTCCATGCGGACTTATTTTTACAGTTCTTGTCTCAAATATTTTTTCAATTATAATCCAGCAATGGGAAAGCAGAAGAGACAGGCTTTCTTTAAGAAAAAAACTTGAGACTTTCAGAAAAATTGAAGCCGAAGAGCAAAAAGAACTTTAAACGGAGCTTTTGAATGATAAATAAGGAAAATCAGAAAAAATTCTGGCGCATTTTTGGATGTTTTATTGGAATTCTCGTTTTTTTTCTTGCAGTCCTGATTGGAATGATAAAACTTTCTGAAAAAAAATGGGATTCCGGCTTAAGGCAAAGCGTCCAGAATGTTCTTGATGAAAAAAATCCCGGTGCATGGACGGTTGGAAATTCTGTGCCGCTGAATTCTCCGTTTTCAACAAGCGCAAACCTTTTTGAGGCAAGAAGCAATGATACCGCGGAAAAATATTATGCGGTAATAATAAGAATCACAACTTTATACGGCCATATGCCTGCCGTTTTTGTTTACAATAATGCAAAAGGCGCGGAATTTATCGGATATTCGGCAGTCCAGGGAAGAATAAAAAAACTTCTTGAGGAAAATTACGCGGACTCAAGCATCTCGTACTGGCTTGAACGGATTCCTTTTGTAATACAAGAGGCGGAAAAAACTGAAAGGAGCAAAAAATGACACGGAAAGCGATTTCAATTTATATGGCGGCAACTTGTGCAATCGTCATTGTTGCGCCGGGAAGATTTGTGTGCGGAATTGTAATTGCCGTTGAGCTGATTTGTCTTATGCTTTTTGGGCTTTTGCTGAAAAGTCTTCTGAAAAAAATGAATCTTGAAAAGACAGAGCAGGCGGCAATGCTTTGTTTTGTGATTTTTTTTACGGTCTTTTACAAGCAGCTTTTGATTCAGATTATGCCGGTGATTGCGCTGCAGCTAAGTTTTGTGATTTTTCTTCCGTCAATCTCAACATTTACGACAGTTTTTCTGCTTGAAGAGAACGACATGACGCTGAAAGAATCTTTGCTGAAGAATATGCCGGTCGCGCTGGGATTCGCTTCTTATCTTCTTGTTGTTTCGTTACTGCGGGATATTACCGGGTTTGGAACAATAACGCTTCCTGCTCTTGGAGAGCATTTTGAGACTGTGATTTTCTCCGCGGAAAAAATTTCTTTCATGACTTTTTTTGCCACAATCCCAGGTTCTTTAGTTTTGAACGCGCTGCTTCTTTCTTTGTATCTTTGCATTGAAAAAAAACTTCAAATTGTAAAAAAGGCAGGTAACTGACAGTGATTTTTACAGCTTTTTATTATATCTTCTTTTCCTCGGCAGTAATTCTTTATGGAGTCGGACTGAATTCAGCGACAATAATCTGCGATTCAATCCACGAGCTTTTTCTGCCTGTCATAAAAATTCTTGTGAATGTCTTGAGCACTTCCGTTTTGTCATGGCTGATTTTAAAATATTTTCTGATTCCACTGAATCTTGCGGAGCTTTATCCGTTTGCGGCGCTTCTGGTTTTCTTTATTATCTCGATTTTTATTGAAACTCTGGTGCGCATTGCAACAAAAAGGACGACTTCTGACTTCAGCCTGTCTTTTCTGATTATTTTGCTTGCTTTAAACGAAAGCCTTAATATAGTAGATGTTGTGCTTATAACTTGCTGCAGTTTTGTTTCTTTCTTGATTTTGATTCCGTTGCTTTACTCTATAAAGAAAAGAATTGATATTGCCGGAACGCTTCAGATTCACGGCAATAAAAAAAGTCTGGTTCTTGTTTCCATTGCCATAATTGTTACAGTTCTGGCCGTTGGAAATGTTTCATGGCTTAACCAAAGGATTCTTCCATGATATTAAAGATTATTCTATCAATTACACTTTTTATTCTTCTTTCTCTGCTGATTGTGTTTCTCGCGCTGTTTTTTGTTCCTGCGCTAAAAAAACAGACAAACATAAGGAACGAAATGCTTGTTTCTGAAACCGAGCATAAATTCAAGAAACTTTACGAGACTGAAGAAAAACATAAGGTTTCTGAGCGGGCGGTTGTATTATGTAACTGCAACAAGACTTTTAAAAGAGTTCCTGAACTTTCGGCAAAAAAAGGGCAGTCGTGCTCAATAATAAATTCATCATACGGCTCGCTGAACGACTGCCGTTTTTCATGCATTGGACTTGGAGACTGCGTAAAAGTCTGCCCGCAGGAAGCAATTTTCATAAAAAACGGAACTGCCGCAATAAACGAGCTTTGCAACGGCTGCGGAAAATGCGTCTCTTATTGCCCTAAAAATCTGATAAAACTTGTTCCTGTTGAAACGGAAAATCTTGTGCTTTGCAGCAACAATACTCAAGATTTGACAACGTGTGATTCATTGAAAAAAATGGAAATTTTATCTTATCCAAAGAAAAAAGGCTTTAAAATATGGCAATCATGCTATAGACTGTTGAACAAAATTCATTAATAGACAAAAATATATAAATCAATGAGCCGAATCCACATTTGCTACAGTTTAAAATCTTCTCGAATTGGTCCTAATCAAAAAGAAATTTTTGAAAAGGATTACATCAACGTTTACAAACCTGCGGCAAAATTTCTTTACGCTCATCCGGATTTTTTTATGTCCTTTGCCTTTAATGGCGTTCAGATTGATTTTCTCCAGAAGGAATATCCCGAATTTATCGAGCTTCTGCACGAGCTTATCTCACGGAAACAGATTGAGATTTTAGGCGGCGGTTACTATGATCCGGCTTTTCCACTGCTTTTTCCGATGGATAGAACCGGGCAGATTGAACTTTTGACTTCAACATTGCGTTCAATAACAGGAAAAAGACCTCGCGGAATAAATATCTGCGCAAGCATCTGGGATTATTCGCTTGTCTCATGTTTTTATAACTGCGGAATGGACTATGTTCTGCTGGATGACTCATTAGTTCCGGACGAAAAGCAGAAATTCATTCCGCTGATTATGTCCGACAAAGGAAAAACGATTTCAATTCTTCCGCTGTGCCAGGAATTCAAGCCAGAGATTCAAGATGACGCGAAGGATTATCTGAACGATATTCTAAAAAAAGTGGCAAAAGCTTCTAAAAATATGCCAAAACCGGTTCAGGAAAGCGTAAAAGGTCTGAACATACAGTTTACGCACGAGGAATTTCAAAGCCTTTTAAGAAGTGGTTACCTTGAAAAACTTTACAAAGAAATAAAAGAAAAAGAGGATATTTTTGATTTTGCGACTCCGATTTCGCTTGTGAAAGAGACCAATCTCAGAATTCCTGTTTATATTGCCTCTGGAATGAGCAAGGAAGTCGGGCAGTGGGGAATCAAACCTTATCAGTCTGTAAAAACGGACAGGCATTATCCTGTTACAATATATGATTTTTTTCAGATTTATCCGCAGAGCCGCGCGCTTTATGACCGGATGCTTTACGTGAGTATGCTTGTGAACCAGAGCCATGGCGACAAGCTTAGGAAAAAATCAGCACGCGAAAAACTTTGGGAAGCGCAGAACGGAGATGGTTTTATCTGTACTTCAAAAGGGGCGTTTGTAAGCGCGACTTACAGGCAGCAGGCATACAAAAAACTTACTGAGGCTGAAAAAATTGTGCGTCAGTGCGGCGAATTCAAGGAATCATTTGCTTCTTATGACTACACTGGCGATGGTCTGAACGAATATATCTGCCGGATGAACAATTATTTTGCTGTAATCAGCCTTGGCGGTGGCGCAATCCGGGAACTGGATGTTCTTCAGAATTCTGGAAATTTTGCGGACAACCTGAACTGCGTCAAAGATTTTGAAGGCTACAACGACAATTACGAGCGCGGACTTTTCATCGATCACATTTTTACGGATGATGAGTTCAACGCTTATCTTCAAAATAAACCTTCTGGAAACGGAATTTTTTCAAAATACATTTATTCTGAGCTGAATTATTCCCCGCAGCACAAGGAAGTCCAGTTTTTAGCGGAAGCGAATTTTCAGAACAGGCAGAAAATCTCGCTCAAAAAAAAGTATGTCTGCTATTCAAGCGGAATGATGATTCAGTATATTTTGAAGAATGAAAGTGATGAGATTTTAAAGGCAAAATTCGCGGTTGAGTCAAGTTTCGCGCAGACTAATTTTAACGCGAAGGATTTTAACGCTTTCAGTCTTGACATTGTCTCAGACGGAAAAAAACAGGAAATCAACACAAAAACTTCGTCGCATGAACTGAACGACTCCGGAAAACTCAGCGATGTTGAAGGAATCTGGGTTACGGACACAGACAACAATATCACTTTTGTATTTGAGCCGAATGAATCCTGCGAAATGTCGTTCAATCCGATTGTATTTAAGCGTCCTGAATACACAACAGGCGAGCTTGTTCCTGCCGGAATGACATTTGCAAACACAATGTTCTGGGACATCACGCTTGCGCCTGGAATGGAAATGGAAAAAACAATAAATTTCAGCATTTTCAGCCATCAGAAAAAATCCAGAAAAAACTGAGAACAAGAAATCTGCTGACAAATATTTTTTGTGGTTTGACTAGACTAGGCAAAAAATCTTATAATCTTCTTTATGAACAGAAGATTAATAACATCCGCTTTACCTTACGTAAATAATATTCCTCACCTTGGAAACCTTATCCAGATGCTTTCTGGTGATGTGTTTGCCCGTTTTTGCCGAAACCGCGGCTACGATACTCTTTATATCTGTGGCACAGACGAATATGGAACTGCGACAGAAACAAAGGCTCTTGAAGAAAAAAAATCTCCGCGCGAACTTTGCGATTATTATTACAACGAGCATACAAAAATTTACGACTGGTTTCATATCAATTTTGATAAATTCGGCCGTACCTCAAATGAAGAATGTACTGAAATCACGCAGGATTTGTTCAACGACCTTGATAAAAACGGTCTGATTACAGAGCATACGAACAATCAGCTTTTCTGCAACCACTGCAATATGTTCCTTGCAGACAGATTTGTGCACGGTATTTGCCCTAAATGCGGCTATGAGGATGCCCGCGGCGACCAGTGCGACAAATGCGGCTCTCTTCTTGACCCGACTGAACTTAAGCAGCCAAGATGTTCAACCTGCGGAAGCACACCGGAAGTAAAAGAGACAAAACATCTTTACATAAACCTTCCGAAAATCAGCGGAAAACTTGATGAATGGATGAAAAAAGTTTCTGTTGAAGGGAAATGGGCTGACAATGCCGTAAATATCACAAAGGCCTGGATTCGCGACGGCTTGAACGAGCGCGCAATCACACGTGATTTGAAATGGGGAATTCCTGTTCCTAAAAAAGGCTACGAGAACAAAGTTTTCTACGTATGGTTCAATGCGCCGATTGGATATATGTCAATCACAAAGCAGCTGGCGAATGAACTTGTGAAAGCCGAAAAAAAATCTTTTGACTGGAAATCATGGTGGCTTCCTTCAGAAAGCGAGGAAGGAAAAAACAAGGAGCATGTTGACTTGTTCCAATTCATCGGAAAAGACAACATTCCTTTCCATACAGTAATTTTCCCATGCACATTGCTTGGTTCCGGACACGACTGGACAAAACTTTATCACATGAGCTCAACAGAATATTTGAACTACGAGGACGGAAAATTCAGCAAGTCGCGCGGAATCGGCGTTTTTGGAACAGATGCGATTGAATCTGGAATCCCGGCCGACGCATGGCGTTTCTATATTTTCTACAACCGCCCGGAAAAACAGGACTTCCAGTTCACATGGAAGGATTTCCAGGAAAAAATGAACAGCGAGCTGATTGGAAACCTTGGAAACCTGGTGAACAGAACTCTGCTTTTTGTGACAAAATATTATGGCGGAAAAATTCCTTCCGCTCCTGTTGACACGGAACTTTGGGCAGAAGTAAAGAAACTTGAGGCAAAAGCTACAGAAGACCTTGAATGGGCAAACCTGAAAGATGCGTTCCACACAATGTTCGAGATTGCCGACATCTGCAACAAGAAATTCCAGGCTACAGAACCGTGGAAAACACGCACGACTGAACCTGAAAAGGCGGAAAGTCTTTTGTTCAATCTTTGCTACATCATAAAAGACCTTATGATTATGATGAATCCATATATGCCGCAGTATACACAGAAAGTCATGAGCTATTTCGGAAAGGCAATCAGGGAATCTCAGGTTGGAAAAGAAACTTTGGAAGGTCTTGACTGGAGCGACTTGGGAAAAACTGAAGGACTTTCAGAAATCGGCGAAACTGCGGTGTACTTTACTCCGATGGACCAAAAAACAATGCTTGCATTCCGCGCTAAATTCGCTGGTTCTCAAACTGAAAGAAAAGAAGGCGGCAAGGCAGAAAAAAAGCAGAAGAAACAGGAAAAGAAAACTGAACCGGCTGTTCTTCCAGCAGAAAAGCAGCCTGAATTCTTTGCAAAAAATATCCAGCTGAAAGTCGCAAAAATCGTTTCTGTTGAACGTAACCCTGATTCCGACAAACTTTACATTGAACATCTTGATGACGGAAGCGGAACGGACCGCGTGATTCAGTCTGGACTTGTTCCTTACCTGAAAGAATCTGAACTCTTGGGAAAACACGTTATTATTGCGGACAATCTTGCTCCTAGAAAAATGCGCGGCGTTGAAAGCCGAGGAATGCTTCTGGCGGCAGACTATAAAAATTCAGAAGGAAAAGACTGCGTTGAACCGCTTGTAGCTCCTTGGGCTGCTCCGGGAACAAAAGTTATTCTTGAAGGCGACGATGTGAATGCAGAGAAACCTGCTGAAATTTCTGCGGATGAGTTCTTCCAGATTGCAATCAATGTTGTTAACAAAAATGTTGAAATCGGCGGAAAAAAACTTACCGCGGACGGAAAGGTTATTTATACAGAATTTACAGAAAACGGCGGAGTAAACTAAAGTGTTCTCTGTAAAAGTAAAAAAAATTGAAGATACTGTTTTTACAAATTCAGGCTCATTTTTGCAGACTCCATTCTGGGCTGAATTTAAGGCGGCTCACGGATGGAAAAATGCTCGTTATGAGCTGGAACTTTCTCCTGAAACTGAATTAAAACACGAGCTTTCTGAAAAAAATCTGGAAGTTTCTGTTTTGACCCGCGAATTTGGAAAAGGTTTTCTGTGTTTTACAATCGCATATATTCCGCTTTTTCCGTCGCTTCCGTTTAAAGGCGTTCCTGCCGGCGAGCAGACAATTGAATTCTGCGCTTTGCTTTCCGACATTGCGGGTTCGCTAAAAACAGTTCTTCCAAAAAACACTTTGTACATCCGCTTTGATCCGGCAATTGAATTTCTTTCGCCGGAAGAACGTGATGAATTCAATGTTGGAGTCAGAGTTGTCTCTTTTGCGGACCACCTGAAAATCAAAAAGAACAAAGTTGATGTTCAGCCGCCGGATTCAACGCAGATAAATCTGTTGCCAACGGAAGAAGAAATTCTTTCCGCAATGAAGTCAAAATGGCGGTACAACATAAATCTTAGCGCGCGGAAAGGCGTGGAAATTATCCGCATAACCGGCGAGAATCCAGAATTTTCAAAATATCTTGATATTTTCTACGATTTGTACAAAATCACTGCCGAACGAGACGGAATTGCAATCCATTCAAAAAAATATTATGAGGATTTGCTCAAAAAAAGTTCTGATGAGATAAAAGCCGGAAAAAATGTCCCGAAAATCAGCCTTTACATTGCAAAACATGAGGAAGATTTTCTTGGCGCAATCATAACTTTGTTCAGCAAGACAGAAAGCGTCTACCTTTACGGTTGCTCAAGCAACACAAAACGCAACCTTATGCCGAATTTTCTGCTTCAGTGGACTGCAATGAAAGACGCGAAAGCTTACGGAAGCGGATATTACGACATGTACGGAATGCCGCCGACAGACGACCCAAAACACCCGATGCACGGACTTTATCTGTTCAAGACTGGTTTTGGCGGAAAAAATATCCATCGTCCGGGAACTTTTGACATTCCGACAAATATTTTCTACAAAGCATATTCCGCCGCGGAAAATTTAAGATCATTCTGGCATAAAAAAGTCATGAAAAAAATCCGCGGAAGATAAATTCCTGAACGATAATTTTTATCTTTTGCTGCCCGACAAAAAAATCTTGTTTGTGTAGAAACAAAACGGATTTTCCATTAAAATCATTTTACTATGAATATGGAAGCATTTGTTTTAGGCTGCGGTGGAATGATGCCTTTGCCTTACCGACATCTTACATCAGTCTTGCTTAGGCGGGACGGAGATCTTTTTCTTTTTGATGGCGGTGAGGGGACTCAGGTTTCGCTTAGAAGATTGAATCTGAAATGGAAAAAAATCAGCGCGATTTTTGTTTCCCACACGCACGCAGATCATGTGACCGGGCTTCCGGGAATTTTAATGCTTTCCGCTCAGGTTGACAGAAAAGAGCCTCTTTTTATTTACGGACCGCCAAAAATCGCGGAATATATTGAGACAAGCCGGAAAGTCCTTGATATGTACATAAATTACCCGATTGTTGTAAAAGAAATTGCCGCTCCGTGCGTAGTTCATACAGGCGAAGGATTTTCAATCCGAGCATTTCCGCTTGACCACACAAAAACCTGCGTCGGCTATACGCTTGAAGAAGAGGACAGACCCGGAATTTTCAACCCGGAAAAAGCCGCAGAACTCGGCGTTCCAGTTGGTCCGCTCTGGGGAAAACTCCAGAAAGGCCAGGATGTTGCTACAGACAGCGGAAAAATTGTTCATCCGTCTGATGTGATGGGAAAACCGCGAAAAGGACGAAAATTCAGTTTTGTGACCGACACTTTGTACAAAGAATCAATTGCGAATGAAGTAAAAAATTCTGATTTGCTGATTTGCGAGGGAATGTTCGAGGATGAGCTTATCGATCAGGCAAAAGAAAAGAAGCACATGACAGCAAGCCAGGCTGCGACAATTGCAAAAGATTCAAATTCAAAAAGAATGGCTATGATCCATTACAGTCCGCGCTACACAGATAAAGATTTGGAGAAATTGCTCAGACAGGCGCAGCAAATTTATCCGAATGCGGAGCTTACCCGTGACCGCGCTCATTATGAGATTCCGTACGAAGACTAAAAAATGATTGAGCTTGTTGATTTTTCAAAAAGTTATGAAAAAAATCTCTTTGCGGTAAAAAATGTGAATCTAAAGGCTGAGAATGGGCAGATTACAGGATTGCTTGGACTGAACGGAGCCGGAAAAACCACGATTATCAAGGCGATGACTGGAAATCATTTTGCGACATCCGGGAAAATTCTTATAACAGAAAAAAGCGGCTTTAAATTCAACATTGAAGATAATATTAAGGAAGCGAAGAAAATTATCGGCTATGTGCCGGAGCAACTGTTTTTTCCAAACCGGCTAAAAGTTGAAGAATATCTTTTCCTTGTGAAAATGCAGTTTTCCGTTTCGGAGAAAAATTTTGAAAAGACAGTGGAACTCTGCGGACTTTCAGAAGTTCTTTCAAAAAAAATCGGAACGCTTTCAAAAGGTTACCGACAGCGGCTTGGCTTTGCGCAGGCTCTGGTCCACAACCCGGAAATTATCGTTCTTGACGAGCCTGTAAACGGGCTTGATCCGGCTCAAATTATCCAGATGAGGAAACTTATAAAAAAAATCGCGGAAACAAAAACTGTTATAATTTCAACGCATCTTATGCAGGAAGTTGAGGTGCTTTGCACAAAAATTTACATTTTGAACAACGGTTCAATTGCTCTTGAGGGAACTGAACAGGAAATTCTTTTGAAAACTGGAACTAAAAATATTGAAAACGCTTTTCTTAAAGCAACAGGAAAAGAATCTGATGAAAAATTATCTTAAATACAAATTATATAATAT
>CAVBXG010000023.1:0-35935 GCA_963599585.1 bacterium
GCATAAGCTTGTAAAACAGAACCATAATTATGAGAAGCATGAAATGTAACACAACCAACTTTCTTCATTATGCTCTCCTCAAGATCTTTTTAATAATTTTCTTTACAATTTTTGGAACAATCCTTGAAACCATCTTTATAGCGTGCAGTTTTATGTATGATGAAAAATCCACACTAGGCACAAAACTTCCATCCACAATACAATCCATATAAACAGTTTTCCTTTTTTCAGGCATTATTGTCGGATGATTCAAATTTGTATTCTGCTCTTTTAATTCATCAAGTTTGATTTCTATTGCATCGAAGCTAACTCTGCATTTTTCAAAAAAACGTTCGCCTTTTTCTGAGTTCACAATAATTCCTGAAACGCCTTTTTCAGTGTCTATTTCAGGGTAGAACTTTTCCACGCCCCAAAAATCACAGATTGAAATATCGCCAACTCGTTCAGTATTTGCAAACGGACATTCATAACATGAAATCCTGTAAGTTTCACCTCGCAGAAAGCTCGCATAATACGGATCACAGGAAGCTTCTAATGTCTTAGTCTTAGTCTTAGTCTTAAATTTTCCACCACAACTCCAGCCGCCAACATTCTTGTCCCGAAATCCATAGTAGATTATCTTTCCGCCATTTTTTTTGCCGAGCCATTCAAGATATTTTTGAAAAAACAACTCACTCGGAACTCCATGGCAAACTAAATCAACAGTCAAAAGATTGTCATAGTCTTTTCCAAGGAATTTTCTCAATCCAGCAATCTGGCAAGGCCGTCCAGAATACAAAACTTTCCGACCTAAAAGAAGATTATCTTTTACATCAATAAAAGTCTTTTCCGTATTTGACGAAACATATTTCGAGCCTTGCAGTTTTATGAGCTCATCTTTGTTATCAATTTTTGTTTGAATAGCAGTAAGATTTTCGTTATATGCACAGCCGAATACAATTCCGCCTTCGCAAAGAGTTTCAATTGCAAACGAAGCAAATGCTCCTCCAGAAGCAGAGTTTTTACAGATTTTTTCATTTCTATACAGAGCAGCAAACGTTTTTTGTTCAAAATTTCTTTTTTCAACAGATGCAAAAGAGGGACACTTTTTTACACATATTGAACAAGCAACACACTTGTCTGTATCAACATCTGGAAAATAAAATCCTTCAGAATCTGCTTTCATTGTAATTGCTGATTTAGGACAAGCCTGAAAACACGAACCACAACCAAAACATCTGTTATTTTTTATTATAGAAACGTTCATTTTTCTATCTTTGCCTTGATAAATGAAACCACCATATTACGTTCATTTTTCGCAAGACCTACAAAAAAAGAAAGCAATCCACAGAACAAAACACTAAAGCCACACGAAACAAAAAAGTATAAAATCCCGAAAAATTTAAAAGTACAGATCCGAACAAGAAAAAAAGACAAAACTGCAAGCACAACACATCGTAAGACAACATCCGACAGAAATTTTCTCGCCTCAAGCCCTAAATTTCGTTTCAAATAAATGATTCTAAAACAAGTTATAATCATTCCGAGTGCAATTCTAATGATTAGAACAAAATAAGAGTTAGCATCAAGAACAAACGCAATAAAAGTTAACGGCAAATTTAAAAAAATCAGAACACTTACAATAATCTGATAATTTCTAATTTTTCCCTGCGCCTGCACAGCAGACCACAACGGACCATTTAATGCATCAACAAGAGAACAAATCAAAATCAGCTGAACAAAGCCAACCGAATAATCCGGCACATTCTTAAGCCATAATGTCAATATATTTTTAAGATTCAGACTCAAAGGTAGCACGATAATCCATAGAAGCAAAAAAGAGAATTTTGCAGTGCGGAAAATAAGCTGATTGAATTCCTCTTTCTCCCCTGCAGCATAGCTTTTCACCAACTGCGGATTAAACGCTGTTTGAAAATTGCTCACAAAACTATAGACGGCCGCATTTACCTGGTTTGCAATTCCCATAGCTGCATTCACGGTTACGTTCGTAAAAATATTCAAGACAATATTCGTTCCCTGTGAATTCGCCACATTCGCGACGGCTCCAAAAAGGCTCCACCCGCTGAACGAAACAAGTTCTTTTCCCAATCCCTCATCTTGATTTTTTCTATAATGTGCAATCTCAAAATTTTTATTGCAATAAAACTTATATATGGCAAGAATAATAAACGAGACAGCAGCCAGCAAAAATGAATAAAAAACAAGCTTATCAAATCGTGCAATTTTCAGAAGAAATACAACCGCAAGTTTCAGAATGGCCTCAACAATGCTCAAGCCTGCAAAAAAACTCATCTTCTCATAGGCGATAATTACGGCATTGTACGGAACGCGCATTATATTTGCCAAAGTTGTGACAACAGCCGCCTGATAGCACCAGAAAGCGGCATTGCTGCGTTCAGACGGAATGTTCAGTTTTGCATTTACAAACCAAAGTCCGACAGTCTCAGCCAAAACAATAAAAATCAGGCAGATAATTCCATGAACCACAAGGCTTGCAGAATAAACATTCCGCGTTTTTTCTATATCATTCTTTCCAAGATAGAAATTAAGAAATCTCTGAACGCTTGTAGCCATCGCGTTATTCACAAAACTGAATAGGACAACCACTCCGGCAACAACATTGTAGATTCCGTAATCTTCCGCACCGAGCGTGTTCAGCACAACACGCACCGTGTACAGCGACACGAGCATTATGAGAATCTGCCGGAAGTAGAGAGCAAGTGTGTTTTTTGCTATGCGGGAAGTATTGGACATATAATATAGAATAGATTAGTTTAAAGTTAGTTGATATTTGGACTAGAAAGAATAAAATTTTATTTTTAAATCGTTTTTCTTAAAATCTTTAACTACAAGACTTTTCTTACAAAACACAAGATAATTTTATTTTAGAAAGGACAAAAAAATCAGTCTGCCTTACATTTTTCCGCAATGCCCACACCCTCTCCCTTTCTGGCAAGCCGTATTTTTCCAAACCGAAGCTTCCATAGCGGAACAGTTCTCTCCCTGTTGTTCCCGGAGTTTGTAGACATTGCCCTTATTTATGGACCTAACGCCCCTCGTAAACAGACTGCAATTTAATATTGATAAGATTTTATTATGCAAAGTTCCAGTTGTCAAGATGTTTTGGGAAATCACTTCGCCCTTACCTCAGCAACTCCCTAACATTCTCCCGCACCTGCTCGTTTATGCGCTCAAGCCTTGAATCCGGAACATTATAACGCGGATGTTTTTTTAATTTAAAATTCAACAGTTTTCTAAGTTTTTCTTTATGTTCTGCCGTCAGGACTTTTTTTGCGCTTCCAATAAAATCATCATAAACACAAGGCTGCAAGGTTCTATCATATTTTTTAAGAAGATTTCTGCCTTTTTCAAAACATTCAAGGCTTGCAAGATTATACAGCGAATTGCCGTGGTCAAACAAAGGTGCAGGCTTTTCTATCTTGTTAGTCTTATTATTCACCAGAAAGCCAAAATTTCCATAATGTCTGTCCGTGTTTTTTATTATCGCATCAAAAACAAGCATGTCATTCAATGTCTTCTCAAACTCTTTTCCCAAAGATTTATAAAAATTCTGGATGGCCTCAAACCCGCCTTTCTTTACAAGAACTCCAACAGGAACAAATGAATAATCTTTGCTTGTGAACAGCCTGCATGTTGAACACAAATTGCCTTTCCATTTGCTGAGGTTATATTCAATCGCGTCAAAGCCCATTTCCTTTGCAATCTGAAACGCGTAAAATTCTGAATATGCCTCATAGCCCGCATTTGAAAATCCGCTGGTTGAACCTTTATAAAGCTCGATTTTTCCATTTATTCTGCGCCAGCATTTTGGAAGCATGCCATTCGTAGTGAACTCAGGGCTGCTGAATAAGGAAGATTTCAACGAGCTTCCGTAGCCTGTAAATGCAATATAAGAAAGAACTCTGCTAAAACGGTTGTCATAAAGATTCACATCATTGAATGAGCCGCCAAAATCTTCTGGAACAACCCAGTACACGTCATTCAAGGAAAGACCTTTGGAAAAATATACAACGCTCAAAGGTCTGTTCGGGCTCAGGTTGCATTTTGAAAGAAGATTATCCATATATGCCCGGTTCTTTGGAACAGAACGATGTTTTATCCAGCTTTCGAGACCTTGTTCACTGCACTCAAATCCCAAAGGCAAAAGAGCCTTATTTTCCGCTGTCCAAAGAATTTTATAGTCAGGATTGCTGGAATTTTCATTTGCGGAGAATTTCAATATTTCTTCATCAAAATGTTTTAGCACAAAAATCATTTAGTTATATTATAGTAGTTCTGCAATTTAATTCAATTGAAGAAACCAGTGCCCCCCCCTACTTATCATCACCCAAATACTAGTCCACTATGGCACATCTGACTTACCGTTAGATGCTCATCTACTGTACGCTCAGTGTTCATCTAACGTACAGTAGATGCGTGCTGAGCGTACAGTAGAATCCCGCAGAATAATACTAGAGCAAAAAAATGCTGCGCGATGCACGAAAATCCGCACACCGCGCAGCAAGTTTCAAGTGCTAGGACTTACGAAACCGTAAAATTTCCGAACACAGCTTCTTGTGGAGTTTTTCTAAAAGTCTTGCCGTTCATGAACTGCGTCACAACTTTTATTCTGTATGTGCCGCTTTTTAATTCAGCTGGCACAACACAGGCCAGGGTTGAACCCACATTCTGGCCAAGCTCATCAGCAGAAACTTTCACTATATCAGAGCTGTCTTCTGTATTTTCAAAATAAAGCCCGACATTTTCGTTGTCACCGCAAATTTTCATGCACGTACCCCTGATCTCAAGGTACCCACCTTTTGTCAGCGTGTCGCCGGACTTTGACTTTACGTCATATATTCCGGTAATCACTGGTTTCTTTGAGTTCCCTTGCCTTATCACAGGGCGCAGCTCTTCAAAATATTTTTTCGCATCAGAGGTTGGATGCAAAGCTATCTCCACAGAATGTTTTTCAGTGGAAAAGTTTTCCGACTCAGAGCCAAAACTGCCTTTTACTTTAAGTTGCATCCTGCATATCCCGTCATCAACGGCATAAGCGTCCGCAAGACGTGCAAGCTTTGCATTACGGATAAGCTCCATAACACGAAGAATCTGAGTCTTAGAAAGACCTTCGTTCAAACCCGAAACAAGAATATCGTTCGCGATGTCTTCATCAAAGCAAGTGTCGCGGATTATAGTCATCGCGTAATAACTTGCTTTTCCTTCTTTATCCTGAATCATTTTGTTCGGATAAAGAGCTACTGGAAGGCCACCAGACTTGTGGTTAACCTTTTCAACAGAAAGAGTATTTATATTCATAAATATCCTCCTTGCCCGTAAATTCTGGGCGATTTGTAAAACCGTACTCGCAAAAAAAAATGTACAAACTTGATGTATAATCTTTGCCGGTTTGTAATCCAAGAACTTACTATAACTTGTTATAGCCGTCTTGCTCTAAATGTATTGACGGAAAGAAATCTTGCTGTAACTTAAGTGGTACAGCCTGTTTCTTTACGGTTTTTGCCGTCTTTGTGCGGCTTTTTTACACGCTCATTTCATTCACCTCCTTATGCGGACACTGTATGCAGGCACTTCTTTTGTCTCAAAAATATCGCTGCGCGACACAAGCAAATCCTTAAGTTTTGTTCCGATAGGCAAAGACTTGCCGGTTGTTGTCTCAAGATACTTTCCAAGCAAGGCAACAAGAACCCATCCGTCTGCGTCCCGGCGCGGAATTTCTTCTACAGCTTTTTTAATTTCTTCCTTTGTATACAGCTCGTATACAGGAGTTCTATAACCATTTCCTATAAATTCCGGGCTTCTTTTTTTTACCACAACACGAGTCTTTACCGGCACATCATGGAAAATTCTGTTGCCATCAAAATCAGCAGTTTTTTCAATCGGCTTAAAGATTGACATAATCTGCTTATTAACGCGTTCCACCAGAAAAGCCCCGAAATTTATAACTTTATCCGCAGACTCCAGAAGTTTCTGGGAAGCCCGCGTGTTATTAAATATTGACCTAAAGTCATAGTAAACAACCACGCTCTTAACACCTTCTGACTTCAACCCTTCAATAAGTGGCGTTAAATCTCCGTCGCCGGCAAAAAGAACAAGAGTGTCAAAGCGGTTTTCACGTATCGTTGAATAAAATTCCTTTGTGGTGTTGAACACAATCGTGGTGTCGCAGGCTTCTTCCTTTAATGCGGCGCGACCTTCCTCATCATGAGTCCTTAATGGAAATGTGTTTTTCTGGATTCCACCGTCATCAAGCGCGCGGTAAAAATCCTGGTTCAGGGAATCAACCTTTGAATTTGTTCCCATGTAAAGTTTTTTTGCTACAAATACACAACGGCTTCCAAAATCTTTTTCAATCACCGTTCCAATATAATCAATCAGCGCACCAAAGTTTATTGAATAAAAATTACCTTCAAATCCGTCTTCCACAAGATGCGAATACCATTTGCGTACGTAATTTCCATCCATTACGAGCAATGCCCTTGTTATGCTGTCCATAACAACTCCTTTCTTTGTAACACATAAAAACATTATTTATGCGGCGTACAAAATCAGTTTTATTGTAGAATAATATACTGAAAGTTTCTGAAAAAGACAAATTTATTTTTCTAATCTATAAAAAAACGTCTACACCGGCTGCACGCACTCAAACGCCAAGTCAATCCGGCGGTCGTCGTTGCAGAGAGAAGAGATTATTGTGATTCTGCCGCGTTTTTTGTTCACTTTATAGACTTTGCCTTCCAAACCCATAAGCGGACCGGAAATTACCCTAAGATTCTGTCCCGGAAGAAATTCAACTTTTGAAATGCCAAGATGTTCGCCGTGGGTCATAAAAAGACGCAGTTCCTCCAGTTGTTCGCCTAAAATTTTTATCGGGTCAATAGTGTCAATCAGGATTCGGATAAATCCATCTATTTTCTTTAAAATCTGAACAACTTGAGGTGTAAGATTTTCTATCTGAAAAAACAAATAGCCCGGAAAAAGCGGTTTTTCGTACACTACGCCTTGGTTAGTTTTCAACGTCCGCTGAAAATAATAGAATTTTATACCACATTCCTGCGGCTCAAACACTTCAACAGCTTTCTTTTTAAATTTCTCCTCTTCTCCGGTTCTTACCATCAAACAGTAATATTCCATAAACCTTAGTGTTCTTCCATAGGATGATCTTCCAAAAGACCTTTATGAGAGATATTTACCGCACGGTTCAGATAGTGGAACGTTATAAAAATTCCCCAGACAAAAACCAGACAGAAACACAAAAGTGTAACACCGTTTTTTATTGTCATAAAATAAGAGACAACAACTGCAAGACAAACGGCAAACTGCAACATCAGCAAAAAGAAAATCGCCGCAATTTTAGAAAAACCAATATTCAAAAGCTTATGATGAATGTGGGCTCTGTCCGGAGCAAAAATTTTCCTGTGTTCTCTTGTTCGTCGCCAGATTGCGGCAATAACATCTGTAAGAGGAATTGAACAAATCAGAAGCATTACCGGAAACTGAATAAATTCAAATTTCGTATCCACAGAGTTGAACAAAGGTGCAACGGCAATCAAATATCCCAAAGTCTGACTTCCGCCGTCGCCCAAAAATATTTTCGCATTCGGTCTGTTCCAGAACAAGAATCCGGCAAGCGCACCGCAAACAATAAAATAGAACAAATAAATGTTGTTGTTCTGAAATTTAAATATAAAACCAAGCGCAAGACAAGTTAAGAAAGAAATTCCACCGCAAACCCAGTCCATTCCGTCTATCAGATTAAATGCGTTCACAATGCTTAAAATCCAGATAAAAGTAACAAATTCACCTAAAACCGGCGGAAATTTCCACAGAAAAATGCTTTTAAAATGATTTGGACTTAGGGCAACAACCAAAGCCGCAAGAATCTGCACAAAAAATTTTAGTTTCGCGCGCATATTGAACACATCATCAACAACGCCAAAGAACAGAATAATTCCAAAACCAATAAACAATGAGCCGTAAAAATCAATTTTTACAGTCTTGAACACAAAGCGGGAACAAAGCCATACAACCAAAAGCGATGCGAAAACCGCAATTCCACCTAACCGAGGAATGTTTCCCTTGTGAATTTTTCTTGGATCAACTTTATCATACAAATTAAATTTTTTGCAAAGCTGAATAATCAAAGGACAAAAGCCGAAAGAAAGAATAATGGACGCAACAATGGGTAGTAACATGCTGAAAACTCCATAATAACATGTATCGATATTTCAGCCACAATGAGCCAATGAGCCAATGAGCCAATGAGCCAATGAGCCAATGAGCCAATGAGCCAATGATACCCCAACATCATTTTATTTGCAAGTGATATTCGTTTTTAGTAAAAAATCTCTACTCAACCAAGGCAAGCGCAACCGCCGGCGAAATATTCTGCACCTTAACGCAATCCGGCACGGCAAAAACAGCCCGCGTATAGTTCACAATGCCCTTTATTCCAGCTTTCACAAGCCTATCAGCCATTTTCTGTACCTCGTTTTCCTCGCAACACAAAAGCGCATACTCAATTTTTTTTGCGGCACAAACATTTTCAATCCTGCTTGCAGGAAAAAGCTCAAAAGTCGAGCGGATAAGCTCAACGCGGTTCAAGCTGGAATCAAATCCCGCGCAAACTTTAAATCCGCTGCCTTCAAAAAAAGAGTTGTCCAAAAGCGCAGCCCCTAGCCGGCCGAGCCCCACAATGCAAATCCTCTTTTCCGCGCCAAAAGATTCCTCTTCTGCCAAAAGCGCGGCACGAACATCTTCCTTTAAAACTGAAATCTCATAGCCATTCTTAAAACCACGGTGCTCAGAAGGCAGTTCCAAAAACGCAAAATCATAACGCACAAGAGAATCTTTTACACCAAGCAGAGCCGCAATTTCCTTGGATGTGATGCGGGCTTTTTTCCATTTTTCCAGAAGATTCAAAAGCAGAACCATACGTTTTTTTGTAGAAACAGGAATTTTCTTTTGCATAACCTTACTATACCGCATTTTCTGCGCATAAAAAAGAAAAAGCCCGGCCGGATAAAGAATGGGAAAACGGTCGGGCTTTAAATAAGGAGGACAATTTTAGCGGTCGAAACGTCGGTTGCCTAAAAACGCAACGGAAATTCCTGTAACCGGGCGTGAAGTTTCGTAATACGAAAGAACTTCATCCGCAAACAGCTTGTCAAGTTTATCCTGATAAGCCATTATTTTTCCAACATAGTTCAATGTTGTCTGCGGAGTGTTGTCTGCACGCACTTTGCTAGTTCCAGCATTGTACATTGCCAATGCCGCAACTTCATTTCCTGCAACATTCATGCAAAAACGCAAATGGCTCATTCCGTATTTTGCACTTACAGCAGGATTAAAGAAATCTTCTTCTTTTAACTGCGGAAATGAACGGTTGTTCAACTGAAACAATCCACGGTCAATAGAAGAATTTCTATTCTTATTCACTGCGTTCACATCGTAACGGCTTTCTGTATAAGCCAACGCAAACGCAAGCGAAAGCGGTATGTCATTTTTTTCAGCTTCTTCAAGAATCGCCATAGCCGTTTCTCGGTTTCCTGTTACGTGCAGGTAGAACCATTCAACTGCGGCTCTTGAACTTGGCTGTCTGTAAAGAGAAAGCCCATCATCGCCAGTTTTAATTTTTGCAGCTGAAAAACCAGCCTCTTCAATCAAATTATTAAAATCGGCAACAACTTCGTTTTCTACTTCTGTAGCAGCCTTTACAACTGGAACAGAAGAATCTTTAGTTTTAGCTGGCAACACAACTGCAATCACACTCGCAACCACAAGAAGCAAGCCACAAAAAATCAAAGAATTGCGACATGAGTTTTGGAAACCAGAATTTTCAGTCTGATTTATCAAATTAAACTCCTTTTGCTAATCTCTCTAAACACCTGTACTATGACACAACATTTAGAAGTAATCAAGAGAAATTTATTATTTTTTTAAGAAATTTTAACTTTTTTTTGAAAAATTTTGCAAACACTGCGGTTTTTCGCAATCAATACAGTTTAATACAAAACTAATTCACAAGAAGAAGTTACTGGAACGAGCCCATACTTTTTGATGTTCGATTTTCCGGCAAAATAAACATAATGCGAATGTTTTACGTTCATCTCGTTTATAAACCATTGCGACCAGCTGTTCTCATCAAGTTTTTTTCCGGCATCCTTTTCCATAAGCTCGGCGGCAACCGCAAACCCCAGAACGCTCGTGCAGTCCTTTATTCTTCTGGCCGTATGCACCATCGCCTTTATAAAAGAATCCGCCTCGTCCGCGTCCGCAAAACTTTTCTGCGCCATAGGAACAACAAACGCGAACAAGCCGGCTTCCTCAAGTTTTTTAAGAAAATCGCGCAGTTTCGCAAGAATTTCTTCATTATAATTGCCATCTTCAATCTCAATCTTTGACCAAGGGCACACAACCGCAGTAACAACCCCAGCCGCCGGAACAGAAGCCGACTCAACGCCGTCAACCTGAACAATATTCAGATTTTCCGTGCTTAGCTCCGAACCATCAGAAAGTTTTACAAGTTTATTTTCAACAACCTTTACAAGCGGATCAAATTTCATAATTTCCCCTATTTTAAAAAATAAAAAAAAAGACCTTTGCACAACGGAAAAACCAAGCGCAAAGGTCTTTGCATATAGTGATAGATTAAACTATTCTGTCAAAATCTTAATTACTTCAGCCTTATCCTGAGTATTCAAAATCTGCTGTCGTTTTTCTGCGCTCTTAAAAAGAAGACTTACTTCAGCAAGAAACTGAAGGTGCGGACCCGTTTTATTCACAGGCGACAAAGTCATAATGAATATGCGGCAAGGTTCCTGATCCAGCGAATCAAAATCAACCGGATTATCCGAAATTCCAATGCAGGCAACCAAATCGCTTACAGAATCAGTCTTTCCATGCGGAATTGCGATTCCATGCTTCATTCCAGTAGACATCTTGCGTTCACGGTCAAGAACAACTTCGCGAGCTTCTGCTTTATTTGTAACTTTTCCAGCCTTAACAAGGATGTCAATCATCTCATCAATAATTTCTTCTTTTGTAGTTCCCTTCAAATGAAGGTTTACAGTATCAGTTGTTAATACAGTTCTCAAATCCATATTTTTAAGTTTATTTACACTTATCTGTTCTGTCAAGAAAATTTATTCAATATTGTATGTAAAATTTTAATTCCCTTAAGGGGGAAGTCTCCCCCTGTCTTCCAAACCAAGTCGCTCCACGAATGATTCCAGCAAGCTGAATCATTCGTTCCGCTTTGTCGGTTTGTCCGCCACCCTCTCTGCGGGCTCAAACGCCGCCCGCAACAACCCGCTAAAAAAACATAAACCAATACAAGTTGCTATTTTTTATTTAAAGGAATAAAAGCGTAAGTGGATTTTTTTTCTGAATCCATAAATTGAATGAGCGGGAAGAAAAAGAAAGCGGCAACCGAGCTATTCTGAGCGATAGCAAGCAATTTTTGAAGAAAATTGCGCAGTCTGATACTTTGTACGCTCAGCATGGCGAATTGACGCGCTTTTTCTGGTAGCTTATTCAATTTTTTTACTAAATAAATAAAAATCAAGATATTAACTTTTCTATTTTATGCTATACTTTTTACACTATGACTTTAGTTGAAAAATTCAGAACCGACATCAACAGAACTATAAAACACGAGCGCGCGGAAAACAACGGCCGCTACAACGCCGCAAAAGCCTGCGACTCAATCCAAAAACTCTTTGAACGCAACTGCGCCGTTCCAGGCAGCGTAAGCCGGGCAATCGCATTTTATTGGCGCGACGAATACATTGACCATTCAACCGCCCCGGAAAACGAGCCAACAGAAGAAAACATTGACAAAATCTGCGCATTCCTCTCATTCCTGAACGACAGCGACGAAGGCGAAGAAATTCTTTCCGACAACGACCTAGAAGAAATAAACGACGCCGTAAACGATGAAGCCGAAACCATGCCCCTCGAACAACTTCAATCCCTAATGGGCAAACTGGTCGCCCGCGGAATTTTGTAGAAATTATGACAAAAAACTATTATTCAGCCTGCATACAATGTCCGCGGAAATGCAATGCTGAGCGCGCGGAAAAAAAATGCGGCTTTTGCGGAGAAACTGATGAAGTGCGGATTGCGGTGGCGTGCCTTCATTTTGGGGAAGAGCCGCTTATAACTGTTCACGGCGGAAGCGGAACTATTTTTTTTACGGGATGCACTTTGCGGTGCGCGTTTTGCCAGAATTATCAAATTTCGCAGGATGGAATGGGAAAAGTTGTCTCAAAAGATGAATTCTGCGAAATCTGCCTAAAACTTCAGGAATCAGGCGCGGAAAACATAAATCTTGTAACAGGAAGTCACGCAATTCCAAAACTTGTAGAATTCATCAAAGCGGCGCAAATGTCCGGCTGCAAAATTCCGTTCTGCTGGAATTCCTCTGCATTTGAAAATGTTGAAATGCTTGAGCTTTTAAAGCCTTTTGTAAAAATTTGGCTTCCTGATTTTAAGACTTTGGATAAGAATCTTTCCGCAAAATTGTTTGGCGCGGAACAATATCCAGAAACGGCTGAAAAAGCGATTTTGTGGATGCTGAAAAATTTCCCGCTTGAAATAACAGAAGAAAAAGCAAAAGAAGATTACACCGATGCAAACGGCGAAAAAATCCAGAAAGGCGAAAAGCACAAAAAAATGATTCAAGGAGTTATAATCCGTCATCTTTTTATGCCAGGAAAATTTTCAGAAACTGCGGATGTCCTTGACTGGCTAAAAAAACATGCGGACGGAAAAGCAATTATTTCGCTGATGAACCAGTACACGCCAGTTCCATTTTCAGAAGATGAGCAAAAACTGGCAAAACGAAAAGAAGTTCTGAGCGCAATAGAAAATCGCCTTGTGAACAAACAGGAAGATTCCGACCTGCAGGATTTGATTGAAGCCTATGATTTTGAAACGCTTTTTTACCAGGAACTGACAGACGACACAAGCTGGCTTCCTGATTTTACAAAAAAGCAGCCATTTTCAAACAAGTTGGCAAAACCTATATGGCACTGGAACTACGGATTTCTTGACTGACAAAACTGATTTTAAACAAAAACCGGCCGCCATTTTTGCTGGCAGCCGGTTTCCGCAAGCTGAATTTTAATCAGTTTTTAGAAGAGCCTTAAGCGCTTTTAATCGCAATTTTCTTTGGAGCAGGAAGTGCTTTGCGTGGCATTGTTACTGTAAGAACTCCGTTTTTAACTTCAGCGGCAACCTTATCAGATTCAACATCATCAGGAAGCGTAAAACTTCGGCTGAACTTCTGGTAAGAGCGTTCTTTTACAAGCCACTTGCCTTCTTCTTTCTTTTCAGATTTTTCCTCTTTTTCATTTTTCTTTTCCGAAGAGATTGTAAGGACATTGTGGTTCAACTCAATATTCACGTCTTTATCCGTTTTTCCAGGCAAATCCATTTTCAACGTGTAAGCACCAGATTCTTCCTTTATATCTACTTTTGGCTCCTGAAAAACCTTTTTTAAGTTGATAGATGGCATCATGTATCTGTCATCTGCAAAATCACCAAACAAGTCATTGAATAAAGCTAATTCGTTCATATAATGCCTCCTATGCGAATTGTCTCATTTTTGGTTGGTTTTAGTTCCAACCTTCACTAATATATTATGCAAATTCCGTGCCAACTGAAAAAAAATCATCTGAACTTCAATTTTTTATAAAAAAGGATAAAAGCGCAAGCGGATTTACGATTTGCGAAGACTTTGTGCGATAAAAAATATAAAAGTCCAGGTAATTCTGAAAGAAATTGAATAAGCTTTCAGTCAAAAGTCAAGATTTGGCTATTGTGAAGTGTTTTTCAGGAAGAATTATCTGCGCTTTTCTTTCAGAAAATGCTCAATAATTCTTTTATGCCATTCGGCAAAAAGCACTTCAAGGACGCCAAACTTGCCTTTTTCCTTCCGCTTCTTCAATTTATATGTTCAGCACAAATCTAAAGTTTTGCGTTGATCAAAATTTGCTGATTTTTTGAGTATTTTTTGCGCAGTTTTTAGGTGGGTTTGGGCAAAACTGAATATTTTTTGTTCAAAATTTGTGTTTTTGCTCTGGAAGTGATTTTTTTTTAATCTAAAAACTTCTATAATAGAAGAAATTGGACGGGGCGTTGCGGGGTGCCCCCGCTAGAAGGGGTAGGCGAAAACCGCAGGGTTGAGCCGAGGGGAAGACTTTCCCCCTTAAATAAAAAAAGAGGAAAATATGAGCGTTAAGATTTTTATAGATGGAAAAGAAGGAACTACGGGGCTTAAGATTTTTGAGCGTTTTGCGAACCGAACTGACATTGAGATTCTGCAGATTGACGAGGAAAAACGCAAGGACGCTGCCGAGCGCGCAAAAATGATTAACGCGAGCGACTTTACTTTTTTGTGTCTGCCGGATGCGGCGGCTGTTGAATCGGCTGAACTTTGCACAAATCCAAAAACGGTGATTATTGACGCTTCCACGGCGCACAGGACAAATCCGGCTTGGGCTTACGGTTTTCCGGAACTGGACAAATCGTTCCGCGAGAAAATTGTGTCCTCAAACAGAATTGCTGTTCCGGGCTGCTACGCTTCGGGCTTTGTGGCTCTGGGCTATCCGCTTGTAAAATCTGGAATCATGCCGGCTGACTATCCGGTTGTGATTCATGCGGTTTCTGGCTATTCAGGGGCGGGAAAAAAGGCAATCGCGCAGTACGAGGCTGCAGATAGAAATTCGGAATTGGATTCTCCGCGGCTTTACGCATTGACTCAGGCGCACAAGCATCTTCCAGAAATGAAAAAAATTGCCGGCCTTGAGTTTGAGCCGATTTTTAATCCTTACGTATGCGACTATTTTCAGGGAATGACGGTGACGGTCGGTCTGCACGCGCGTCTTTTGGCAAAAAAAGTTTCCGCACACGATGTGTGGGAAATGATGAGCGAACACTACAATGGCTGCAATTTTGTGAAAGTGGCAGGATTTATGGGCGAAGGCACGCTGACAGAACAGTTTATCGCGGCAAACACGCTGGCTGGCACAAACAACATGCAGATTTTTGTCTACGGAAACGATGAGCGGATCATGCTTACAAGCCGATTCGACAACCTTGGAAAAGGCGCAAGTGGTGCGGCTGTCCAGTGCCTGAACATACGAATGGGAATCGACGAGACAACTTCTTTGGTTTAGAAAAAAACTGAATGTGAACACGAGAAAAGAAAGCGGCAACTGGAAAATGATTTTCTGGCTGCCGCTTCAACTTATTTTTTACATTTTTTAGAATATTCAAGAAAGTCAAATTTATTTGATTTTTCATCGTGTTTCTATTGACAGTAACATACACTATTTCTATAATGTTTCTATTCGTAGAAACAAAAATTCAGGCAAGCAAATATTTTCTGGATTTTTTTTGGAGATTGATATGTTATATGAAGTTCTTCCAGGAGACAGATTTACTCCTTTTTCTTTGGCAAAAAAATTCAACGCAAAGGCCGTTCTTGAATCAGCAAATTTTTCTTCGGGCAAAGACCGCTATTCAATGATTATGCTTGACGAGGCGTTCCGGGTTATCCAGGATGAAAACGGAATTGCCATTGTGCTCAACGGGGAGCGCCGTCCGGTTTACGCGATGAAAGGCGACATTCTTGACGTTCTTGCAGAAATCGCGGCGGAAAATCCGGCGGAAGAAGGTTTTGATTTGCCTCTTCCGGCTGCCGGAATGGGTTACCTTAGCTACGAATTTTGCGCAAAATGCGACACGATTCATCTTCAAAAGCAGGAAGACCAGCTGAAAATTCCAGAAAGCGCATTTGTTGTCGGACATACTTTTATAATTTTTGACCATTTCTATGAAAAAATCTATATTTGCGCGCAGAATTACAAGGAACATCAGATTGATTTGAAGGCCGCAATCGAGAATATCAAAAAACGACTTTCTGACTTGGATTTTTCTTATCTTGCCGAGCCGGAGACAAATTACGAGACAACAGTTCTTACAGACGAAGAGCAGAGCAAAAAAGAATACTGCGAAAAAGTCGAGGCGTTAAAAAAAGAAATCTACGCAGGCAATATCGTACAGGCAGTTCCAAGCCGAAGGCTCCAGATAAAAAGTGAAGTTCCTGCCCTGGAAATTTACCGCAGGTTGCGTTCTGTCAATCCTTCACCTTATATGTTCTACCTTGATTTTGCGGATTTCCAGCTGACAGGAGCTTCCCCGGAAAGCCTTGTGCGCGTGCGAAACGGCGAGGCAATGATTCACCCGATTGCAGGAACTCGCCACCGCGGAAAAAATCCTCTGGAAGACAAGCAGCTTATGGAAGAGCTTTTGAACGACCCAAAAGAGCGCGCGGAGCACCTTATGCTTGTTGACCTTGCGCGGAACGATCTTGGCCGAGTATGCAAAACTGGCAGCGTTGAAGTAACCCGGTATATGTTCACGGAACTTTACAGCCACGTAATTCATCTTGTTTCGGAAGTAATTGGCAAAGTTGATGACGATACTTCCGCAATAAAAGTATTGCGTGCGGCGTTCCCGGCAGGAACAGTTTCTGGCGCGCCAAAAATAAGCGCGATTGAAATTCTTTCTTCTCTTGAAAGATACAAGCGTAATTTTTATGCCGGGGCAGTTGGCTACATCGGAAACAAGAACAACCTGGATTTCTGCATTGCGATTCGCTGTGCGCTGAAGCAGCAGGATGTGTGGACGTTGCAGGCAGGCGGCGGAATCGTTTACGCAAGCAACGAAGAACGAGAATTCACAGAAACCTGCGAAAAGCTTGGCGCAATGCGCGCTGTAATCGAAAACACAAAGAAATAACAGGAACCGCGGAGGAAAATTATGATTTTACTATTGGATAATTACGACAGTTTCACATATAACGTTTATCAGTCGCTCGCAAAACTCACTAATGAAGAGATAAAAGTTGTGCGCAGCAAAGAAATCACTCTTCAGGACGCAATAAAAATGAACCCGGCAAAACTGATTGTTTCTCCAGGACCTGGCCGCCCGGAAGACGCTGGAATTTCTGTTGAAGCAATAAAATATTTCGCAGGAAAAATCCCGATTCTGGGAATTTGTCTTGGTCATCAGGCGATTGGTTATGCGTTTGGAGCAAAAATCGTAAACGCAAAATTCATAAAACATGGAATCGCCGAGCAAATCAACCTTGACGGAAAAGGAATGTTCCGGCTAATGGGAAAGCGCGAAACTTTCACGCGCTACCATTCGCTTGTAATTGATGAAAAAACTCTTCCGGCAGATTTTGAGATTTCTGCACGCGCAGACGATGGCGACATCATGGGAATCCGGCACAAAACCATGCCGATTGAAGGCGTCCAGTTCCACCCGGAATCAATCGCCTCTCCAAAAACAAAAGAATTTTTTACAGCATTCTTAAATTACCGCGCAGAACCGTTCCCGGCAAGCCAAGTCCTTTCCTCTTTAATTGAAGGAAAAGACATGAGCCGCAGAACCGCAGAAATGTTCATGGAAGATTTAACAGACGGATGCATGGACGAACGGATGACTGCCGCAATTCTTGTTGCCCTTGCCGCAAAAAAAGCAACTCCAGAAGAAATTGCCGGCTGCGCAGGTGTTCTTGTCGCAAAACGCACGCCGCTTCCGCTTGAAACAACTGAACTTACAGACATAGTTGGAACTGGCGGAGACAGCAAAGGTTCCTTCAACATAAGTTCAATGAGCGCATTGTGCGCCGCCGCATGCGGACTTCCTGTTGCAAAACACGGAAACCGCGCAGTTTCCTCAAAATCGGGAGCCGCGGATTTTTTTGAGGCGCTTGGAATCAAAATTGACAATGCTCCAGCAAAAACCGCTGAAGTCATCAGAAAAACAAATTTTGGTTTTTTGTTCGCTCCTGTCTACCATTCCGCTATGCGTTTTGCCGCTCCAGTCCGCAAAGCTTTGGGCGTAAAAACAGTAATGAATCTGATTGGCCCACTTTCAAATCCTGCCGGAGCAAAATACCAGATGCTCGGCGTTTATTCCCCGGAACTTCTTGCTCCAGTTGCGCGCGCCGCAAAACTTCTTGGAGCAAAAAGAGTCATGGTTGTTGTTTCAGAAGACGGATTTGATGAAATTTCACCGGTTGTGGGAACAAAAGTCTTTGAAATCGATGAGGACAACAAAGAGAAAGAATACACAATCCAACCGGCGGATTTTGGGCTTTCCGGCTGCAAGGACGAGGAACTTTCCGGAGGAACTGGCGCAGAAAACGCTCAGCTTGCAAAAGAGCTTCTTGAAGGAAAAGGCCGAAGAACTTTAAAGGCGGCAATCGCATTGAACGGCGGGGCTGCGCTTTACATCGGCGGAAAAGCAAAATCAATCAAGGAAGGCTGCGTAAAAATCATCAGAGCGATTGATTCTGGCGCTGTAGCAAAAAAACTTGAAGAAATCAAAAAGGAAAGCAACAGCTAAAATGGATATTCTTACAGAAATTTGCGAAAAACGCCGCGCGGACATAAAAAACAAAGGATTTTCATTCGGACACAAAATTCCGCAGAAAAGAATCCGCCCGGTTGTGCCATTTTTAAATGAGCCGGGAACAATTCTTGAAATAAAACGAGCATCGCCTTCAAAAGGTTGGATTGCGCCGGAGCTTGACGCAGCAGAAACCGCAAAGAACTATGTAAAAGCAGGCACAAAGGCAATCAGTTGTCTTACCGAAGAAAATTATTTTCACGGTTCGCTGGAAGATTTGCAGAAAGCCACGAAAAAAGCTGGAAAAAAAGCCGCCGTTTTACGGAAAGATTTTTTGCTTGAGCCGGAAGAAATTGAAATCTCATATCTTTGTGGCGCGGATGCAGTTCTCTTAATCGGAAGAATCCTTGAGCAGGAAAAACTTCTTGAAATGGCAAAAAAAGCGTTTGAATTCGGAATTTCAGTTCTTCTTGAAATCCGCGAGGAAAGCGACATTGAAAAAGCGTTTGCGGTTCTTGAGCTTGCGGATTCAATGGCTTGCAGCGAAAAAATAATTCTTGGAATAAATTCGCGTGATTTGGCTAATTTTACAATCGATTTGCTGATTCCGCTGAAATTAAAAGAAAAAATCAAAAAAATCTACAAGGAAAGAAAAATCGGTTTTCCGTTTCCAAGAATAATTTCTGAATCTGGAGTTACAACTCCGCTCGCCGCAAATTTTGTTGGAAATTTGGGTTTTCATGCAGTTCTGATTGGTGAGGCTGCCGCAAGAAATCCAAAAAACGCAAAAAATCTTGTAAAATCGTTCAAAAAAGCGGCAAATTCCAAAAAACTTGAATATGAATATTCGTTCTGGAAGAAAATTTCCGCCCTGCTTGAAGAAAAATCAGCAAAACCGCTGATAAAAGTCTGCGGAATCACTTCAAAAGAAGACGCTGTAAAAGCCGCCGAGCTTGGCGCAGATATTCTTGGATTCATTTTTGCGGAAAAATCGCCGCGGACAAACAAGCCGGAAGATTCAGAAAAAATCAGCGAAATCCGCGCGGAGCTGAAGCAGCTTTTTGAATCAAAAAAAATCCAGAAAATGCCTTTGCTCGTCGGAGTTATTGTCGATCCGTTTTCTGAAGAAGGAAATTCGGTTTTTCAGATGTGCTATGAAGGAATTCTGGACGGAATCCAGTTCCACGGCTGCGGAAATCTTGCCCAGGGAGAATTTGGCTATGTGGCAGTTCCGCTGGAAACAGAAAACGACTTGGTTGCGTTGAAGGAACTTTATTCCTCTGGTTTTCCACGGGTCCTTGTTGACGCAAAAAATCTGGAAAGCTCGAATGCCAGCGGTGATTTGCGCTACGGCGGAACAGGAAAAACAATTCCTTCTGAAATTGTGGCAAAATCAAAAAAGACAGGTCCATTGTGGCTTAGCGGCGGATTGAATCCAGAAAATATTCGCGGTATGATAAAAAACTTTCAGCCGGAACTTGTTGACGTAAACAGTGGCATCGAATCAGAGCCAGGCAAAAAAGATTTTTCCAAACTTGAGCAATTTTTTTCAGCAGTTGAATCTGCTGCACAACAATAATTTTAGGGAGAAAATTCAATAAAATGACAGAATCAGATAAAGGTTTTTTCGGAAAATTCGGTGGACGTTACGTTGCGGAAGTTCTTCGCCGTCCGATCGAAGAATTGGAAGAAGCATTCCATAAATGCATGAAAGATCCAGATTTCTTGAAGGAATTGGAAGAAATCCGCACAGATTTTATCGGTCGCCCCACTCCGCTTTATTACGCAAAACGACTTTCTGAACAGATTGGAGGCGCGCAGATTTATGTGAAACTTGAAGGGCTTGCAAATACCGGCGCGCACAAAATAAACAACGCAATCGGTCAGGCTTTGGTTGCAAAACGAATGGGAAAAACGCGCATTATCGCAGAAACAGGAGCTGGTCAGCACGGAGTTGCAACAGCCGCGGCTTGCGCAAAGCTTGGGCTAAAATGCCGTGTTTACATGGGCGAAGTTGACGTTCGCAGGCAGCAGCCAAATGTTTCCACAATGGAAATGTATGGCGCAGAAGTTGTTCCTGTAACAACCGGCTCGCGGATTCTGAAAGATGCAATCAACGAGGCAATGCGCGACTGGGCGGCAAATTTCAGCGACACGCATTATCTTATCGGTTCTGCGCTCGGTCCTTCACCATTCCCGGATATGGTTCGTGAATTTCAGTCTGTCATCGGGCGCGAAACAAAAAAACAGATGGCGGAACGCGGTAAAAAGATTGACGCAATGGTTGCCTGCGTTGGCGGCGGTTCAAATTCAATCGGATTTTTTGAGCCGTTTATAAATGAAACTGAACCTTTACTTTTTGGCGCGGAAGCTGGCGGAATCGGGCCAGGAAAAGGAAACAACGCAAGCAGAATGGTCGGAAATGACGCAGTTGATGGAATAATGCAGGGATTCAAGACGCGTTTTCTTCAGGATGAGGACGGACAAGCTGGTCAGACGCGCTCAATTTCCGCAGGTTTGGATTACGTAGGAATCGGACCGCAGCTTGCATATCTTGGCGAAACAGGACGAATAAAATTTGAAGCCATAAAAGATGATGAAGCCTTGAACGCAGTTTCAGTTTTTGCAAAGACAGAAGGAGTCCTTTTTGCAATGGAAAGTGCCCACGCCGGTGCTCTCGCCTTAAAACTCGCTCCAAAAATGCACAAAGACCAGAACATTGTGGTGAATATGTCTGGCCGTGGCGACAAAGATATTTTCATCACTTGTCCAGTTTTCCGCCCGGAAGAATGGAAACAGTTCCTTCAGGCAGAATTGGAACGTCTGAACGCCGGAAAAGATATTCACTTTGCAGCGTCAATGGCAAAAAACAACTAGAATTCCAGGAGTTTATATATGAGCAATATTTTAATGTCACATCAGGTTGCAGGTTACCCGGATGATGAAACCTGCCTTGCAGTCGGAGAAGCGCTTATCGCAGGCGGAGCAAAAATCCTTGAAGTCCAGCTTGCGTTCAGTGACCCGAGCGCAGACGGAGTTGCAATTCAGACCGCGTGCTCAACAGTTCTTGCAAGAAAATATACAGTAAAACAGGGAATGGCTTACATGGCAGAAATGCACCGCCGCCATCCGGAAATCCAGATTTTCATTATGACTTACGCCGCGCTAGTTTACCGCCCGGGCGTTGAAAATTTTGTAAAAATGGCAGTTGAATCCGGCGTTACCGGACTTATTGTTCCAGACCTTCCGTTTGACTGCGACGAAGGGCTTACCGCGGCCTGCAGAAAATACGGAATCCACAATATTCCTGTAGCCGCGCCTTCTATGACCGACGAACGCCTTAAGCAGATGACCGACCAGAAGTTTGAATACATTTACACCGCGCTTCGGGCTGGAATCACAGGAAGCAAAACCGTTGTAACAAAAGAAATGCTCGATTTTATCGACAAAACTTCCGCAGGCGGAGCAAAAATTCTTGGAGGATTTGGAATCACAAGCGAAGAGCAGGCAAAACTGATTGCGCCGCACGTTTACGCAATTGTCGCAGGCTCAGTTTTTGTAAACATTATCCGCGAAAACTACAACGCAGAAACCCCAAAAGCCTCAATGCCGGTAATACAGGAAAAAATCACGGCAAAAGCAAAGGAATTGTGTTGTTAATCTTCTGTTAAATTGAGAAAATCTCCGATTGATTTTACGCAAAACTGTGTTACAATCAATTCGGAGCAACATGGAAAAATTTTCAATTTTTGCAGCAACTGAATCAGTTCTCAAACCGTTTCTTTCTACGGAAGAATTTAATTCGACATTTGATGTTTTTTATATTGAATCATCAGCAGAACTTCTTGAAAAGATACAAACAAAAATACCATCAGTCATTGTTATTGATGAGGATTTTCTCTTTAAAAATCAGGATTTAATCAAAAATATTCAAGAAAAAACTATTCTTTTAAATTCAATCAATGACAGAATCAGCCTGAAAATTCCTGTAATCGGAATCATGAAGGAAATCAATCTGGATGTTCAAAAAAAGTTTTATGAACTTGGCGTGCTGGAATGTTTTCCGCAGAGCACACCGCCAGAAAATCTTTTTGCGATTATAAATCACATTATAAATCACCATTCCGAAGAAGAGCAGCACATTTCAAGCCTGCATGAACTTCAAAAAAATACAATAAAACAGCTTGTGCGGCTGGATAAAAAAACTGGAGTTTACAACAAGCAGACTTTTCTTAACAAAACCCAGGCGATGCTGGAAAAAAATCCAGACAAACAATATTATCTTGTGCTTGTAAATCTTGACCGTTTCAAAGTTTTTAACGATCTTTTTGGATTTTCTGCCGGTGATAAAATTCTTGAAAAAATCGGGCAGCATTTAAATAGCACAATCTCTGAATTTTCAACTTACGGACATATTTACGCGGATCATTTTGTTGTATGCACGCCAGCAGTTTCAAATGAAATTCTTTTTATGATTTTGGGAAAAGTTGACGCTTATGTAAAATCTCTTCATCCAAAATTTGATTTTATTTGCCGCTACGGAATTTATGTAATCACAAATCCAAAAACAGACGTTTCCCTGGCGATTGACCGTGCGGAACTTGCAGTTGCTTCTATAAAACAGAATTTTACAGAACGTTTTGCATTCTACAATGAATCAATGATTGAAAACCTGAAAGACGAGCAGGAACTCATCACTGATATGGTTGTCGGTCTGCAACGAAATGAATTTACAGTTTATCTGCAGCCGCAATACGATTACACAACGGAATCTCTGGTTGGAGCGGAAGCTCTTGTTCGCTGGAATCATCCTACAAAAGGCTTGATTTCCCCGGCGATTTTCGTGCCAGTTTTTGAGCGGAACGGATTTATAACTCAGCTGGATTTGTTTATCTGGGAAAAAACTTGCCAACTTCTGCGAAAATGGAAGGACATGGGCTTGAATCCGATTCCAGTTTCTGTAAATATTTCCCGGCGCGACATTTACAACCAGAATTTGGTTCAGATTTTCAATGGGCTTCTGAAAAAATATAATCTTACGCCAGATTTGCTCAGGCTTGAAATCACAGAATCTGCGTACATGGAAAATCCGACTCAGCTTATTCAAGTTGTAGAAGATTTGCGCGACAACGGATTCTGCCTTGAAATGGATGATTTTGGAAGCGGATATTCTTCGCTCAACACGCTAAAAGAAGTTCCTGTAAATGTCCTGAAACTTGACATGAAATTTATTGCCTCTGACACAAAAGATTTAAAAGACGGCAAGAACAATACAAAAGGCGGAAATATTTTAAGTTCCGTAATAAGAATGGCAAACTGGCTGCATCTTCCGGTTATTGCGGAAGGAATTGAATCAAAAGAACAAGCTGATTACCTAAAAAGCATCGGTTGTTTTTATATGCAAGGCTATTATTTTGCCCGTCCACTGCCAATTGAAAAATACGAGGAACTTTTAACAAATCTTTCGCCAGTGAATTTTGAAAAAAATCAGAAAGACGCAGAGCTTGAAGCCGCAAAATTCCTTGACGCAACAGAACATTCAACTCTGTTCTTTAATAATTTTATTGGCGGAGCGGCAATAATTGAGTGGTCCGGGGAAACTGTTGAGGCACTAAGGATGAATGACCAGTTTTTTGAGGAAATTGGCACAACCCGGCACGATTTTATGAAGATTCAAAAAGACATTGTTTCTGGAGTCGAAAAATATAGCCAGGAAACGTTCTTTTCAACTTTGTACGAAGCGATAAATTCAAAAAAGAGCAGTTTCTGCGAGATTCAGCTCAAGCCTTCTTACGAAAACACGCAGCCTTTCTGGGTGCGCATACATCTTCGCCACATCGGAAAAACTGTCACAAGCAACATTTATTATTTGACTGTGGAAAACATTGATTTCAGGATGAAACTTCTTCAGCTGAAAACAAACCTGTCTGAGCAGCTTTCTTCTATAATCGAAAATGTTCCATGCGGAATTTTTTCAGTTTCTTTTGATGAAAAAGTAAAACTTTCGTATTCAAATAAAAATGTGGCAAAAATTCTTGGATATTCCCAGCAGGATTTTGATAAATTGCTTGAAAAAAATCCTTTTGAATCATTCTTAAAAACAGAAAAAGACGCGATTATGCAAATAATCCGCACTGTAAAACAAAATGAGGCAAAAGAATTTTCAAAAGAGGCGGCTGTTTTCTGCAGCGATGGAACAACAAAAAATGTCCGTTTTTACGGAGAAATCTGCAATCAGCCAGACGGAACGATTACAGCAAATATTCTGATGATGGATTTTTCTGAAAAGTAGACTAAAATGGCGCAGGGCAAGAAAATTCCATCAACTTTCCTGTTGAAGGATGAATGAAACTTAAAAATTCAGCGTGAAGCATAAGCCGTTCGCCTTTTTCGCAATGTCCGTAAAGCGTGTCGCCAATAATCGGAACTCCAAATCCGTGAATGTCGGCGGCGGCAAGCCTAAGCTGATGGGTTCTGCCTGTATGCGGAATAAACAGAATTCTTGTGCATAAACGGTCAGTTCCATCCGGCGCGGAATAAAATTCCTCGTCCAGCCAGTTCCATTCCGTAACTGCATTTTTTCCGTAGACTTCATCCCAAATCTGGTGCGGACGATTTTCAATGTCCACGCGGAAATACAGTTCCATTGTTCCATTTTTTTGAAATTTTTCGGGCAATTTTCCGTCTAGCAACGCAATGTAACGCTTCTGAACTTTTTTTTCTTCAAACTGACGGCACAAATTGCGGTGGGAATTTTCATTCAGCGCAAGAACCAGAAGTCCGCTGGTTTCCATATCAAGCCGGTGAACGCTTGGCTGCTGAATACAATGCGGAAAAAGTTTTTTCAGGCGGTTCACAATGCAATCCTGCTTTTCTGGGCCACGACCGGGAACGCTAAGCAAACCGCTCTGTTTGTTCACAACAACAATATCTTCATCCTGATACAGAATTTCAAGGCCAAGCATTTCAGGTAAAATCAACGCGCAACGCTCATCGCATGGCTCGTACAGTTTTCCGTTAGTCCTGAATTTGTTGCTTTTTCCGTAAAAAACTTCTGCAAGGCTTTTTACAATCAGTTGATTTTTAAAGGCGAAATCCAAAAGTTTGGGCGCACAGCAATCGCCAGTTCCAGTCGGCGGAAGATTTTTCTGCTTTTTTTCACAAATCTCAAGCAATGAACGGATTTTTCCATCCGCACAATGAAACGAATAAAGGTCGAAAACTTTTTTCAGTGATTCATCGCACAAATCCGAGCGTTTTTTTACAAACTGGATTTCTTCTTCCGTCTGATTTTCAAATTTTCCGTCTGTCCGCTTGCGTTTTTCCTTTAAAAGATTGATTTTTTCCGTAAGCTGATGAATCTGAAAATCGTTTTTTTCAAGAGCGTTTTCAATTTTTTCGGCAGAAACAATCGGCTCAACAAAAATTCCGAGTCCGGCTTCTTCCGAACCTTTTATTCTTTTTGAAATTCCGCTTACCGTGTTCAAAACAACAGAAGTTCCGTCATCCTTTTGGCAAACGGCAACGCCAATCATAATTCCCTGCCCGCTTCGTTCCGCACTGATTTTTCCAATCTGCTCAAGCTGCAAAACACCGTTTTCTAGCGCAGAAATAATTTTACGGCAAACACCAAAAGCTTCTTCTTGCGGAAAAGGAGGAAACATTTTACAGTCCGCGAACTTCTACAGTTCCATCGTCTTTTCCGACAAAGGCAATCGGCTTGTTCTTTGTAAAAAATCCGACTTCAACAACGCCGGTAATATCATTAATAATATCTTCCATTTTTGCAGGTTCAACAGGATTTTCCCAAAGACAATCAACAATCTGGTTTCCATTGTCAGTGATAACCGGGCCGCACTTTCTTACGCCTTCCCGCAAAACAACATTCGCACCAAGTTTTTCCAGCGCTTTTTTTACTGGAATGTACGCTTCTGGAACAATTTCCACCGGAAGCGCAAATTTTGTTCCCAACGTCTTTACGGCTTTTGAAGAATCGGCAACAATTACAAATTTCTTTGCATTATACGCAACGATTTTTTCACGCAAAAGCGCCGCGCCGCCGCCTTTTATACAATTGTTCTCCAAATCAATTTCATCAGCGCCGTCAATCGCCAAATCAAGCTCGCCATCAATCGCCCTGTCTTTAAATGAATAAACCGGAACATTCCAATCGATGCAGGCATTTTCAGTCTGAAAAGAAGTTGCAACCGCCTTTATATTTTTCAAAGTGCCATCCGCAATGTATTCCGCAAGACGTTTTACCGCAGGCAAGGCTGTTGAACCAGTTCCAAGCCCGATTTTCATTCCGCTAAAAATAAGACCTTTTTTTACAAGCGTTTCAACTGCTGTTCTTGCCGCAAGAATTTTCTGCTCACTCTGATTTAGACTCATAATCAACTCCTGTAAAATATTTAAATTGCCTGTATCCCTGATATTTCAGCATTGAATAACCGTTGCAGACTTTACAGCCGGCTTCACGGGCGACTTTCATTATCGGAGTAACGCTCGGATCATAAACAATGTCAAAAAGATTTTCAGAACCTTTAAATTGATAAAACCAAAGCGGATTGTTTTCTCTGTTTGGCTCATCCGCAGAATTCATTCCGACTTTTGTGGTCTGAATTATAATATCTGAATAGCGTTCAAGAATCGGAAGACTTTCCGGGTCTAAAGGCGCATAGTCAAAACCAAAATCTTCCGCAAGAGATTTTGCGTGCGAAACAGTTCTATTAAAAATGCAGGCTTTTCCGCCCATCTGCTTGATTGCAAAAGCAATTGCCCGGCTTGCTCCGCCCGCCCCGATGATTGCAACTTTTCTGCGGTGAAGTTTTTTTACGCCAAGAAATTCCTCAAGGGCGCGCTGGAATCCCATTGCATCAGTATTGTGTCCAACCCACTGGCTAAAATCTTTTACCAAAGTATTGCATGCGCCAATATCACTGACTTCAGCACCTATTTCGTCCGCAATTTCCATTGCATCACGCTTGTACGGAACTGTAACCGCCATGCCTTTTATTCCTAGTTCTTCCGCAAATTCAAGCGATTCCGCCATTGAAGTAGAAGCCATCGGAATAAAAACATTATTCATATTGTGCGCCTGATAACCTTGATTATGAATCAGCGGACTTGAAGTGACTTTCAAAGGAAATCCGGTTACGGCAAAAAATCTGGTATGCTCATCAATTTCCCTAAAACGGTACATTTCGTTCAGCGCAATCGGATCGATGTGCCCAATTTCCGCAGTGTTTCCACGAGTTTCCAGCGGAGAAGTATAAGTAAGAAAAGAATTTAATTTTGAGGCAAGAATTCGGCTTGGCACACCAAGATTTCCCATTGCAACAAAAATGTGCGGAAAATCATTGATTCCTGCCGCTTCCTTAAAAAGTTGAGTCACATCGCTTAAAGTTTTTGGCATAAACGCGATTTTTGGAATTTCAAACTGGGTTCTTCTCATTTCCATGCAACGTTCACGCAGATTTTTTACAGGTCCGTCAAATTTATGATAACTTCTTATGATTTTTATTCCAAACGCCTGCGCTGAATCAATCAATCCTGGAACATTAAAATCTTCTTCAAAATCAACATAAGCAAAATTTTTTGTCGGATTCTGATCCGCATAAGCCAAAGCTTTTCCAAACAACGCTGTTCTGGAAAATTCTCCGCCATCATACAATCCGCCATCTTCAACACGCCGAATTGTAAGAATACAAGGAATACTTATCATTGAAGGAAAATTCCGAACATTCAGCCTTTCATCCTCATCAAGATGATCAACACGAAGTTCCGCAATATCAATGTGCTGCGCATATTTTTTTACAAGTTCAGCATCTTCCAAAAGCGTTTTTCCTGTAAGAGTCAAACAAATCAGCGGCTTATTCATTTTAGCTCCAAATTAGCGGACAGTAATTTTTTTCTGAGCCTTATCAACAACATACAGAGTCAGAACTGTATTCCGCGGAACTGCATAAGGAATTGTAAGACTTGCGCCAGTATGCAAAAAGTTCACCAAAGTATATGTATTTCCATCTTCTGTAGTCGCATCCAGCCTCATAGAAACCGGATATGGATAATCAGTCAAATCAGCCTGGAAAATTCCATACATATTTCCTTCAAATTCACCAACCGGCAAAGCCATTTCGACAGTCATCCTTGAATAATTCGGAATAAATTCTTCGTCTAGCTCCTGCTGGGCAACAACAGTTCCTGCTTTTTCACCATTTTTTGCGTTATGCGAAGTAAAATCAAAAATAATCCGGCTTCTGGCAATAACCGCAAGAATATCATTTACAGAAAGACCGACAAGTTTTGGAACTCGTGTATTTTCGTAAGAAGGACCGCGGCTTACAACAAGATGAATTGTAACTGGTTCTGAAATATCAGTTCCTTCTGGAATATCCTGTTCAAGAATTGTGCCTGCGGCAGAAGTGTCCGGCTTATATTCAGGTTCAACAAGAAGAATCAAAGGCTGTGCATGACCTGCAAACAAAGTCTGAAGATCCATTTTTAGCTGCTCAAAATTCTGCCCGATATAATTTCCAACATGATCCACAATTACACCGCGGCTTACAACAAGAGAAACCCGGCTGTAACCTTTTACAATTGAACCGGCAGAAGGATTCTGGTCAAGAATTTTTCCTTTATCGCCGGCAACTTCTGAATAGCGCAAAGTGATTTTTGGATAAAGTTCCTTTTTCTGCATTTCAAGCAAAGCATCCGTAAGCTCTTTTCCGCAAACATCCGGAACCATAACTTCTTCCGAACCTTTTACATGAACAAAGAAAATAACGCAGGCAAAAAACGCCAGGACAAGAACAGAGGCAATAACCGTAAAAATCAAAGTTTTTCCGTTCGCCTGAAGACTTTCAAAATAATTGTTCAAACCGATTCTTGAAGGTCTGAAGTTTTTCACTTTTTTTCCGCCTTCAACAACTTTTTCACCAGCCGATTTTCCAACAGTTTTAATTTTTTCAAAAATTTTTTCTTTATCCATTTTTTTATATTACCATTTTCGTTTATTATTTTAAAGTCAGATTTTTTAAGTTTGAGTTTTATAAATCATGAAAAGAAAGCTCTCAGCAACTTTCCAATTTGCTCCAGACGGTTGGGCTCGCACTTCGTTTGTATTTATTCGGGTGCTACGCACTTTAAATCTTTTTATCGCCCAAAGTCTTCACAAATTGTAAATTTGCTTACGCTTTAATCCATTCAGAACAAACTCAAACTTCACTCTCAACCGAGTTTTTTTCCGATAAAATTTTTTGCGCCGTTCAGGAATGATTTGTAATCCATTGCGTTTTTTCCCTGCCGCTGGAGTTTTGTTACGGCAAAAAATCCTTTTCCGCATTTTATGACAATACCTTTATTTTTTAAGACGCAAAGAACTGTTCCCGGCAAAGCATTTTCTTCAATGAAAATATTTTTTTCGTCTTCTTTATTAAGCGGAATTCCTGAAATTATTTTAAGCGGTAAAGAATTTTCCGTTGTCCAAGCGACCGGCTCTGGATTATAAGCGCGAACTTTGCAGTCAATTTTTTCCGCAGTTTCGTTCCAGTCAATTTTTGCATCTTCTTTTTTTATAAAAGTTGTGTAGCTTACCTCGCCAGACTGAGGAATTCCATCCGCAAGTGCGCCATTTTTTGAGACATCACAAAGAATTTTACAAATCAAATCCGCGCCAACAGTCGCCGCATCATCAAGCAAAGTTCCAGCCGTCTCAGTTCCAGAAAGCGAAATAATTTTTTGAGCCAAAAGATTTCCCTCATCCATTTTCAAATCAAGTTTTTGAACAGAAAAAGCAGTTTCCTTGTCGCCATTTAAAATCGCGGCATTTATCGGAGCGCAACCACGATATTTTGGCAACGCCGAAGGATGAAGATTTATTCCGCCGAATTTAAAAAGATTTAGAAATTTAGGTCCGAAAATATGACCATAAGCAAAACTGACCAAAATATCCGCGTCGAGCTTTAAAACTTCTTCACGCGCGGCAGAATCAAGATGTTCCGGTGAAAAAACTGGAATTTCAAATTCCTGCGCCGTTTGAGCCACAAAAGTCGGAATCAGTGCCTTGTGCCGGCCTTTTGCGCTTGGAGGATTTGTAAGAACGCCAACAATTTTATAATCAAAAAGATTTTCTTGTTCTTTCAGGAGCCTCAGCGTTTTTGCTGAAGCCTCTGGACTTCCTGCGTACAAAACTTTTAGCATTTTTTCCTCGATTTTCTATTTGTTTTTTGCGGCAATTTTCGCTGCGATTTTTCGGGCTTTTGCCTCGCGTTCAAGGCGTTTTTTTTCTGCACGTTCCGCGCGTTTTTTAAATTGATTTACTGTTTTTTCAGCAAATTCCGGATCGCCACGGTCAATAAACAAATATCCGTCAAGATGGTCGTTTTCATGCTGAATAATTCGCGCCAAAAGTCCTTCTGCATCAAGCGTAAACGGCTTTCCTTTTTCATTAAAAGCCTGAACAGTAACTTTTGCCGGACGCTGAATATTTTCATAGACACCAGGAATGCTAAGACAGCCTTCCTCGTAATCGCAAAGTTCCGCGCTTGTGCTTATAATCTGTGGATTTATAAAAACGCGGCGAACATCGTCATCCGCAATCACAACAAAAACGCGCTTGCTGATTCCTGCCTGTGGTCCGGCAAGTCCAACACCGTCCGCGCTAATCATTGCCTCGAACATTTCATTTATGAATGCGCGGAATTCATCGTTTATTTCTTCCGGCTTTACAGGTTCTGCAACCTTCCGCAATATGTCTTCGCCAAGTTTTGTAATTCTCATTTTATTCTCCCAATCTGATTCTAGCCGCGTGTGCGTGTGCGGCAAGACCTTCCGCATCGCCAAGGAAACCAGCCGCTGTCGCGCTTTTTTTCAGGCCTTCGCTGCCTTTTTCCGCACGCAAAGTTGTTACAGTTTTCAAGAAAACACGGACGCTCAAGCCGCCTGTAAACCGGGCAGAGCCGCTTGTTGGCAACGTGTGGTTCAAACCTGCCGCATAATCGCCAAAGACTTCAGCAGCGTAATCACCGATGAACAAAGAACCAAAATTATGCACAAGTGATTGAATTTTATCGCGCAAGACACCAGCTTCCATTGCAAGTTCAAGATGCTCAGGCGCCTTTAGATTTGCAAGTTCCGCCGCCTGCTCCAAGTCATCACAAATTATGATTCGACCGCAATTGTCGATGCTTTGGCGGGCAGTTTCCTTTGTCGGAAGCTTTTCCAGTTGCTTTTCAATCTGTTCACTGACTTTTGCCGCGAATTCTTCGCTGTCTGTTGCAAGAACCGGCTGAGCCACAACATCGTGTTCCGCCTGTGCCAAAAGATCGGCGGCAACCCATTCAGGATTTGCAGATTTATCGGCAATAACAAAAACTTCCGTAGGACCGGCAACCATATCAATTCCGACTTTTCCGTAGACTTCTTTTTTTGCAGCGGCAACAAACTTGTTTCCAGGACCAACAATCACATCAACTGGAGGAATTGTCTCTGTTCCGTAAGCCATTGCCGCAATCGCCTGAGCACCACCGCAAGCATAGCATTTTTTTACACCACAAATATATGCTGCCGCCATGATTCCTTCGTCGGCATAAGGTTTTCCACCAATAAAAGGGGCTCCAGGAACGCCAAGCCCAGCTTTTTGTGCGGCGGATTTGTCTTCCGGATGGATTCGTGGCGGAGTGCAAAGGACAATTTCCTTTACACCAGCGGCAATTGCCGGAGTGACTGTCATTACAACGGTTGAAACAAGCGGAAATCTTCCGGCCGGAACATAAACGCCGGCACGCTCAACAGGAATTGTTTTTTGCCCCGTAAACATTCCGGGCGTGAGTTCAATTTCAAAATCATCGAACGAGGATTTTTGGCGCAAAGCAAATTTTAAGGCAAGCTCGTGGGAATAGCAGATTGCGTTGTAAATTTCTGGATTTTCTTTTTCAAGTTTTTCCGCAGCGGCTTTTAATTCATTTTCTTCTATTAAAAATGTTTCAGGTGCGGAAACATCAAATTTCTGTCCGTATTTTCTTAAAGCTGAATCACCATTCGCGGCAACATCTTCTATGATTGAATGAACAGTTTCATTTGTTGTTCCAAAGGAACGACCTTCAAACCATTCCCCTTCAAGTTCATTTGCTTTTACAATTTTTATCATTTTTACTCCCGAAAAACCTGAATGTATGCGGACGCGGCAAGGATTGTAGTGGTCCGCCGAAGGCGGATTGCGAAACAGAGTGAAACGATGTGAAGCAATGAAGTGCTTGACACGGAACCACGAAAAGCCTGATTTTTTGTGAGTTGCGTGCAGCAAATCACAAAAAAGCCGCCCAAAATAAATTCCCTGATGATTGCTTACGCCAAAATCAACATGAAACTGATGATTGCTTACGCGCCTTCGGACGACAAGCTCAATCATCACTAAGGCTAACCATCTCTAAGTTTCTTATTTTTCTTTATGTCGCTTATCCAATTCGTTATAAACATCCTGCCAATTAACACCTTCTTTGTACATAAGAACGCTTACAAAATACAGAAGATCGGCGGCTTCCCAGATAACTTCGTCCTTTCCGTCGGCCTCGCAGATTTCCTCGGCCTCTTCCTCAACTTTTTCGCGCACGCGTTTATTGTCGAGCGTTGCAGTGTATGAACCCGGCTTTGGATTTGCAAAACGTTCAGAAATTGTCGCGTAAAGGCGCTCAAGCGTTGATTTTTCGTCTGGCGCGGAAGTGAAGCAAGTCCAGCTTCCAGTGTGGCACGCGCCGCCATTCGGTTTTACAATTGCAAGAATTGTGTCGCGGTCGCAATCTGCACGAAGTTTTACAACATCCAGAAAATGTTCTGAAGTTTCGCCTTTTGTCCACAAAGTGTTTCGTGAACGGCTAAAAAATGTAAGTTTTCCAGTCTCAAAAGTTTTTTCAAGCGCCTCGCGGTTTGCGTAGCCCATCATCAGAACTTCGCGGCTTCGTTCATCCTGCGCAATAAGGGGAATCATTCCGCCAGTTTTTTGCCAGTCAAGGCAGCGCACAAAAGCGTTTTTCAGGCTGACTTTATTTGTGTAGAGCGCCATTCCAAGCTGAACATCGCAATGCATTTTTTCAAGCGTTTCAATTTCTTCTTCTGAAGAAACGCCGCCCGCAACAACAACCCGGCAACTTACCGCTGCGCGAAGCTCTTTTGCCATCTCAAGATTTGTTCCCTGCATACAGCCTTCTTTTTCAACACAAGTAAAAAGAAACTCGGAACAATATTTTTCCGCAAGTTTTGCACCTTCAATAAGCGGAACGTCGATTGTTTCAGTCCAGCCTTTTACAGCAATTTTTCCGTTCAAAGCGTCAACACCGATAATAACGCGCTGTTTTCCGATTGCTGCAACAAGTTCATCCAAAAACTCTGTGTTCAAAACGTCGGAATTGTTTTCAGGATTCTTTTTCCACGCACTTGAGCCGATTATAACTTTTTCAGCCCCAAGCGAAATCAATTCGCGCGCACGCTTTACAGAACGAACTCCGCCGCCGGTGCGAACATTTCCCTTACGCAAAAGGCTTTTCAAAAGCGGAGTATTAACCGTGTCACCTTTTGGATTTGTATTTCCCATTGCCGCATCAAGGTCGATAACAGCAACTTCACCATATTTATCAAATTCTTTTATAAGAGCGTCCGCATCATCGCGTTGCAGAACAAGCTCCTTTCCATTTTTTAACTGAACAACATGACCGCCTTTTAGGTCGATAGAACTGATTACCATAACGCTAAAAGTTTAACGAATTTCATAAGATTTAACAATCGAAAGATTTTGCGGGCGGACAACCGCCCTACGGTCGCACTTCGTTGCGCCCTACCCACCGTGCGGGGACACCCCGCAACAGCCCCGTCAGTTAAACGCCAACTGCAAATGTTTTTTTTCGTTCACACAGTCGAGCAAATAATAATTGATAATATTCTGATACGGCATTCCTGTTTCTTCTGCCATTTTCTTAAAATAATCGATTACTTTGTCATCAAGACGGATTGTTATCTGCTTTTTTAATTTATCTGCATAAGGGTTTTTTATTCCGTTTGAAAAATCGTAATGGTCTCTCATTTTATATGCCTCCATACTGCTTTGCTTCTTGTAAATCGGCTTTTCTTGCAGAAATAATTCTTATCCTTTCATTTTCTTTATAGCAATGACAAACTACCAACATATGTAACTCTGAACTCAATCCAAGCATAATAAATCTGCTCTCATCAAGTGAAGAATGATCTGGATCTGCAATTAAAACTGCGTTTTCATCATAAAACACAGTTTTCGCCTCTTCAAAAGAAACTTTATGCTTTGCATAATTTAATGCGGCCTTTACAGGATCCCATTCAAAAATTATCTCATCCATAATTATATTATAATTACACATTCAGTGAGTTGTCAAATAAATCTGAAAGACTTATCAAAACATCACGCCTAAAGGTTTTCAGCATATAACCTTGAAAAACAACAGAATCATTTATTTTTTGCCAAAGAATTAACTATGTTTGCTATAGAAAAAAAATCTGTTTTATTAAGTTTTTTTAAATTTGAAACAATCTTTTCCAATGAATCTTGACTTTCCAAAGCAAACGAATTTCCGTATACCAAATATTCTGCCGAAACTCCTAAAAATTTGGCTATTTTCACTCCATTTTCAATATTTGGAAGAGATTTTTGCCCCGAAAGATAATTGTCTAAAGTATTTTTACTTATTCCAGTTCCCGCGGAAAGTTCCTTTAACTCAATTCCCTTGTAATCTAATAAATCTCTTAGATTTTTTGAAAAAGACATATCTGGAGTATACTTTTTTAAGCGTTTTTTATTTACTTTTATACTTATAAAGGTGTATAATAATTATACAAACACTTAATTAAGTACAAACAATTTTACGGAGGTCTTTATGGTTACAACTTTAGCAGAATACAAAGAAGAACTAGAAATATTAAAATCTGGATACTCTAACTACCGCAACAAAAATGAATTGGACTCCAATACAGTTGATAACGTGTTAGAAGAATACGAAGACGAACAAGCAACAAAAAGAGATTATGAAAATTTTGCTCGTGGTTATCTAGCACAACTTGATGATGGATATGATCCAGATGATTTTCTAGGCGATTAATGTAATTGCAAATAAATTAAAATAATAATTACAGGAAATAAAAAAGAATCTATTTTCAAATTAATAGATATAAAAATATATATTTTAGGAAGCTGAATTATGGCATTTTGGGAATACTTTTCAAGAAATGACATATATCAAAACGGAAAACGATTAAACAAAGGCTCAAAACTAGAGTTCACAACACCAGGGAATGGAAAACCTATGCGCAACGACATTTTAAAAGCTGCTTTAGAAAAATTTCCTGATTTTGCAAAAGAAATTGGATGTCATGACATCCTAAGTCTTTTTACAGAAAAAAAATAAATGCCCCTGTAAAATAAAGTGTGTAAATGGCTAACAAAAAATGATACTCTATAGGAGGA
>CAVBXG010000024.1:0-35378 GCA_963599585.1 bacterium
GAATCAAAATCTTCGTTTCCAAGCAAAGAAAAATCCAAAACAACCGACCAATCTTTACAATCCTTGAATCTAGTCGAATTTTCAGAAAAATAAAATTTGCCGTCATAAAATTGATATGGAAAATCACAGTTTTTAATCTTTAAATTCTGCAGTACCCATTCATTTATAAAAGCATCCCAAAAATTTGATTCAAATTCAAAGAGTTGCTTATCATGTTCCCTTTGCATCGGATTTTCTGAATATGCAAAAAACTCAAAAAAAAGAATTCCAATACACCAGAAAATCCGAGATATTTTCATAATTTGAATTTTATTTCAACGAATATTCAACAGTTGTAACAACGCGGATGTTCTTTTTTTCTTCCAGACCGACCGCCGCATCATTGATTGAAAAAAGCCCCTGAGTTGCCTTTTTGATTTTTCCAACTTTGCTTTTTGAGTCGCGCGCAAACTGTTCAGCCGCGAGCCGCGCATTTTCAGTGGCCTCTGCAATCATTTCCGGTTTTATTTCGTTCAGACCGGTAAATTCATAGACAACCTTGGAATCATAATCCTGCTGAATCGCAACTCCTTCGCCTGTAAGCTTCAGGGAATCAGCCTGCGCTTCTTTTACAACAGCAACTTTTGAAGTTCGCACGAGAACTGTTTCCTGTGCAAGATAATTGAAAACCATTTTTTCGTGATCCAAATATGGATTTACAGTATTGTCAGTGATTTTCGGAGCCTGAACTGTGTAATCTTCCGCAGACAAACCATGATTTTCAAGGAATTTAGTGATTATTTCAGTTTTTTTAACAGTTTCAGACTGAATTTTAAGCAAATCGTTACTTCCAACTGTAAAAGTTATAGGCCAAATCGCCAAATCTGCGTCAACTTCACGTTCAGCAAGTCCGCGGACTGTAACAGAACGGTCCTGTTTTACAATTTTTGTCATTCCTGAAGCCACAATCGCGGCCGCAAGAACAATCGCAACACACAAAGTAATATGAGCTTTCATATTTTCCTCCAACTAAAAAAATATTGAGTTTATATAAATTATACAACAATTGAATTTGCTACCAGAAAAAGCACGACAATTCGCCATGCGGAGCGCAACAAGGTATCGGACTGCGCAATTTTCTTCAAAAATTGCTTGCCATCGCACCGAATAGCTCGGTTGTCGCTTTCTTTTTCTTCCCACAAATTCAATTTATTGATTCATAAAAACTCATTATTGTTCTATCTCTTCAGCTTGTTATAAAGTTTCACAAGCAATCCGACTTTGCCGAACAAGAGCCAGAAAAGGAACGCAAGAACCGCAACCAGCGGAATTCCGCAGATAATCACGTAGAAAATCACCGCGACAAATCCGCCGAAATACGAAATAATATTTGAGACAAAATGACGGAATCCGTCACCTAAATTCGGAAGCTCAAAACCGCCGCCCTGAACTGATTTGTACGGCAAACTCACATAAACTGAAATTGTTGAAAAATCAATCTGCGAAGTAAGCCTTTTCAGCCTTCCTTCCATTGACTCAATATCCGACTGAACGGAATTCAATTCAGACTCAACCTTTAAAATATCCTGCATTGAATTTGCCTGGCGCAGATAGCCGTTCAATTTGTCACGAAGAACTTTTTTTGTCTCAAGGCGCGACTGCAAATCGTAAAATTGCTCGGAAACATCCTGCGTAGAAATATTTTTGTTTTTCAGCGTTCCCAAAGAGCCAACAGCGTCCATGGCAGAATCGAATTTTTCAGAAGGAATTCTTACCGTGTAGCTTGAACTTTTTTCACCATTATTTGAGCCAGAAATATAACCGCCGAATTCTTTTACCCAATCCTCAATCGCGGTTTGAGTTTTTTCCAAATCAGAAACTTCAAGGGAAATATCGCCGTTGCGGATAAGTTTTCTTTCAACACCAGTTTCCGCCGCCCCAGAATCTTTTGCACTTCCGGAAAAATTTCTTTCAGCAGAATTGCCTGTCGCCATCATTTTTTTAGACATCGCAAGCCGCGGAGCAGCCACAGAATCGGCATACATCGGCGCAGATTCCTCTGCCGCATAATCATAAGAAATTGCCGATTTTTTTGAACATCCGGCAAACACAACAAAAGTTAAACCAAGAAATATTCCAATAATCTTTTTCATACCATAAAAATAATCAAAAAACGTTGAAGTTACAAGCGAATTGAAAAAACACAGCAAATTCAGTATATTTTTTCTATGGATTTATTGAAAAAACTTGAAGAATGTGAAAATCGCTACAAGGTTGTTCAGGAAATGGTTTTAGATCCGAACCTTGTAAAAGACCAGAAAAAATACAAAGACACAATGCGCGAAAACGGCTATCTTTCAGAACTGAGCGAACTTTATGCGCAATACAAAAAAGTTTTGCAGGGAATCAAAGACGCAAAAGAAATGATTACCGCAGAAGACGATGTTGAAATGAAGGAAATGGCGCGCGAAGAACTCAAATCGCTTGAAGAAGAGCAGCCAAAACTTGAGGAAGAAATAAAATTAAAGCTGGTCCCGCCAGATCCGCTTGATGAAAAAAATATTATCCTTGAAATACGTTCTGCAGCCGGCGGCGACGAGGCAACACTTTTTGTACGCGACTTGTGGGAAATGTATTGCCATCTTGCCGACAGAAAAGGCTGGAAATACGAAGTTATGGAACAGCAGGAAACAGAAGTTGGCGGATTCAATAAAATTGTAACTTCAATAAGCGGAAAATTCGTTTACGGAACTTTGCGCTGGGAATCAGGCGTTCACCGCGTACAGCGAGTTCCAGCCACAGAATCGCAGGGGCGGCTTCAGACTTCAACAGCAACTGTGGCAGTTCTTCCAGAAGCAGAAGAAACAGAAATTGAGATAAAACCGGGCGATGTCCGCATTGACGTTATGCGCGCAGGCGGTCCGGGCGGACAGTGCGTTAACACAACCGACTCCGCAGTTCGGCTTACGCATATCCCGACAGGAATTGTTGTAATCCAGCAGGACGAAAAATCTCAGATTAAGAACAAGGAAAAGGCATTCCGCGTATTGCGTGCCCGGCTTTTCGATCTGGAAGAAAGCAAAAAACAGGCGGAACGAGCCGCAGCCCGATCAAGCATGGTTGGTTCTGGCGCGCGTTCAGAAAAAATCAGAACTTACAACTATCCGCAGGACCGCGTTACAGACCACCGAATCAACTATAGCCAGCACAATTTGCCGGCATTTATGATGGGCGAAATGGACGGAATGTTGGACGCGCTGAACGTTTACGCAAAGGAAGAGCAGCTTAAGGCGGACATTACAACGCTCGGAAACGACTAAATTTTTAAAGGGAAAGGGAGAAGCCTCTCCCTCGGTCGCACTTTGTTGCGACCTACCCTCTCTCCTAGGGAAAAATCCCTAAAACCCTTTTTATGACAATCCAAGAATTTAAAAATATTTCAATAAAAACATTAAAAGATTCTCCAAGCGCAAGTCTGGACGTAAACGTGCTTCTGGAACATTGCCTAAAACAGAACAAAACCTGGATTTTAGTTCATTCAGAAAAAGAACTTAGCGCGGAACAATTTTCGTGGCTTACAGAAGCAGTTGCAAAGCGCAAAACCGGACTTCCAGTTGCATACATAACTGAGCACAAGGAATTCTACGGCTATGATTTTATTGTTTCGCCAAGCGTTTTGATTCCAAAGCCGGACACAGAAATTCTTGTTGAAAAAGCGATTGACGAAATCATCGCAAAAATTGAATTCCGCCCGGAAATCATCCTTTCTGTCTGCGATATGTGCGCAGGAAGCGGCTGCATCGGAATTTCAGTTTTAAAGAATCTGATTGAAGAATATAAAATTCCTTCCGAAAAACTTCCAAAATTCACTTTTGCGGACATCAGCGAAGAAGCCCTGAACATTGCAAAACAAAACGCAAAAAAACTTCTTCCGCCGGCAGAATTTGAAGAACTCAGATTTATCCAGACAAATTTGTTTTCTGAAGTTCCGTTCACTTTTGATCTGATTCTTACAAATCCACCGTACATTCCGGCAAAAATGGTCACAGAACTTTTAAAGGACGGAAGAAATGAGCCTAGACTTGCGCTTGACGGCGATGTTGGAATTTTTGGCGAGCCGACCGAACAAAATGACGGTCTTGGAATAATCCGGCGGCTTGTCCCAGAAAGCTACGAACATCTTGCGTACAACGGAGTTCTGCTGATGGAAACCGGCGAATACAACGCCGAGGAAACAAAAAATATTTTTGCGCAGAATAATTTTCGCTGCACAAAAATATTTAAGGATTTGGAAGGACAAGACCGCAACGTTTACGGAATACGCTAACTTTACAAATTTGCTTCCTGAACGCAGAAGAAAGTAATTCCTTCGCTGGCGAATTTTTGCTTTACGGCGGAAATTACGGCTTTTGCTTTTTTTGCGTCATCTCTGGAAAGATATGCAAAAAGCACAAAATTTTGTTCCGGCCAGGTTGTTGAGCCTAATTTCTTGCTGTGTCCGCCGCGTCCTTGTACAGTAGGAATTACAGTGTACTGGATTTCTGGAAGTTCCTGTTCAAGAAGTTCCGTAATGTCTTCTTGAACGGACTGGTTTGCAATAATCTCTATTCGATAATTTGTTTCTTCTGGCATAAAAACTCCATTTTTTGGTTCGGGTGTTTTGCGTAAATTAGCAAGTTTGCAAAGCAAACTTGCTGATAGAAGGGGTAGGCGAAAACCGCAAGGGTTGAGCCGAGGGGAAGGCTTTCCCCTTCCATATTAAATTTTAATTTTTATTCGTTGTATTCAATTTTTATTTTTGCGCCGGCGCTTTTTTTCTGGTTTTTCATGACAATTGAATACAAAACCGGAATTACGAGTAGCGTTACAAACGTTGAGGAAGTCAAACCGCCGACAACTGCGATTCCAATCGGCTGAACCATTCCTGACATTCCTTCCGTGGCAAAGCACATCGGCAACATTCCAAGAATTGTGGTAAGCGTTGTCATTAAAACCGGGCGCAAACGGCTTGTTCCTGCCTGAAGGCACGCTTCCATAAGCGGAATATCGCGGCCGCGCAAAAGATTTGTGTAGTCAACAAGAATAATTCCGTTGTTTACAACGATTCCGACAAGCATAATCAGTCCGACCATAGACATTATTGAAAGCGGCTGATTTATTATTTTATAGAAGAACACTACGCCGATTATCATAAACGGAATTGTGGCAAGGTTTATGAGCGGAGCCTTGAAAGATTCGTAAGTTGCCGCCATTACGCCGAATACAAGAATAATCGCAAGCACAATAATTGCCATGTACATTTTCATCTGGTCGGAAACATCTGCCCAGGAACCTTCGTAACTGATTGTAACGCCTTCTGGAATTATGAAAGAATTTGCGATTCCTTCGCGGATTGCGTCTTCTACAAGGTTCGCGTTTTTTTCAGAGACAATTGAAGCGGTTACGTGAACAATTCGCGTCTGGTTTTCGCGGCGGATTGAAACTGGTCCGAGCCCGCGTTTTAATGTTGCAAAATTAGAAACCGCAACTTTTCCGCTGCTTCCGTTTACGTACATTGATTCCAAATCGATTACATTTTTTCGGTCTTCTGGCTTGTACATAACGACAACATCGTATTCTTTTCCGTTGTTTCTGTATTCTGTGCTTGTAACGCCGTTGATTGCGTAATTAATCTCGCGCGCGACTGAAGTTACGTCCACGCCGAATGCGTAGGCTCGATCGCGGTCGATGTCTACTTCAACCTGCGGAAGTCCGCGTTCCGTGTCGATAGAAGGCTCGCCAATATCAGGAATTGCCTGCATTACAGCTTTTACTTTATCCGCAACATCAAGAGCCATATCCAAGTCGTCTGAGCGGATTGCCATATCCAAATCGTCTCCTGTCATCTGTCCGCGCATTCCGGCATTAAAACTAAATGAAGCTCCCGCAAAATCGTTGAAATGGGAACGCAGCTTCTGCTGGATTGTCTGCGCATCATCAATCTGGGCTGAACTTTCCGGAAGCCTAATCTGAATGTTCGCCTTGTATGTCGCAGTGTTTCCAAATCCACGACCGCCTGAACCAACTGTTGTTGTAAGATATTTATATCCTTTTACTTCATTTTTTATTATGTCTTCAAATTCCAGCGCGACTGTTTTTGTGTCTTTTAAAGGAGTTCCAATCGGCATTGTGATATTCAGCGTTACAGAATCGTCGTTTCCGTTCGGCATCATATTTACGCGCATTGTTGGAATAAGCGCAACTGAGACAACAAGGAAACAAACTGCAATCACAAGAGTAACTGCCCTATATTCAAGCGCGGCTTTTAAAAGTTTTGTATAGACCTTTGTAACCGCCTGAATTGATTTTTCAAAAGCCCCGTAAAGAATCTTAAAGAATTTTGACTTTACAGGTTTTTCGTTTCGGTTTGTAAGCGGCAAAAATACTCCGGCAAGAACTGGAACAAGGAAAATCGCAACCAAGAGCGAAGAAAGAAGCGCAATTACGATTGTAAAAATAATTCCCTTGAACATCTGCCCCATCATTCCAAGTTCCTTCATATACAAAAGGAACGGAACAAAAACGCAGATTGTCGTAAGGTTTCCAGAAATTACAGAAGAAACCATTTCCTGCGAACCAAGAATAGCCGCAATTTTAGGTTTTGCACCGCGCATTCTGTAGCTGTAGATATTGTCAATCATTACGATTGAAGCATCTACAATCATTCCAACGCCAAGAATAAGTCCTGTCATTGTCATCATATTCAATGTGATTCCGGCAAAACTCATCGCAAGCAAAGTAATAATAATTGAAAGAGGAATTGAAATTCCAATAATAATTGTTGACTTAAAATTCTGCAGGAAAACAAAAAGAACGATAACCGCAAGAATAAGACCTTCAACTGCAGATTCAACAAGAGTATTTATTGTTTCGCGGATTGAATCTGTGTCATCCTGCAAAATTGTCATAGAAATATCAGCAGGAAGAGTTTTTTCCAAATCCGCCATTTTTTGATAAACATTATTCGCAACCGTTACAGAATTTGAGCCAGACTGCTTTGTTACAGAAACATAAACTCCAGGCTCGCCGTTGATATAAACTTCTGAGCTGGCATCCTCGTAGCCAAGAAAAGCGTTTCCAACATCACTAAGTTTTACATCGTATCCGTTTATTGAAGTAATCACCGTGTTGTTAATTTCTTCTATTGAATTGAATTCGCCGGTCGTGCGCACAACATAATCTTTCTGCCCTTCATTCATCTTGCCGCCGCCAAGTTCCAGATTCTGTTTTGCAAGAGCGGAAGAAACTGTGCTTACCGTAAGTCCATAAGCAGCAAGACGATTCTGCTCAAGTTCAACGCGCACAATTTTTGTTTTTCCACCAGAAACGCTAGCCTGCGCAACGCCGTCAGCCTGTTCAAGAATATCAATAATGCTGTCTTCCGCAATCTGCTTTAGGTCGCTTGCAGAACGGTTGCCTTTTACAGCAATTCGCAAAATCGGCATTGAATTTGAGTCCATCTTGAAAATCGTTGGTGAACCAGCATTGTCCGGCAAATTTCTTGAAACGCGGTCAAGTTTGTCGCGCACATCGTTTACTGCTTCATCAATATCTGTGCCGTAATTAAATTCCAAAGAAATTCTGGAAGAACCTTCGTTGGAAGTTGAAGTCATATTTTTAAGTCCGCTTACGCTTACAAGTGAACTTTCAAGAACTTTTGTAACAGTTTTTTCAACAGATTCCGGTCCAGCGTTTGAATAAGTAGTCGAAATCATTATGTAAGGCGAATCAACTTCCGGAAAAAGCCCGATTGCAACATTTTTTACGGTGAAAATTCCTACGAAACCCAAAAGTGTAAAAACAATCAGTGCCAGAACCGGATGATTTAAAGTTTGTCTGGAAACGCTCATCATTCAGCCCCTTTTTCTTCTGCTTCCGCAGCTGGTTTCGGATTGCTAAGGTCATTGACTTTAGCACCTTCGCTCAAACTTAACATTCCTTCGTAAACAACTTTTTCGCCTGCCATAAGATTGTCTGTAATCTGAATCATTGAATCAACAGATTTTCCAGTTTTTACCTCGCGGCGGCTTACTGTATTATTGTCGTTCACAACAAAAAGATATGCAGAACCATCATCGTTCAAAACAACCGCGTCAGAAGGAACTACAAGCTGCCCCGAATATCTTGTTGTGTACAGTTTTACTTTTGCGAACATTCCGGCATTTACGCGCGAATCTTTTTTGTCAAAATTAAGGATGATTTCTTTTGTGCGCGTTGAAGAATCCACAACCGGACTTACGCGGCTTACCGTTGCAGAAAACACAATGCCCGGATACGCTTCAAGAGAAACCTCCGCATTCAATCCTGTTTTTAGCTCCGCAACATAACGTTCTGGAATTGAACATGAAATTTGAAGATTATCAATATCGCCAATCATTGTTACCGCAGAATTTGTTGTTACTGTTGTTCCAATTTTTAACGGTGAAGAAACAATGCTTCCGCTGATTGGAGCTTCAACCGGACTTAACGCATATTTTGTTCCCGGCTCGCTTGGGTCAACTTTTGCAATCACATCGCCACGATTTACGTGCGAACCAAGCATTACATTTATCTGCGCAATTTTTCCGCTCATTGAAGGAAAAACTTCCACGGCAGTCTGACTTTCAACTTCTCCATTTGTGATTACATAATCTGAAAGAACTGCTTTTTTTGCCTCAACAGACCGAACTGTAAAAACCGTATTTCCGCCAGATTTTCCCATTCCTGGTCCACCAGAAGGCATTCCGCCAGCCGCACCAGTTTTTTTTGAAATATTAATCGCCACAAGAGCCGCCGCAAGAACCACAAGCGCAATTCCAATAATGATAATTGTTTTTTTTGTTTTATTTTCCATATATTCTTCCTATTTTTGATTTTCTAAAGTTCCAAAATCTATGCCAAGCACGCTTTCCAAATCAAGAATCGCGCTTATCAACGTGTAAGCCTGACTTTTTAGACTTACTCCGGCACTCAAAACTGAATCATTTGCATTTTGAAGCGAAAGAAAATCAGTTTTTCCATAGTTGTATGCCGTAAGCGTCATCTGGTAAGTCTGGTTCGCAAGTTCTTCAGTCGCCTTCAATGAATCAATCTGCTTTACCGCCTGATTAATTTTTCTGATGTAGCTTTCCGTCTGCACCGCAACCGTAGTTTTTGCGTCCTCCAATTTTTTTTCAGCCGTATCAAGCGCAGTCGCATTAGTTTTTACGTTCACAGCGCGCGTTGACCAAGGCAAAAGTCCATCCAAAGGAACAGAAATCCCAACTGAAAGCTCATTATTTGTTGTCCAACCATATTTGCCAGTATTTTTTTCCCCATAAGATTTTCCATAGTTATAACTTCCAGTAACCGTTGGCGCATACGCTGAAAAACGCGAATCCAACAGAGAATTCTTTGCGATTTCAACATCGTATTCCGCAGATTTTACGTTTGGCGCAGGCTCTGTAACTTTAGGAAGCAAATCGAACGAAATTTCCTTTAAATTCAGAATTTCATCCAACGAGCCTTTCAGCTCAATTTCAGTTTTTTGCGGAATTCCAAGAATCTGCTTAAAACTTGCCAAATCATTCTGAAAATTAATTTCCGCAGATTCAACAACTGGCTTTTTTGACTCATAATTTACACGGCTTGTGAACGCATCAAGCTCGCTGATTTTTCCATTTTTGAATTTTTCTTCATTATTAAGATACTGCGTCTTGCTCGTTTCAAGGCTTCTGTTCTGCAAAACAAGATTTTCCTGCTGGTAAATAAGATTGTAAAAACTCTTGCGAACAGAAAGTTCAATTTGACGCACAGCCTCTTTGTATGTCAGAAGCCCTTTTTCGTAATTCAACTTTGCATCGTTTATTTCTGAATAAAGATTTGTCCTTAAACTAATATTCACCGCGCCAGAAAGACTGAAAGTTGAAGAATCGTTTTCCAGATCGTCAGAAAATTTTCCGTTCAAAGTTGCAGTCGGACTAACGCTGTTCCACGAATATTTGTTTTTAAGCGCAAGATTTTCCAACGTGTTTTCCGCAGTTTTTATGGAAATATTGTTTTCCTTTGCAAGCCGAACCGCATCCTCAATTGTCAGAATTTTCTTCTCCGACTGATTATTTAAATCTTCTGATTGCGCAAATAAACCGTTCATCAACAAAAACGATACAAAAAGCGCAAAAATAATTTTTAGATTCATACCAGAATCCTCCACATTTTTAAAACCATCAACAAATAATTAACCATATAAAAAGTTGAAAAGTTACTTTAAAAATAGTTTAAATTTTAATTTTTTTGAATTGAATTTTGAGTTTTTATATAAATTCTGAAAAGTCGCTTTCGTCGAATTTACAATTTGCTCCAGACGGTTGAGCTCGCGCTGCGCTTGTATTGATTGGGGTGCTTTGCACTTTAATTGATTCAATCGCTCAAAGTCTTCACAAATTATAAATTCGACTACGCTTCTATCATATTCACTCTAAAAAACTCAAAATTCAATCCAATTAATATTTGCCACTCAATAAGATTTTCGGTATCTTTTTAAATGTGAGTAAGAACGTAATTTTCAAGTCGCAGGAAAATGATGCAGCAGGTTTGCTTGCTGAATTTTTTGAGACTTTTCCGCAGTACAACTCAGATGACTCAAAAAAGAAAATCACCGACGCATGGAATTTTCTTCTAAAAAAAAGCGACGGACTTTTGCGCTCTTGTGGAAAACCTTACTACCTTCACCCGATGAGAATTGCGTTTATTCTTGCGCAGGACGAATTTGACTCCGACTGCATTGCGGCGGGAATTCTTCACAGCACACCGACTTTGGGCGCAACACATGAAGAAATTGAACAGAATTTTGGAAAAGATGTTTCAACGATAATTGACGGAATTAGCCGAATCACAAATGTTCAGATAAAATCAAAAACGCTTCAGCAGGCAGACGCAATCCGAAAAATGCTTTTTGCCATGGTTTATGATGTCCGCGTTATTTTTGTAAAAATCGCAGACCGACTTGACCGAATCCGCAACATAAAAAATGTTGAAAAACCAAAACAACGCCAAATCGCGGCAGAAGCCCTTGATATTTGGGCGCCTCTAGCGGATCGTCTCGGTATGTCGAACGCAAAAAATGAATTTGAAGACTTAAGCCTAAAATATACAAATCCTGACGCTTTTCAGCAGATAAAATCTGTAATCAACTTAAAAAAAGAAGAACGCGCAGAATATCTGAACAACGCTGTAAAAAAAATTCAGGCAGAGGCAGACAAATTCGGAATAAAAGTCACAATCACAAGCCGGGCAAAGCATTTTTATTCAATCTACCAAAAAATGCGAAAACGAAACAAAGAGCCTGGCGAACTTTACGATTTGCTTGCACTAAGAATAATCTGCCAGAAAAAACAGGAATGTTACACGCTGATTGGAATTGTCCACAGCCTATGGAAGCCGCTTGAAGGCCGGTTCAAAGATTATATCGCAATGCCAAAATCAAACGGCTACCAGTCGCTGCATACAACGGTTATGTGCGAGGACAGACCGCTAGAAATTCAAATCCGCACGCAAAAAATGCACGACATCGCAGAACGCGGAGTTGCCTCGCATTGGCTTTACAAAAAAGGCAAAAGCCACGATTTAGTTGACTCAAACCAGCTTACGATTTTTAACCAGCTTCAGGAACTGCGCGAAAAACAAGTTACGAATGAAAATTTCTTTGCAAGCCTGAAAAGCGATTTGCTGGGAAATGAAATTTATGTTTTCACTCCGAACGGTGATGTAAAACATCTTCCAGAAGGTTCGACCGCGATTGATTTTGCCTACGCAATCCATTCTGGAATCGGCGAAAAAATCATCGGCGCAAAGGCAGACGGAAAAATAATTCCGATTACGCAGAAACTAAAAAACACGCAGATAATTGAAATTTTAACAAATCCGCAGGCGCATCCAACAGAAAACCAGCTGAAATTTGCAAAAACTTCAAAGGCGCGCCAGAAAATTCATGCGTGGCTTGTCGCAAACGACCCGAATTTTGTTAATAAAATCGCAACTGAAAAACTGGAAGCCGCAAAAGCCGAGCACGAGGCGCAGAGTCACGCAATTCAAGATGAAAAAAGAAGAGGACACAAAAAAGGAAACGGTCCGACAGAAATTCCAAAAAATGTAACAAAGGTAAAAGTCGCAGGCTCTTCAAATTTTATTTACAATTTCGCCCAATGCTGCAAGCCGGTCTTTCCAAATCCGATTGTGGGTTATGTTTCAATGTCAAACGGTGTAATGATTCACCGCGCAGACTGCCTTACATACCTTAGAATTCCAAACCACGAAAAAAAGACAGTTCCTGTTGAATGGGATGAAAACTAATCATCCAAATAATAGCATTGTGATACTACTTTTTTAGTATTCTCATCAACAGAAACAATCGCCCATCCGCGTTTTTCCAGATAACCCGGCAAATTATATTCCATAAAGCCAAGATTGCTCGTAATTTCCTTGTGCGTGTGCCCGTCAATAAGTGCAATCACATCGTTGTCCGCGCAATATGAAATAAATTTGTTGCGCTCAACAGTATTTTGCATCACAAAATAAAAAAGTCCGCCCGCATACGCCGGAACGTGCATAAAAACAAGTTTCTCGCGCCCACTTTCGTTGTATTCCATATCACGTTTGAACGCGGTAAGCTGCTCGTCGCCAAAAGAACCGCTCGCTGAATCCAAGAAATAATATGTAAGATTTTTTGTCCTAAATTTATAGAATGAACAGTAAGGAAAACTGTATTTTTCAAAATTTTTCCAGCCGGCGTTGTACAAATCGTGGTTTCCAATAATGTTGTACGTTTTTATTCCAAATTCTGATTCAAGTTTTTCTGTAAATTTCTTATAATCCTTGAATTCCGACTCCAAACCGTGTTCCGCAACATCACCAAGACAAACGCAGAATCTCGGCATTTCTTTTTCACCATCTTCAAAAGTGTTTTTTATCCAGGCAAAAAATTCATCATCGCGGCGTTCGCCGTTAATGCCGATTCCTTCTCCGCCAAAATGAACATCTGTAATCACAAGAATTTCATAAGAACCAGAAACAGAATCTTCCAGACCTTCATTTAATTCCTTCAGTTTTGACGAACGGTCCCTGATAGAATCATCGCGGTACAAAAATTCGTCCAAACCATAAGAATAATATTTGCACGACCAAAAAAGAAAAACAAAAATCACAAAAAAAGCGGTCAAACCGACTTTAAAAAATCTTTTTTTAATCAAATTCATCAAAACTCAAGCCTTCCATAAATTCTTATATCAATGCTGTTCAAATTTGAACTCAACGTGAACATGTCAATATATTGAACTTCAATTTGACCGCCAACAGCAAACATATCAAAAAATTTATAATCCGCGGAAAATGAAAAATCCGGCGCAAACCAAAGCATATAACGGTACATTGAATAAGAAGAAACTGACAAATTCAGATTCAACTGCGCAATCGGACGAAAATTGAATTCAGTCTTAAAAGCGATTGAACTGTTTTTTAGCCACGGAACCTCATTTTTTATGGCATTAATACGCGCGGCTTTTCCGTGGTAAAGAAAATTTGCCATGCAGTCAAACTTTTTCGGAGTATGAAAAGAAAGATATGCGCCACTAAGATAGTCAAATTCTGAAAAAATATCGTTGCAATGCACAAAATGAAGAATCGTTCCAACGCCAGCGTTAAAGCAATTGAAAAAAGTCGGCCAATAAATAAATTCCGTGGAAAAATCGACTTGGCTAGGCTGAACAAAATTTCCAACATTCACGCGGATTTCCTGCATATCCAAATCAACAGAAAGATCAACCGCAGAAGTCAGCGGCGCAAAATCCGCACCGTTCTCAAGGCTCAGGCCGTTTGTAACGCTCCACTGCATTTTTGGCGTAAAAAAATTCACAATCTCAGCATAAGAAAAAACTGAAAAAAAGAGAAAAATTATTGAAAATAAAACAAAACGAATTGTTTTTACCAAAATTTATCTTCCTGTATCACGAATTTTTCCCGGAACGTAATCCGGATCTTCAATTCTAATCAGCGCGCCAGCCTGAAGCGGAATTTTTGTGTAAAGAACGCAATTATGTCCGTCGCAAACCCAAGCCCGCAAAGTTCCAGAATCCGGATCAACCAGACACCATTCATCATTTTCGGCTTTTTTTGCGACAATATCCGGCGCAACAAACTCAATTTTTTCGCCAGCTTTTATCATATTCAACGGAAGCATTTTGTAAATATGCCAACCAGTTTTTTGCTCAGCAATCTCAGGATTTTTTTCCGGATGAATTTCATAGTCTTTCAGCCGAGCCGCGCGCGCTTTGGGGTGCATTTCATCAAGTTCTTTTTGCTTTTGGGCTTTAAAATCCTTTCCCGCGGTAAAAATTTTCTCAGCCTCATCCGCAGAAAGTTCCTCGCCAATTTCAGCGGCAAGAATATAACGGCTGTCGGTCGCTCCGCTTACAGTTTTATTTGCGTCCGCAGGATTATAGTAAAAACCAGTTCCGCTTTCGCGGTGGCTCACGTTTTCAAGTTCATCAATAAAAGGTTTCGCCTCTTCAGAAGAAATTTTTCCTTCAAGAGCGTCCAGGGCTTTTCTGTAGGCACGGGTGACAAGCGCAACATAATAAACGCTTTTCATACGACCTTCGATTTTTATTGAATCAACGCCAGCTTTTTTCATGTCGTCAAGATGCTCAACCATGCGCAAATCTTTGCTGGAAAGAATCGCCGTAAAATCGTCGCCTTCAAAAACTGGAAAATATTCGCCCAGACGTTTTTCTTCTTCAATAGAAAGAAGTCCAGATTCTGCAAGTTTTTTCGCCTTGTCCGCTTCTGACAAAAGCTTAAAATTCCATCTGCAAGTATGACTGCAAGCCCCAGCCTGCGCACTTCTTGCCGTAAGATACGCGCTCATAAGGCAACGACCGGCATACGCAATGCACATCGCGCCGTGGGCAAACGCTTCAAGCTCCATGTCTGGAACTGCATCTTTTATTTCGCGGATTTCCTTTAAAGTAACCTCGCGGCCAAGAACAACGCGCTTAAATCCCATTGATTTATACATTTTTACAGCTTCGCGGTTCACGCAACTAGCCTGAGTGCTTACGTGCAATTCAACATCAGGAAAATATTTCTGAAGAATCGGAACAATCCCAATATCCTGCACGATGAACGCGTCAATCGGATACGCTTTAAAATAATCAATATTCTGCAAAAAATTATCTATATCACGGTTGTGGAACGAAATATTCAACGCACAATGCAACCTTCGCCCAGGAAACTGTTCCTTCAACGCAATAACTTTCTTGTATTCATCCTCGTAAAAATTATCAGCCTTTACGCGGAGCGAAAATCTTTTCAGCCCGATATAAGCCGCATCCGCACCATACGCATACGCATAGTAAAGTTTTTCAACATTTCCAGCAGGAGAAAGTAATTCTATCATGATTCCGCCTTCAAGCTCTGTTCAAGTCTAGGCTTGTTCTCATAAGTCTGACGTTCCGAATTTTCAGAAGTCCCGGTAATCTGGTCGGCAATTTTAGAAAGCGCAATATGGCTCGCCTCAAGAAAACCTTCCGCAAGCTGAAACAAATGCATCATATCCGGGAAAATCTCCACCTCGGAATCAACGCCACATCCTTTTAAAATTGAATCGAGTTTTTTTGCATCTTCAACAAGAATTTCCTTTTCACCAACCTGAATATAAGTTGAAGGAAAACCCACAAACTGTTCAGGAGAAGCAAGCAACGGCGAAACCAGCGGATTTTCAAGATTCGAAGCATACGTGTAAACATCCGAACTTTGCCGGAGAACATCTTTTGAAATAACCTCGTCCTGCGCCTTTTTTTGCGCAAACAACGAAGAATTCGGACTTAAATTTAACCACGGAGAAAGAAGCACAACTTTTTTTATGCAATTTCTGTAGCGTTCACGCAGATTCAAAAGCAACGCCATCGCGATTGAAGCACCGGCTCCATCCGCGGCAATTATAAATTCCGGCAAAGACTCCTGTTGATTTCCGTCCTCATCAACAGAAGAATCCAATGAGCGCGCAATCTGCTCCTCTGTGAACAACGCGCGGAAAACCGCCTGAATATCTTCTATGGCAGAAGGAAAAGCGTAAGTCGGGGCAAGACGATATTCCGGCACAACAACGCGGCTAAAAGTCCGGTTCGCCAAAATTGAACAAAAACTTCTGTAGCTTGCCCTTGAGCCGCCAACAAACGAACCGCCGTGAATATAAAACATAACTCGTTTAGAAGAATAAAGTTCCGGCGAAAGCACATCGCAATTCACGCCGCCATAATTATGCTCCTGCCGTTCAACATGATTCGGAAGAATCGGACAGTAAAAAGCATCTTCAATTTTTTTCCTGAAAGAATTTATATTCAGTTTTGAGCTGTAAGACAAAAGCCTTAGTTTTTTCAACGCCGCTTTTCTGTTATCACTTTCTGCCATAAATAAAAGTATAGCAAATCAATATTTTTTTTGCTATTCTTAAATTATGCCAATTAAAATTAATGCTGATTTGCCAGCCGTAAACACGCTGGAACAAGAAAATATATTCGTAATGACCGAGCAGCGCGCCGAAACCCAGGAAATCCGCCCGCTAAAAGTCGCAATCGTAAACCTTATGCCAACCCGCGAAGTAACCGAAGTCCAACTTTTGCGCCTTTTAGGAAATACTCCGCTTCAGATTGAAATTTCATTAATCCGCATGGAAAACCACAAATACAAGCATACCGGCAGGGAATATCTTGAAAAATACTACATTCCCTCAAGCGAAATCTTTAAAAACAAATACGACGGAATGATTATAACCGGCGCACCAGTCGAACAGCTACCATTCGAGCAAGTTGACTATTGGAATGAACTCTGCAAAATAATGGATTACGCAAAAAAACACGTATTTTCAACGCTTTACTTGTGCTGGGGCGCATTCGCCGGGCTTTATCACCTTCACAACATACAAAAAATTCCGCTAGAAAAAAAACTTTTCGGAATTTTTCAAAATGAACGCACAACAATGAACGACTCGCTCCTTCGCGGTTTGGACGATAATTTCCCGATTCCGCAGAGCCGCCACACAACAATAAACGAAAACGACATCCTTGCGCATCCAGAACTTACAATTCTTGCAAAATCAAAAGAAGCCGGCGTAACACTGATAAAATCCAACAACGACCGCGAAATCTTTATGACCGGACACCTTGAATACGACACAAACACTCTAGCAAACGAATATTGGCGCGACAAAAACAAAAATCTGCCAATCGAACTTCCAAAACACTATTTCAAAAACAACGACAGCACAACCTTCCCAGCCTCAACATGGCGAAGCACCGCGCACCTATTTTTCAGCAACTGGATAAACTACTACGTCTACCAGGAAACACCATACGACCTGAAAAACCTGGAAAGCTAAATAAAAAAGGGCGGACAACCGCCCTCCGCCCAAAACCTTCGGTTTTAGCCTACCCACCGTGCGGGCTCAAACGCCGCCCGCAACGCCTGCTAGTTTGCTGCGCCTACTAAGCACTTCCGGCAACAAGTTGCCGGGTTGTGCAAGGAAATTATTTAACTCCGTTGGACGGCACTATTGTGCCGATCCAACTAAGCACATCCACTCGGCTTCGCAGCAAAGAGTGTCGCCAACATAAAGTTTTCCGGCCTGCTTTATCATTTTTGGACTTGTGCGCAAATATGTGATTTCCATACGCGCCTTGTCACCAGGGCGAACCTGATTTCTGAACTTTACCTTGTCCAAAGTCGCAAAAAAGAACAAGCTGTTTCCAGGAACAATTCCCTGGTAGCGCAAAGCTGCGCCACCCGCCTGAGCCATTGTTTCGCAAAGAATAACTCCAGGAACAACAGGATATTCCGGAAAATGTCCTTTAAAGAAAAATTCATTCTCAGTAAAAGTATGCTCGCAAACAGCACCTTTTTCATCTGCGCTCAAAATTGCATCAACAAACAAAAAAGGCTCACGATGCGGCAACAAAGATTTTATATCAGTGGTCAAAGCCATAATTACCTTACCTTCTTCAAAATGATTGCGCCGTTATGTCCGCCAAATCCAAAAGTTGCGCTCATTGCCGCATCAACATTCATCTCAATTCCTTTATTTGGAACGTAATCAAGGTCGCAGCCACCCTCTACATCCTGCTCTTCAAGATTGATTGTAGGAGGAACAAAACTGTCGTTAATCGCATTGATACAAGCAATCGCTTCAATTGCGCCAGTTGCACCAAGACAGTGACCGTGCATTGATTTTGTAGAAGAAATCTTAAGTTTGCGCGCATTTTCTTCACCGAACGCAAGCTTAATCATATTTGTCTCAGAAGGATCATTGATATGAGTAGAAGTTCCATGCGCATTGTAATACTGAATCTCTGAAGGATCCATTCCAGCGTCCTTCAAAGCGCGTGTCATACATTTAGAACCGCAAATTCCATCAGGATTTGGAGAAGTAAGGTGATAACCATCGCAAGAAGAGCCATAACCTGCAACTTCAGCATAAATCTTTGCACCACGAGCCTTTGCATGCTCATATTCCTCAAAAACAAGAACACCAGCACCTTCGCCCATCACAAAACCATTTCTCTTCTTGTCAAAAGGACGGCTAGCTTTTGTTGGATCATCATCAAAGCCTGTAGAAAGAGCGTGCAAAACTTCAAAAGCAACAATCGCATAACCATTGATTGTAGATTCAGCACCACCAGTAAGACAAACGTCAAGACGACCAGAACGAACCATATCAAAAGCAACGCCCATCGCATCAGTTCCAGAAGAACAAGCAGTAGAAACAGCCTGAACCGGACCATGGCAACCAAACTGCATTGCAATATTTCCGCCAGCTTCATTAGGAATAAGCTCAGGAATTGTCATTGGAGCAGTTTTTGTGCATCCAGAATTAAAATAACCTTTCGCAGAAGCCTCAGTTACCTCAAAACCACCGATTCCAACACCAAGAATACAACCAGTTTCATCAAGAACTTCAGCATTTCCCATCAATTTTGAATCTTCCAAAGCCTGTTTGGCAGCCGCAACCGCATACTGCGAAAAGCGAGCCATTTTTCTAGCTTCCTTTGGATCCATATAATCACCAGGATTAAAGTTTTTTACTTCAGCCGCATAGTGAACCTTGTTTATAGAAGCGTCAAAATGAGTAATCGGACCAATTCCGCTTTTTCCAGCCTTTATTCCACTCCAAAATTCTGCAACGCTATTTCCAAGTGGAGTAATCGCTCCCAAACCTGTAATTACAACTCGTCTTTTTTCCATATAATTTCCTTAGTTTTAATTTTTTTTTAAAGGGCGGACAACACCGTTCGCGTCTCCGCCGCTCTCTACTCGAAAAAAGCCCAAGGTCTTTTTCCGACGCCAAATTTCCAACAAGAAGGGCGGACAACCGCCCTACGTCCATTAAAATCAATTAACAGTTTTGCTTGCAAAACTGCAAACGAAGCTAAATTAATAATCTTATTTAAAGAAATAAAAGCTTCGTTGTACCCACCGTACGGGCTCAAACGCCGCCCGTAACGCCTGCTGTTTTTATTCACAAGCCGCAAGCGGCTTGCTCCGCGGTAGGCAAACATCCCTGTTTGCATTCCTTCTTTAACAACCCATTCCTCCGTCTATGCCGAGGACCTGGCCTGTAATATATGTTGATAAATCGCTTGCAAGGAACAGGGCTGCGTTTGCAATGTCTTCGGGTTTTCCGGCGCGTTTTAATGGAACTGAATCAATCATCGATTTTTTCAGGTCTTCGTTCAAAACGGCGGTCATATCAGTTTCAATAAAACCAGGAGCAATGCAGTTCACTCGAATTCCGCGCGCACCAACTTCTTTTGCAAGAGATTTGCTGTACGCAATCAAGCCGCCTTTAGAAGCCGCATAATTCACCTGACCGCCCTGACCGTGGATTCCAACAATCGAGCTCATATTGATAATAGAACCAGCACGCGCGCGCAACATTGCGTTAGAAACAATCTGCGTAACAACAAAAGTTCCTGTAAGATTAACATTAAGAACATTCTGCCAGTCTTCCATTTTCATTCTGAAAGAAAGTCCGTCGCGCGTAATTCCAGCGTTGTTCACAAGAACATCAAAATTTCCAGCTTCGGCAAGAGCAGCCTTTACAACTTCTGAAAGAACCGCCGCATCACCAACATTTGCACAAATCTCATGAAAAACAGTTCCATTTTCTTTTGCAAATGATTCAAGTTCAGCTTTTGCCGCAGAAGGTTTTGAGCACAATCCCCAGACTTCCGCACCGTTAGCCAAAAAAGTTTCTACAATTTTGCGACCAATTCCACGGCTAGAACCAGTAACAAGAGCTTTTTTTCCTTTTAACATCAATAAAACTCCAGAATTTACAAACTTAATCCGTTGATTGAATCAACAGTGTTAATAGAAGGAACTTTAAATTTTTCACCGAATTCAGTCTTAGCCCAAAGTCCAGAAAGAACTTTTCCAGGACCAACTTCAAGAATCTGCCAGTCGTCCGTCAAAATAGAAGCAAGAACCGCTTCCTCAGAAGTCCATCGAACCGGATTTGTAAGATGAAGAACCGCATTTTTCTTGATTTCCGCACCGCTTGTCACTTTTTTACCTGTAACGTTGCTGAAAAGTTCAATTTTTGGATCATTGAATGTAACATCGGCAATCGCTTTTTCAAATTCATCTGCAGCTTTCTGCATAAGCGGTGAATGGAACGGACCTGCAACAGCAAGACGAAGCGCACGGCGAGCACCAGCCTCTTTTGCTTTTGCCTCAACTTCTGTCAAAGCGTCAAATGTTCCAGAAACTACAGTCTGAACTGAACTATTCAAGTTTGCTGCGTAAGCGTCTTTGATTCCAGAAGCGATTTCTTCAACTTTTTCTGGAGAAAGACCGATTACAGCTGTCATTCCAGGCGCATGACCTGCGTTTTCGGCAGCAATCTCATCGCAAACTTTCTGCATAATCTGACCACGTTTCTGAACTACTTTAATTACATCTTCAAAAGAAAAAACACCAGCAGCATACAAAGCAGGAAATTCACCAAGAGAAAATCCCATGGAAGCGGAAGGAACAATTCCTTTGCCTTCAAGAACTTTCATTGTTGCCAAAGAAGCAGTTGTGATTGCAAGCTGGCTATTATCTGAGCGGCTAAGAACTTCTTTTTCTGATTCCCACATAAGGCGCGGCATATCAACGCCAGTTATTTTTGAAACTTCATCAACAACCTTGCGCGCTTCTGGAAAAGCTTCGCAAACATCCTTTAACATTCCAGGTTCCTGCGCACCCTGGCCAGGAAATAAAAATGCAAATTTCTTAGACATAATTACCTCATTAATTTTTCAAAATGACATTTTTTTATTTTTTGTCATCTTTATTTAGTCTAACAGAATAAGAGAATTTGTCAAGCAAAAAGCCTCGTTGGTGGCAAAAGTGATTGGGTAAAAATGTTTGCATTTTTTTGTTGATTGTAAAAGAAATTGAATAAGCTTCCAGTCAAAAGTCAAGATTTGGCTATGGTGAAGTGTTTTTTGGGAAGAATTATCTGCGCTTTTCTTTCAGAAAATGCTCGACAATTCTTTTATGCCATTCGGCAAAAACTTGCAGAACATAATATGTTCTACTTATCTAGTTTTCTGTCAAGAAAACTAGTGCTTCAATGACGCCAAACTTGCCTTTTTCCTTCCACTTATTCAATTTATGGATTCAGCATAAAAAACGCCATTCAAACAAATTTCCCAAAAAAAATTGTAACCTTTTGTGCGCCGGTTGGTTGTTTTAGTGTAAAGCGAATAATTAAAGAACATACTCCAGTCCCTGGTGATTTTCCTCCTTTTTCATCAGGGACTTTTTGTTTTTAAAGAAGCAAAACCGGGCGGCGAAGCCGACCTCTGTTCAGAGGGGTAGACGAAGACCGCAGGGCTGAGACGTAGGGCAGGCGCCCTTCTAGGGCATAATAAGACTGACCGTGCCAAAAAAACTTGTTTTTTTGGGTAGTGAAGAACGAATGTTCTGAACGTTGCGCAGCCGCCCTTCTAAAAATCTTAATTTGCAATTTTAAGTGGCTACCAATATAATCAAACTATGAAAAACGGTTTTGAATCTGAAAAATGCGACGAAAAAAATCCAAAATGGCAGGAAGCCACAAAACGCGAGATTCCAATTTATGACAGAAACGACATCCGCTCGGATTTTGAGCGCGACTACACGCGAATCCTTCACTGCCAGGCATACCGCCGCCTAAAGCACAAAACCCAAGTTTTTTACGCTCCGCACAACGACCATGTTTGCACAAGAATGGAACACGTTATGCATGTTGCAAGCGTCGCAAGCACAATCTGCAAATATCTTGGCTTAAACGAGCAGCTTTCCAACGCAATCGCACTAGGGCACGACATAGGACACGCGCCATTCGGACACCACGGGGAAGACTGCCTAAATTCGCTGATGGAACAAAAAGAAGGCAAGGACGCGCCAAAAAAATTCTGGCACGAGCGGAATTCCCTGTTTTTTGCCGATTTTATAGAAACTCTTCCCGACCCGGACGGAATCGCCCAGCCGCTGAACCTTACTTATGCTGTGCGCGACGGATTAATCTGCCACTGCGGCGAAATCGACCAGCAGGGAATAAAACCCCGCGCAGACGCAATCGATTTGTATTCAATAAAACGCCCCGGACTGATTCAGCCGTTCACCTGGGAAGGCTGCGTAGTAAAAATTGCGGACAAAATCGCGTATCTTGGGCGCGACATAGAAGATGCACGTCAATATCATATCCTTGACATGGCCGCATACCGCCACATGCGCGAAATTGTTGCGACCACACTAAATTCAAAAGGCAACCACGCATTCCGCAGCGGAAAAGCCGTAAACACAACCGTTCTGATAAATGACTTGATTGTAGACCTTTGCCAGCAGAGTTCCCCGGAAAAAGGACTTTGTTTCAGTGAAGAATACTTTAACTTCATCCTGGAAATAAAAAAATTCAACTTTGCGCATATTTACAATCACTGGCGGCTAAAAGAATTTTCATATTATGCGGACAACTGCCTTCAGACAATTTTCCGAACCCTAATGCGCTACTACGAATACGCAAAAAACGGCAGAATGGCGCAGGCACTAAAATATTATCCAGTTTTAGGAAAAACTTTTGTTGAATGGCTTATAAAATACACAAATTACCGCCCGTCAACATGGAAAACTGAAATGGACCGAAAAAAAATCCTCCGCCTTAACACCGTGCAAGTTTTCAACCTTAACGACATTGGCTCATACACAAAATGCGTTGTGGAATTCATCTCCGGAATGACCGACGTTTTTGCAATTCAGGTTTACGACGAAATAATTTCATTCTAATTTTTTTTAACCTAGGAGGGGGGAAGTCTCCCCCTGCGGTCGCACTTCGTTGCGCCCTACCCTCTCTAACAGGTTTCAAACGCATCCGCGTTTGAAAATAATCAAAAATTTTCCATATATATCAGGATTTTCGGCAAACCATAACCATAGTCGCGGCCGTCTGGTCATAAGCCTGTTTTTCATATCCGCCGTAAATTTCAACAGTTTTGTAGCCCAAGCCCAAAAGAACTTTTTTTAATTCCGGCGCAGAATAAAGACGCTGAACAAATTTATGCTCAATTTTATTTCCATCAGGAAAAATTAGAGTCCAGTCGGAACAAAGTCCTTCCCAAGCTCCAACAACGCTAAAATTCGTAACAACTTTTATTTCTGAACGGAAAAATTCCTCGCCTTTTGTAAAATTAATAATCGCAGTTTCACGGCTAGTTGTCTCAAGAATAAAAATTCCGCCCGGCTTTAATGAATCATAAATATTTTTCAAAATTTTATAATCATCCTGCTCTGTCGCGCAATATCCCAACGAAGTGTAAAGGTTTACAGCGCAATCGTATTTTTTTTCGCTGCAAAAATTCCTAAGATCTTCTTTTAAAAGAGTCAGTTTCACGCCTTCATCGCGCGCGCTTTCTAAAGCCGCATCCAACTCAGGCTGAATTATATCAACGCCGGTAACATCAAGCCCAAGCAAGGCAAGTTCAACGCTGATTCGCCCAGGTCCGCAGCCAGCATCCAGAATCGAATTTCCCGGCTTTAGTTCCGCCAATTTTTTTACAGCTTCCGCAACCGCAGGTGCTTCCGCCCAACGATTTTCATCAAAAATCACCGGCGAATACAATTCCCAAAATTCCGCATTTTCAAACCATTCTTTTTTCACAATTCCAACCTATTCTCAGCCTGAAGTTTGAGTTTATCAATTCTGAAAGGTCGCTCTCAACGGATTTTCAATTTGTTCCAGACGGTTGGGCTCGCGCTGCGCTTGTAGTTGTTTGGGTGCTACGCACTTTAATTGGTTCAATCGCCCAAAGTCTTCGCAAATTAAAAATCCGTTTGCGCTACCATTAGATTTTAGCAACTCAAACTTCAATCTAGTAAATTTTTCGTTATTGATAATTTTTTTCAAAAATCTATCTAAAAAAAATCCAGATTTCTCATTATATTAGAAAAAACACGATATTGGAAATTTATTAAGCCGGAGGAAAAAATGGATTTGGCTGAAATTGATGAAAACGGAAAAGGATTGTTATTTTTTGGTGAAACAAAAGTTGAAAAACTCGAACAGATAAAAGGTCAACCAAACGTTTTTCTGCTTGAAACAACTGCAATCTTAGAACGAAAAACTCAATTAAGCCCAAAAGCCGGTCAATTTTATCTTATAAGAAGCAAAAAAACTACAACAAACTACAACCGTCCAATCAGCGTTTACCATTCAGAAGAAAAAATCAACAAAGACGGCAAAAAAGAAGTAAAGATTCAATTTATGATTCTTGAAAAAGGCCGCGGAACACAAGAACTTTGCCACATGTACATCGGTGAATCTTTAAGTTTGATTGGACCGCTCGGAACAGAATGGCCAGTTGACGATGCAAAAAAAATCATTGCAGAAAATAAAGAAAAAACTCCAAAAATCGCAATTATTGGCGGAGGAATTGGTGTCGCTCCAGTCGCAAATCTTGCCTCAACGCTGCCAGATGGAACTTACGATTTTTACGCGTCATTCAAATCTGGCTCTTATGGACTGGAAAATGTAAAAGCCGCAAACACAGTAATCACAACAGACGATGGAAGCGTTGGAATCCACGGAATGCTTCCAGCAGGATTTTCTAAGGAAGCGATTCAAAAAGCCGGTTACCAAGTTATTTACGCCTGCGGTCCGACGCCAGCCTTGAATTATGTAAAAACTGTCGCAGAAGAACTTGGAATCAAATGCTGGATTTCCATGGAGCACAGAATGCTTTGCGGTCTTGGAGCTTGTCTTGGCTGCACAATCGAAACAAAAGAAGGATTAAAACGCTGCTGCAAAGACGGTCCTGTTTTTGACGCAAAAATCATAGAATTCTCAAAGCCTGCACCAAGAAGAAAGCCGCTTGAAAAAGACGAAGAACCAGATTTGTCTGTTGAAATTGCAGGCGTTCACTTTAAGAATCCAACAATTGCCAGCGCAGGAACTTTTTCTTACGGACAGAATTTCCGCGGCGTAAGCGATGTTTCTGCCTGGGGCGGAATTGCCTCAAAAGGATGCACATTTGAACCGCGCGCAGGAAACAAAGGAGAACGAAGCCTTGAAGTTCCGGGCGGAAACATGAATTCAATCGGTCTGCAAAATCCAGGAATTCCAACTTTCATAAAAGAACTTCTTCCGGGAATGTTGACTCTTGGACCAGTTGTAATCGCAAACCTTGCTGGAAGCGACATTGAATCTTATGTTCAAGGCGCAAAACTTCTTGATAAAACCGACTGCGATATGATTGAGCTGAACATTTCCTGCCCGAACATAAAAGCCGCCGGACTTGCGTGGGGAATGAGCGCCGACACAGCATATTACTGCGTTTCTGCGGTTCGAGCCGTAACAAAAAAGCCGCTGATGGTAAAACTTTCACCAAATGCGCCGGACAACCGCCCGATTGCAATCGCCTGCATAAAAGCAGGAGCAGACGCAATCAGCCTTATAAATATGGTTCACGGAGTTGCAATTGACATCGAAAAAGGAAAGCCGTTCTTCAACAATGTGCACGCAGGATATTCAGGTCCGGGACTAAAGCCACTCGCACTGCGAATTGTTTACGATGTAATCGAAGAAATCAACAAACTTCCGCCAGCACAAAGAGTTCCTGTTGTTGGAATCGGCGGAATTTCAACATGGCAGGACGCAGTTGAATTCATCATGGCTGGAGCGCAGGCAATTGAAATCGGTCAGGCAAAATTCACAAATCCTGATGTTGCAATTGATATTGTAAACGGTCTAAAGAATTTTATGAAAACTCATGGTTATCACAATCTTGCAGAAATGCGCGGAATTGCTCAGGTAAAAAATCATTCAAATGAGCTTGGTTCAGGCAATGAAAAAGTAAAGTATGCAGAATTGAAAAATATGATTCTTGCGGACAAACCTGTTATTCCAAACATAACAGGCTCAAATGTCTAAAATCAAAATAAACTAAAAAAAACCTCGGCGCAAAACCGAGGCTTTAAAATTTTCACGCAAGAAAAATATCAATATCCGTCGCTCATTGCGCGGTTGTTGTCTTTTATGCAAAGTTCATCGTAAACAAGACTTCGCTTGCGCAATTCCTGCTTCAAAGAATCTGGATACGGCATATTTCTCCAGAAAATTCCACGGACTTCTTTATCCAAACGCTGAACTCCGTTAGATTCTTTTGTCATCCACAGAACATAATCCTCAATAAAGAAAGCCTTCAAATCGCCCTTTAATTTCTGACGGTCTATATACTGATAATATTGCCCGGTCAAACCTTCTTCCATCCAATAATAAGAAGCCTTTTCCTTTGCAACCTGCCAGCGCAAATCAGCAACGGCTGTAAGAACCGCAATTTTCAAATCGCGCGGATACATCGGAATAACAATACGACCGCGGCTTGTAACTCTGTTGTAACGGTCAAACGGTTCCCAGCAAAATCCCCGGTCGCCATAAGTCGGCAGAAGCAGAACATAAGGAACAATTCGGTTCGGAACATTTTTGTGAACACGGCAGAATGCGCCCGGATCAATTGACTCAACCCAGCGCAAAATATCGATTACATTTTCACGAGTTCCAGTGCCTCGTTCCATACAATGATAAAATTCCCGCGTAAAAAGAGGAAACTGGTTTCCCTGGCGACCTACAGTCATTTTTGCCATCTGACGGACTGTCTCAAACTCAATATTTACAGCATCTGTATCCGCCGCATGAGTCTGATTTCCGCTGTTTTCAGAAAGTTTTCCTTCAACGCTATCGTAAACGCCCTTTGCATCCTCAAAATCTTTTAGGCAGCGCACATATTCCTTTCCATTTTTAGAAAGCCTGTGCAAGCGGTCGGTAATTTCACTAAAAAGACGCTGCTGACTTTCAGAATAAGCCGCGCGGTGAGGCTCAAGCCCAGGAATTGTATTGTGCTCGCAAAGTTCTTCAAAACGTTCCCGAATTTCCTGCTCAAGCACGCTGCGTTCATTTTCTTTTATATTAACAAGATTTTCAGCCGCCTGCATTTTTCCAGAATTTTTCGACTGAAGCTGCTGCAAACGACTCTGTTCCATTGAATTTGCTTCTTCTGGAGTAGTAGCTTTTTTTGGCGCACGTTTTTCGTCGGTCATTGAATTTGTAAGCCGACCGCTAGCAATTTCGCGGAACCATTCATCTTCATAAAGAACCGGCTCGCCTGTACGATTTTCAAAAATTATCTTGGAAAAAAATTCCTTTTGCTCCGGTCTAAAAAGAGAAGGAAGCAAAACGCCAAACCGAACGAGCATCCGTTTTGGCATTGGCAAATTCAAATCTGCCATTTTAGGAGCCATTCCGCGCACAAGTTCCCAATACGCAGAAATAATATTTTGTCTGTAAACCGTTCGGTCTTTTGGATCTTGGCAAGTCAGATATTTTGAAAGAACCTGATGCAACCGCTGGGCAGAAGCATTTTCGCCTGTCAAAGCTGTCTTGTAATAACTTGTGTCATCAAAAACTTTTGAAGGAACATCTTCCGTAAATTTTGTAATCTCATCAAACTGTCGTTTGCTTAAATCAACTTCATGAATTGAATGTTTTTTCGGCGCAGCGGATTCAACTTTTGCATTGAACAATTTTGAACGCCGGGTAAAATCCTGCATCGAAAAAGGAGCATCGCTTTTCTGTTCAAATTCAGACGAAACATCAACGCCTTCGCTGGAAGAATTATCCACATCCGCAAGCAGTTTATTTATTTCATCCTCAAAATCGTCAGCCATTATTTACCTACCAGTTATATTTTGAATAATATATTATACCACGATTTTAGAATGAATGGAAACTTCTCCGCTATCAAGAACTTTTATTTCGCCATTTTTAAGTTTTACAACGAGTTTTGCGTCTTCTGTAACGTCCTGAACAACGCATTTAAAATTTTTATCTTCTGTGTTTATAACAGGAGAAATCTCGACTTCTCTTCCAATCAAAAAAGAACGAGATTTATATTCCTGCATTGATTTTTTTATTTCTTGCTCGCCACCATCAAGAATCAAAAGAAATTCGTTTATAACTTCCGCGCAAAGTTCCGCCTGCTTTCTGTTTTTAGAGCCAGAAATTACGCCGCCTGCAATATCCTTTAATTCTTCCGGTTGGTTTTCATTTGTTGTAATGTTGATTCCAATTCCAACAACCGCAGCTTCAATCATTCCTGTTTCAAAATTTGCAACGCCTTCCGCAAGAATCCCGCAGACTTTTTTTCCGTCAACAAAAACATCGTTCACCCACTTTATTTTTGCATCAACATTGTAGATTTTTTTTAGCGCGCGTGCGACCGCAACTCCGGCAGAAGCTGTAATAACCGCGGGTTTTGTAATATTTCCATTCGCATAGACAACTGAAAGATAAATTCCGCTTTCTTCCGGCGAATAAAACGGTCGCCCCAAACGTCCACGACCAGAAGTTTGTTTTGCCGCGACAAAAACTATCTTGTGAAGAGATTTTCCGTCCTTTTCCGCCAATTCACGCTTTGCCTGAGTGCTTGTAGAATCAATAACATCAAAAAATTTGATTTTTACATCTTTATCTGAAATATGCTTTAAAATTTCAGAAGCGTTATAAATATCATTTGAAACAAGCCTGTAGCCGCGGTTTGTAACAGCCTCAATCTGCGCGCCTTGTTTCCGCAATGCGTTGATTGCCTTCCAAACAGAAGTTCTTGTAACTTTACAGCGTTCTGCAAGTTCCTGCCCCGAAACAAAACCGTCTTCTGTTTTTGCGTTTTGCAGAACTGAAAAAACAGAATCTTTTACAGACATTATTTTTTCTTTCCAAGCAATGTAAAGTTTTCAGCAGGATTTGAAAAAACAATTCCGCTTCCCGGCTTTGAAAGACAATCCAATTCCTTTACCGCATCAATAATCTGGTTTGCCTTTGCATTTTCCGCAAGAATCAAAAGCATATCTTTTTCTGGAACAATTTCCACGCCAAAAAAAGTTTCATCTCCAGGGCGGGCAGTTCCACGCGCAGAAAGAATTGTTCCTCCTGTAGCCCCTGCATTTCTTGCCGCAGCCATCGCGTCTTCGGCATAACCTTTATTTACAATTATAGTAATAAGCTGATGTGTTGTTTCTGTCATATTTTCATCCTTTCCGGTTGCTTTGCCGGATTTTACAAACTGAGAAACTTTTGTGCTGAACAAAATCCCAAAAGGTTGTTTTTTTTCAGAAGAAGATTCTTCCATCGCAGCCATGATTCCTTTTGTATTTTCAGAAGGAACCAGAACGTAAACTATATCTTTTGTTGAATCCGCAATGCCCAAAATCTGAAGAAATGTGCTTGCCGCAGAGCCTTTTCCGCGGGAAATTGTTCCACCATTCGCGCCAGCGTCAACCGCCGCATGAGTCAAAATTTCGCCGCAGTTTCCAGGAACAATCCCAATAATCATATCGTACATCAGTTTTCCTCCATTTTTGTTGAGATTTTGTTTTTTCGTTTTTTTGCCGCAAACAAAATTCCCAGAACCTGAATTGCAATCAGAGGAGTCATAGCAACAAGCGCTATAACGCCAAAAGCATCGGAAGAACCTCCTGCCGCGTGAGAAGCTCCTATCGTAAACGAAAGAACAAATGTGGAAGTAATCGGTCCAGAAGCAACTCCACCTGAGTCAAAAGCAATTGCCGTAAAAAGTTTCGGGCAAAAAATCATAAGAAGCAAAGCAATCGCATATCCCGGAAGAATTATCCGCATAATGCTAAAACCTTGAAGCGCACGCCACATTGTAAGACCAATCGCAACCGCTGAACCGGCAGCCAAAAAAGTAAGCATTAATTTTCGTTTTATTGTGCCGCCGGAAAGATTTTCAACCTGCTCTGTAAGAACCCAAACCGCTGGCTCTGCGCAAACAACAACCGCACCAAGCAAAACACCTGTCGCAATCAGCAGCACATTCCAGAATCCGCCCAATTCAGCTGCTTTTGCACCAAGAACAGTTCCGAGCTGTTTTCCGGCATCCATAAACCCGCCGTTCACGCCAACCAGAAATATTGCAAGACCAATAAAACTGTAAACAAGACCGACAATCACTTTTGCGACTTTCCGCGGTGGCAAATGCAGCAAAAAAATCTGAAAAAATACAAAAAGAATAAAAAGCGGCAAAATCGAAAGCGCGGCTTCTTTTACAACTCCAGGAAGAAGCTGAATAAAAATTCCAAGTCCGACAACATTTTCAGATTCCGCCAAAATTTCATTTCCAGAATCGAGCGCGCCAGAAAGCGAAAGGAACATTCCATACGCAAGAACCGCCATTATCGGTCCAACAGAAGTAATTCCTGTAAGCCCAAAACTTTCGCTGTCTTTATCTGCTCCAGTTGAACGAACAGAAGAAACGCCGATTCCTATCGCCAAAATGAATGGAACGGTCATCGGTCCTGTTGTAGCTCCGCCGGAATCAAACGCAATCCCACGGAAACTTTCCGGAGTAAAATATGCAAGAATAAAAACTCCGATATACAAAACCAGAAGCGTGATTTTTAAAGACCAGTTCAAAATCGACCTTAAAAGTCCGATTGTAATCAAAAGTCCAACGCCCGCCGCAATAATATAAACAAGCCCAGTCTTATTCACCGCAGAAAAAACGCTATGAATCTGATCGCCAAAAACCTGAATATCCGGCTCAGCAACAGTAACCAAAAATCCAATCACAAACGAAACACTAAGCAGAAGAAACAAATTCCGTTTTGAAACCAACGCTGCTCCAGTCTGTTCACCAAGCGGACGGATTCCAATGTCAACACCGAGCAAAAAAATTGTAAGCCCGATTATAAGCAGAATCCCACCGACTAAAAACCGCAGCAAAAGCGGAGCTCCAATGGGGGCGACCGTTAAACCAAGAAGAAAAACAATCAGCATTACTGGCAATACTGAAGTTACAGTTTCTTTAAATTTTACAAGAATATTCAACCGTTAACCTCCTGAAAGAAAATTATTTATTTTGCGTTAGTTTGTTTTTTTGCCGTAGCAGTCCCAACCTTTGCGCTCAATTCCTTCAACCCATCTTTTTGCCCAGGATTTTGCGCCTTCCAAATCCTGATCTTTATAATTTCCACATTCTTTTTCTGTTGCCGCAGGAACTGGCTTGTCCCAAACCGCAACTTTTCTAAGAATATTCAACATTCGTTCAGCAATATATTTTTCATCTCGGTCGCCAAAAACTGTAAAATAAAAACCTGTCCGGCAACCCATAGGACTAAAATCAATTACTCCGTCAACTTCATCGCGGATATATTCTGCAATAATATGTTCCAAAGAGTGAAGTGCACCTGTTGTCATAAATTCTTTGTTCGGCTGGCAAAATCTTATATCAAATTTTGTTACAATATCGCCCTTTTCGCCGACTTTTTTTGCCGCAAGCCTTACGTAAGGCGCAACAACCTTTGTATGATCAAGATTAAAACTGTCAACTTTGTAATGACCTTCTGAATGTTCTGCCATATTTCCTCCAAATATCAATTTTTAGTCCAAAAATTCCAGCATCTTCAAAACAACCGACGCACATTCTTCCGAAGCGATTTTTTCATTAAAACTGTAAGTAACTTCATAACTGTCATCCGCATTATCCGAAATGCAACGCAAAATCACAAACGGAATCTGATTCAAAAAACAAGCGTGGGCAATCGCCGCACCTTCCATTTCAACGCAAGCTGGCGAACAAATTTCTTCAATGTGCTCTTTTTGTTCCGCATACGAAATAAACTGGTCTCCGCTGGCAATCCGTCCACGAATCAGTTTATATTTTTTCGCGCTTTCAGACTGGGCAAAAGCCTTTTCCGCTGCCGCAATCATTTTTTCATCCGCATCAAAAGCCGATGTGTGCATCTGGGGAATTTCCGTCGGTTCATAGCCAAACGCCGTAGCATCCATGTCATGATAAACCGCATCTGTTGAAACAACCATGTCATGAATATGAAGATTTTCCTGAATCGCGCCGGCAATTCCAGTATTAATTATTTTTTCAACACCAAACTGAAGAACTAGCCGTTGAGCGCAAAGAGCCGCATTCACTTTTCCAATGCCACTTTTTACAACAACAACGTTTTTTCCGCAAAGATTTCCTTCATTAAAGACAAGATTTCCACATTCAGTTTTTTTAAGGCTGCCGTTTTTTTCCATTTCATTGCAAAAAATGCTGATTTCAACATCCATCGCGCCGATTATTCCAATTTTTTTCATATTTTTTCCTATTTATTTTCTGTTTTCTTTGATTTTGACTCTTTCGCAATCTGAATCAAAAATGAAGCAACAAGCAAAATTCCGCAAACAACAACAGCCGAGTCCGCAATATTGAAAGTCGGCCAGCGTTCCATTCCAAAAAGTCCGTAAAATTTCACATCAATAAAATCAACAACGCCACGCGCCCTAAAAAATCTGTCTATAAGATTTCCAAATCCGCCGCCAAGAACGCCGCAAATTGCCCAACGCTGAAGCATTGAAAATTCTTTGTTCCTGAAATAAACAACAATCACCAAAACCATTACAATCAAAGGAACAAGACCAAAACTCAACCGACGGAGCGCAAGCGGCCAAGAATCGCCCAGACTGAACGCAACTCCTGTGTTATAAACTCTGATAATTCTTAAAAAATCTCCAAAAAAAACAGGACCAATTCCCAAATGACCATTCGCATAATCAAGAGGAATGTAAAGTTCAACCAAAAATTTTGTAAGCTGATCCGCCAAAATTATGGCAAAAGTCAATATAAATGGAAGCAAATTCTTTTTTTCAATATTCATATATCAAATATACCCTTTATGATTCTTCTTTTAAAGAAAAATTTTATAATCCTGTTGGAAAATCTATAAATTCAGTTTGAATTCCAGTTTCTTCTTTTAATTTTTTTGCAATGTTCTGAACGCCAATTGTCTCGCTAAAATAATGTCCCATCGCAATAAAATTAATTTCAGATTCTTTTATAAAATGAAATGAACTGTGCTCCGCCTCGCCAGTAATATATGCGTCCAATTTTTCAGAAACCGCCTGCGCAATGTCAGATTCGCTCGCGCCGCCACCAGAAACAATTCCAACAGTTTTTATCTCTTTTTTTCCAAACGGAAGAACGCAAAGTGGCTTTTCGCCTTTATTATGCGCGCACTGAACTAGCTCCTCCACCGCGACAGGATTTTCCAGCTCGCCTTTTACACCGCACAACATTCCGCGCCATTCGCCAAACGGCTGCAAATTTTTTAAGCCAATCCGGGCGGCAAGTCCATAATTATTTCCGTAAGGATTATTCGCATCCAGCGGAATATGGCACGCGTACAACGCAACATCATTCTTCAAGAACGGCGCAAACCTTTTGTACGTAGCGCCCACAAGAATTTCCGTTTCCGGCCAAAAAAGTCCGTGATGAACAAAAAGCACATCCGCCCCGATTTCCGCGGCTTTAAGGGCGGTTTCCTGACAAGCGTCCACCGCAAACGCAACTTTTTTTATCTGTTTTTTGTCAGGTTCGCTGTTTTGAATCTGAATTCCGTTTTTTGAAATATCCGCCAGATAATTTTCAATCTTTAGAAAACTTCTAAAATATTTATCAAGTTCATTCAACGTCATTTTCTGCTCCTGAAAGTCCTGGATTTTGAGATTGTTCCTCCGCCTGATTTTGCGGCTCAATTACTTCTTTTTTATAAAGCGGAGCTGGAATTGCGTCCAAAGTTTTTTCCGCAATCGCCTTTAAATTTTCAAGATTCGGATCCCGTTCCAAATTCAAAAAACGAGCTGTAAACGGCGAAGTCTGCTGAACAAAACCAAAACCCTTGCTAGAATATTCCGGCAAGTCTGAAAGTTTAAAAAATCCGCTGACATTTTCCAAATTTTCCTTTGAAAAATCATCAAAACAAATGTCGCTCATCCAATCGCCAACCACAAAAATCGGCTCAAGGCTAGATTCAGCATTTTTTTCTTCCGCAGAAACAAAATCCAACATCGCACGGACTTCCTTCGCCTCATTGAATGAATAAAATTCCTTCTGCATTTCAAATTTTACAGGATTCTGAAAATAATTTATCTGCATAAAAAATTTTCTAAAAACCTTAAAATCCGCAAGATTATGAAACCATTTTCCATCGCGGGCATAAAAATCGCCGGAATAAACCTTAAATCCTTTAGCCGCAAGCATTTTCATAAACGGAATGTATTCAACAGAATCCGCACGCTTGTCAGAAATCAAAATTATTGACTGACCATTAAAATCATATTTTTTTGCAGGTGAAAAAACACGGATTTCCGCCGAAGAAAAACCGAAATTTTCAGATTTTTCAAAACCGCTCGCAAAATCTCCAGAAAGCCGGATTTTTTCTTCTATTGAACTGAATTCTTTTTTGCTCAAAAAAACAGGACGATATTTTACAAGAACCGCACCTTCAAAAAGACACAAAAGAATCACAAAAATTATTCCGATTTTAAAACCGACGCTATAATGGTCAACGTAAAGTCCGCCGGAAAAACGCAAAAATGCGCGGAAGTTCGTAAAAAAACAGAAAACAGAAATCGCAAAAATTGAAAGTGAAAAAATATCAACATTCCAGGCAAAAATCTGAAAAACGGCAAGAATCACACTAATTGGCGCAAGAATCGTAAGCGAGTCAACTTTTCCAAACTTCAGAAGAAAAATCCGCACGCAATTCAAAAGAATTAAAAAGATAATCAGCAGTTCGCCAAAAAAAGGAGTTTCCATACTTTTTGATTTTATATGATTTTTTTTATTTATAGAAGATAAAAATCCGCCGGTTTTTATATTGAAATGATGTTGAATTTTATGCTGAACCCATAAATTGAATGAGCGCGAAGGAAAAAGGCAAGTTTGGCGTCCTTGAAGTGGCGAGTTTTCATTAGA
>CAVBXG010000025.1:0-35272 GCA_963599585.1 bacterium
CTTTAAAAGATGAAAACAAGAATTTTCTTGGCGCATTTTTTATTATTCAAGACAAAACTCTGGAAGTTCAAAAACTTGAACAAGAGCGATATTTAGCCATTCACGACAAACTTACAAATCTTTACAACCGGGAAGGATTTTACGAAAAAGTTCAGGAAATTTTAAAGCTTGCGCCAAACGAAAAATATCTGATGGTTTGCAGCGACATTGACAATTTTAAGCTTATAAACGATTTGTTCGGGCGTTCAACCGGCAACAATTTTCTTATAAAAATTGCAGACGTGATAAAAAAATATTCTGTGCCAGAACAGATTTTTGCGCGGCTGGAAAGCGACCGTTTCGCATTTTTTACAAAAAAATCGGATTTTGATGAAAAATCATTCTTAAAAAACGCGGAGGAAATTTCTTCAATTTCCAGCGATTTACATTATCCTGTAAATTTTCATGTTGGAATTTATGAAGTTGAAGATGTTTCAATGTCTGTTTCGCTTATGTGCGACCGCGCATCTATGGCTTTAAAAACAATAAAAGGAAATTTGCAGACAAAAATCGCATACTATAATTCCAAGCTCCGAAGCGCAATAATCCACGAATCGCAACTTATCGGGGAATTTCCTTCAGCATTGGAAAATAACCAGTTTCAAATGTACCTGCAGCCACAAGTTAAAAATGATGGAAATGTCTACGGCGCAGAAGCACTTGTCCGCTGGAATCATACAGAAAATTCAATCATGAAGCCAAACGATTTTATCCCGATTTTTGAAAGCAAAGGACTTATAACAAACCTTGACCAATTTATTTGGGAATGTGCCGCAAAAAAACTGAAAGAATGGAAAGACAATGGAATCGAAAATATGTACATTTCTGTAAATATTTCGCCAAAAGATTTCCTTTACATCGATGTTTACCAGACTTTTATTGATTTGATAAAAAAATACGACATAAGTCCAAAAAATCTAAAGCTGGAAATCACGGAATCTGCAATTCTGATGAATCTAGAATCTCAACTTGTTCTTATCAATAAGCTGCGGGCTTTTGGTTTTCAGATTGAAATGGATGATTTTGGAAGCGGCTATTCTTCGCTCAATATGTTAAAAGACATTCCGTTTGATGTTCTAAAGATTGACATGGCGTTTCTTCAGGCAACAAAAAATCAGGAACGCTCGATTCAGATTCTTCATTCAATCATAAAACTTTCAAAACGGCTTAATATGCCGGTAATCACTGAAGGCGTTGAAACAAAAGAGCAAGTTGACTTTTTAAAGGACATGGGAACTGATTATTATCAGGGATTTTATTTTGCGCAACCAATGCCAGTAAAAGATTTTGAATCAAAATATATCAACAAAAACTAGCCATGATTCCTAAAGAAATACAAAATTTGCCAATCACGCCGTTTCTTGAAGAAATTTGCGGAACCTTAAAAAATTCCGAATCACATTTTCTTGTTTTAACCGCAGAAACCGCCGCCGGAAAATCAACTGCAGTTCCTCTTGCGCTTTTAAAATCTTTTCCAAAAAAAATATTGATGCTTGAACCGCGCAGAATCGCCACACTTTCAATTGCAAACAGAATTTCAGAAATTCTTGGCGAACAAACTGGAAAAACCGCCGGCTACAGAATGTCCCTTGAATCAAAAATTTCAGATTCAACGCGCCTTGAAATTTTAACAGAAGCAATTCTTACAAAAAAACTTCAGTCTGACCCTAGTTTGGAAGAAGCAAGCATTGTTGTTCTGGACGAATTCCACGAGCGTTCAATCCACGCCGACCTTGCACTGGCATTTTTAAAAGAAGCGATGGAACTTCGGGATGACCTTTTTGTGCTTGTAATGTCCGCCACAATTGAAACAAAACCCATTGCCGAATATTTGGGAACTCCACAAAATCCTGCGCCAATCCTGAAAATTCCAGGCCGTCAATTTCCGGTAAAAATTGAATACGCAGGAAATATTTCACCGGCAAAAGCGGTTTTTGAGCAATTTAAAATCTTAAAAGACGAAAACAAATTTGAAACGATTCTGGTTTTTCTTCCGGGAATTGCAGAAATCCGCCGAGTTCAAAATGAACTTTTGGAATACAATTTTTCATCAGAAGAAGCAGAAATCCTTGTTCTTCACAGCTCAATAAATTTCAATGAGCAGAAAAAAATTCTTTCACCGCAACCAATCGACAAAATCAGAATAATTCTTTCCTCCGCAATTGCAGAGACTTCTGTAACTGTGCCTGGCGTAAAAACCGTAATTGATTCAGGATGGGCACGGCTAAACAAAATAAATATTTCACTCGGAATGGAACATCTTGTAACCGAGCGCGAAAGTATTTTTTCCGCAGAACAACGCGCTGGCCGCGCCGGTCGTCTTGCTCCGGGAAAATGCATCCGGCTCTGGAACAAAAATGATGTTCTTCAGCAAAATGCCCAGCCAGAAATTTTGCGTTCCGATATAACTTCCTTGGTTTTGGAATGTGCTTTGTGGGGCGTTCAGGACGAATCAAAATTAAGCTGGCTTACCGCGCCAAATCCAGCAGCGTGGAATGAAGCCACAAAACTTTTAAAGGAAATCGGCTGCCTTTCGAAAACCGGAACAATAACCGAAACTGGAAAAGCCGCCTTAAAACTAGGAATTCATCAGCGGCTGGCAATTTCCGCGCTTTATGGCCATCCTGAAATTGCATTGGAATTTTCAAATTACGCAAAATCTTCGCCAGAAATCCAAAAACGATTTTTAGAAAATCTTAACCGCCGCATAAATTCCCTGCCACCAGAACAAAAATTCAACGCAACGCAAACCTTTTCGCTCTCAAAAGCCACCGCACTTCTAGCCGGCTTCCCCGACCGAATCGCAAAACAAACGCAAACAAAAGGATTGTACCAATTTCCAAACGCCCGCATCGCGCATCTAAAAAAAGAAATTATCGAACGTTCGGCAATTCTTCCGGAATGGATTGTCGCCCCGGAAGTCGATTCCGGCGCAAGCGAAGGAACTATTTTTTCATATTTGGAACTTTCTTCAGCAGAATCTGAAGATTTCCTGAAAAAACACGCAGAAACAAAAACTGAAATTTTCCTGAAGAACGGAAAAATCTTTAAAAATCAAATCACCGTCTATGGCAAAATCGTGCTTTCAACAAAAAAACTGCAACCCGAACCAAACGATTTTGCGGCGGCGATCTGCTCCCAAGTCCAGCAAAAAGGTTTTGACACGCTTCCCCAAAATGAAGAAACGAAAAATCTTTTGTTGCGTGCAAAATTTTATGCCCAACAAAAAAATTTTCAAGACAAAACAGAAAAATCAAATCTGGAAAAAAATGTAAACGAATGGCTTTTGCCTTTTCTAGGCGGAAAAAATTCCATCCAGGAAAAAACAGTTTTCGATGCGCTTTATTGGTTTTTGGATGGCGCAGAAATTGATAAAAACGTTCCAACTCAAATTGAGCTTCCAAACGGAAAAAAACGAAAAATTCTTTACGAAATGCAATCTTCCGAAACCGACAAAACAAAGCTCGTGATTCGTCCAGTTCTAGAAATAATCATCCAGCAGATTTTCGGCTGCTTTGAAACGCCAAAAATTCTTGGAATGCCGATTCTTTTAAAACTTCTTTCCCCTGCGCGACGACCTTTGCAAATAACCGATGACCTTGCAAATTTCTGGAATTCAACCTGGCCGGAAATCTGCAAAGAAATGAAAGGTCGCTATCCAAAGCACAACTGGAACTACAAAATCGCGGACGATTCAGAAAAATAATCAGTACATCAAAAAATAAGAGAAGAACAAGTAAACGCTCGCGACAAGCACAATCAAATCACCAATTGCGTGCATAAACTTAACTTTGCGAATTGAACAGAAAACCAGTCCGACTGTGTAGAAAATTCCGCAAGCAATCAACATTGCAAAACTTTCTTTTCTGATTGCGTGGTACAAATTTGCGCAAATGAACAAACCGCCCCAACCCAAAACCGCATTGAACACAATATTTGCAGTTTCAAAACGACTTCCGGCAATTGCGTAAAGAAACATCGCAACCAAAGCGCAAACCGTAGCAATTCCTGTAACAACAATTCCATAAACCCAGGAAATTGTTCCGCCTTCAATAGCCGCAAACGAATAAACAAGATAAGTTGACTCAATCACAAAAAGAATAAAAATTCTTGTAAAACGCCTAAAAACCTCTTTTGCATTCGAATTTGTAAGCGCATGATTTAAAACTGAAAAAATGTAATTCAAAATCATTCCGCAGCCAAAACAATTGAACAGAACAATGTAGACGATTTTTGATTTTCCAGGAACATTATTCAACGCCAAAACATTAAGCAAAGCCGTTGCCGCAATAAAAAGGCAAGCCCCGATTCCCTGCACAACTGAACTGAAAATTTCTTCCCCAAGCGTATATTTCCTGATTTTTCGCTCGCGCTCGTTCATAGATTTTTCTTTGGCAATCCGTTTTTCAGCGCGTTTTCTAGCTTTTTCAGAACGCGCATAATCATCAGCCGCGTATTTTGCCCTAAGCCGCTCCGGATCATCCGCATACTGAATATTAACTTCGCGGATTTTTTCTTCAGCCTCTTGTTTTATTTGTTTAATTCTAAGTTCTTTTTTTACTTTAAGCGACTTTAATGTTGAAAGGCGCACAGCTTTTGCAGCAATCTCATCTTCTCTTGTCATAAATTCCTCTATAAAAAAATTACTTTTAATTCATTTCTATTATAACAACAGAAATGCCAAATGCCAAATTCATTGCAACGTTCAATAAACACTTTTTTAATTCCAGCTAATCTGTTACATTAAAAATATGATTATTTCAACAGAAAAAACAGCTTTTTCTTTCGAGGTTTTTCCTCCAAAGAAGACAATGAATATCGAAACAGTTTATCATACACTTTCAGAGTTAAGCGACATCAAGCCGGATTTTATCAGCGTAACTTACGGTGCAGGCGGAAGCGAAAACTGCGAGAACACGCTTAACATTGCAAAAAGAATCAAAGATGTCTGCGGAGTAGAAAGCGCGGTTCACATGCCATGCATTAACATGAAAAAACAGGATGCCCAATTTGTGCTGGAGCAGTTTCAGGAAGCCGGAATTGAAAATATTCTTGCGCTCCGTGGCGACAGAATTGAAGGACGTGAACCGGCAAACGATTTTCTTTACGCAAGCGATTTAATAAAATTCATCCGCGAATTCAACGAAAAACGCACAGACGGAAAAAGATTCAAAATCATGGGAGCCTGTTACCCGGAATGTCATCCGAATTCTGCAGGTCCGATTGATGACCTTAAAAATTTAAAGCGAAAAGTTGATGCGGGCGCCGAACATCTTTTGAGCCAGCTTTTTTTTGATAACGAAAAATTCTACACATTCCTTGAACGTTGCCAGCTTGTAGGAATAAATGTTCCGATTGAAGCAGGAATTATGCCGGCAACCAACAAAAAATCAATTGAGCGGATGGTCAGCATGACAAACGCAGTTTTACCAAAAAAATTTGTGCGTATGATGGATCGCTACGCAGATGAGCCGAAAGCAATCCGAGACGCAGGAATCGCGTACGCAATCGACCAGATTGCTGACCTTGTAACAAACGGCGTGGACGGAGTTCACCTTTACACAATGAACAATCCAATTGTAGCAAAAAGAATCAACGAAGCCACAAGAAGCCTGTTTGAAGCAAAACCGATAAAAAAAGAACTCAAATAAGAAGGAAAAAAATATGTTTGAAAAATTGACTCCCGGACAAGAAATTGAAACAACAATCGTGCAGATTAGCGGCGACACAGTATTTATTGATTTAAACGCAAAAAGCGAAGGCGTTATTTCCAGCGCAGAATTCGCAGACTCAGACGGAAATATCTCTGTAAAAGTCGGCGACAAAATCAAAGCATTCTACCTTGGTGAAAAAAACGGCGAAAACCGGTTCACAACCAAAATCGCAGGACAATCCGCAGACGATTCAATGCTGGAAAACGCATTCAAAAATCATATTCCTGTGGAAGGTCATGTTGAAAAAGAAATAAAAGGCGGATTTGAAGTAACAGTCGGTTCTTCCCGCGCATTCTGTCCTTACTCTCAGATGGGATTCCGCCAGAAAGAAGAACCAGCTTACTTTATCGGAAAAACACTTACTTTCATAATCCAAGAATACAAAGACGGCGGCAAAAAACTTGTTGTCTCAAACCGCAAAGTTCTTGAAGAAGAGCACCAGAATCAACTTTCAGGATTGAGCCAGAAAATTGCGGTCGGCTCAATTGTTATCGGAACTGTAAAAAGCCTTCAGTCTTTCGGCGCATTTGTTGACATCGATGGATTCCAGGCGTTGCTCCCGATTTCAGAAATTTCTTTGGACCGCGTAACAGACATCTCAAAAGTCCTTGAAGTCGGCCAGGAAGTAACCGCAAAAGTAATCAGCACAGACTGGAGCAAAGAACGCGTTTCAATCAGCACAAAAGCATTGATAAAAAGTCCGTGGGAAACAGTAAACGAGCATTTTTCAAAAGGACAAAAAATTGACGGAAAAATTTCCCGCGTAACAGATTTTGGCGTATTCATCAACCTTGAAAGCGGAATTGACGGACTTGTTCACATTTCTGCGCTCGGCGTTGACAGAAACACAAACCTGAAAAAGAAATTCAGCGTGGGTCAGCCAATGTCTGTTGTCATAAAAGAAATTGATGTCGCAAACCACAGAATTTCTCTTGTTCCAAGCACATCAAACGAACAGGATGAAGAGGCAAGCGAATATTTCAGCACCCACAATGATTCTGACGGCGAAACTTACAATCCTTTTGCCGCATTGCTAAAAAAATAAATCGCTGCAAACAGAATATTGACCAAAACTTTCATAATTGTTACCCTAAAATAAATAAAGAGGTTAACAATTATGAACAAATCAAATTCTATCGGCAAACGCGCAATTCTTGTTGCTCTGTTTGCCGCTTTTGTTTGCGCAGGATGTTTTATTCAAATTCCGCTCGCAGGCGGAGTTCCAATCGTAATTCAAGATATGATGGCAATGTTGAGCGGACTTATTCTTGGCCCGCTTTACGGAACGCTTTCTGTTTTTATTTTTCTTGTCTTGGGAAGTTTTGGGCTTCCTGTTTTTTCCGGAAAAGGCGGATTTGACAAAATCTTAAACGGACCAACCGGAGGATTTCTTATTGGTTATATGATTGCAGCACTTGCCGGCGGACTAATTGTCCATTTTCTTGTAAAAAATCCTTACAAAAAAATTCCGGCAGAAAATCCGTCGGATGCGCCCGCAACAGAATTTTCTGCAAAAACCAATATCTTGAACTGGATTTTCTTTGCGCTTGCGGCAATTGTTGCAACGGTTGTTTGCTTTGCGCTTGGAATTGCAGGATTTCACCGCGTAAAACCAGACCTTGAAATGTCAAAAGTTTTGAGCTATGTTTTAATTCCTTTTATTCCAGGAAATATCATCAAGCTGATTATTATGATTCCGCTTGCTAAAAAACTTTATCCAATTGTAAAAAATTATTTGGCATAAAAAATGAGAGAACCGATTCTTCAGATAAAAAATGTTTCCCGAAAATTTTCAAATATTGTTGCGTTAAACAATGTTTCCCTGGAAATTTTCGCTGGAGAATTTATTGTAATCTGCGGAAGAAATGGTTCTGGAAAAAGCGTTCTTATGTCATTGATTGCGCAGCTTGATGAACCGACAAGCGGACAAATTCTTGCTCCAAAATCGGGAGTCGGGCTGGTTTTTCAAGATGCGGATGCACAGATTTTAGGCGAAACTCCTGTTGAAGACGTTTCCTTTGGCTTAAAAAATCAAAAAATTCCAAAAAAAGAGATAGAAAAAAAAGTCGAGGAAACATTAAAATCTGTCGGGCTTTACGAGCGACGTTTTGCCCCAGCCAGACAAATGAGCGGCGGAGAAAAAAGGCGGCTTGCGGTTGCCGGAATTCTTGCAATGAACCGTGAAGTTTTTATCTTTGATGAACCATTTGCAAATCTTGATTTTCCGGGCGTTCAAAGCGTCTGCGAAATTTTAAAAAAACTGAAAAATGAAAAAAAGACGGTCATCGTTCTTACGCATGAACTTGAAAAAATCCTAGGTCTTGCCGACCGCTTTGTAATTCTTGATAAAGGCGAAATCAAATTTTCCGGAACTCCAGAAGAAGGGTTAAAACTCGAACTTGAAAAATTTGGAATCAGGAATCCTTTGGCACATCCAAAATCCGTTTCTGACCTCTTTTGGGGAACAACCCCACAAGAAAGCCGGAGCAATTAATGAAGAAAAATCCTGCAATTTTTAGCTACAGAAATGAAAATTCAATAGTACACAAAATTCCGTGCGGAATAAAAATCATTCTGATGCTATTTGTAACGCTGCGGACGTTCAGCAATTCGCCGCTTTGGTTTAAAAACGAAAATTTTATTCAGTACATTCCGTGGCTACGGACTTTTTTTTATTTTTTGGTTACCGCAGTTTTCTTTTTTCTTGCAAAAACGCCTTTTAAAAGTCTGATTCGGTTAAGATTTCTGCTTTGGATTGCAATTCTTTTTTCTTCAGTTTCAATTCTTTCCCAAAATTACAGCGCGCTTCTTTCAGATTTGCTTTATACCTTCAGATTTTTTGTAACAGCTCTGTTTTCGTTAATTGTTTTTGAGACAACTTCCAAGATTGAAATCATGGACACGCTTTGCGGCGTAGAAAACAAAATATGTAAAATAATTCCTTCATTCAAAAAACTGAATTCCGCAATGTTGATTTCGATTACAATCACTTTTATTCCAGAAATCTTTTCAGAATGGAACAAAATCCGCACTGCCGCCACAGCACGTTCAAAACTCAACAAAAAAGGAAAACCAAAATTTTCAATAAATTCTGTAAATGCGCAAATCACTGCTCTTTTTTTGAATATGCTGCAATATGCGGAAGAAGTCCGTCGCGCCGTAACAAATAGAATTTCCTAGAAAAAAACGTTATAATAAAATCATGATTACAAAACATAATATGCAGATTTTACAAGAACTCGCCGCAGAACGAGGTCCTTTGTGCGTTGGCTTGGACACAGATCCATCGTATCTTCCAGAATCAGTCATCAAAGCTGTTGGCTCGCCGGAAGAAGCAGTTCTTGCTTATAACAAGGAAATTATCCGCCGGATTGTTAGCGATAAAAGTGCCTGCTGCTGCAAAGTTCAAATCGCTTATTATGAGGCAATGGGCTTAAAAGGAATGAAAGTTTATGCAGAAACTTTAAAAGCCGTCAGAAACGCTGGACTTATTGCAATCAGCGACATCAAGCGCGGAGATATTGCCGCAACCGCCGATGCCTATGCGCGCGCTCATTTTTCAGGTGATTTTGAAACAGATATTATTACAATCAATCCTTACATGGGTTTTGACACTCTAAGACCTTTTACAAATTATGCAGCCCCGGAAAAAGGCGGAAAAGGCGCATTTGTCCTGCTTTGCACTTCCAATCCAGGAATGACAGATATTGAACATCAGGAACTAAAATCTGGCGGGCTTCTTTTGGAAAAAGTCGGGAATGAAATTGCAAACATAAACAATGAATTCAAAGCAAATTATGCAGAACAGACTTGCGAGCCAATCGGTGCAGTTGTAGGCGCAACGCAGGAAAAAGATGCACGTGCGCTACGCGACAAATATCCAGAAACATTCTTCTTGATTCCAGGTTATGGTGCACAAGGCGGAGCCGCAAGAATCGCCGCAACATTGCTTGACCGCTGCGGAGGAACAGTGAATTCAAGCCGCGGAATCCTTTGCGCATGGAAAAAAGATTCAGACCTTGCAAAAAAGCGCGAGTCAGGTTCATTGAGCCTTGCCGACATTGCTGATTCAGCCGCAAAAAACGCCCTTTTCAGCAAGCAAGATTTATTGAACGCAAAAGCGAACCTTTAGGAAAATATTTCCCGGCAAAAAATCACGCCGGGAAAACAAAAATCCTTTAGCAAATCAAAATCAATCCAAAAGTTGAAAAAAATGAAATTTCTAAGTAAAAAAAATATTTTTGTGTTTTCTATTTTTTGTCTGGCAAAACTGATTCTTTCTGCGGAAACAGTTATTCTTCCAATAAATTCCGAAGAAACCGGCTTTGAAACGCCAGTTGAAATTCCTTTTGAATGGAATGAACATTGGTTCGGCGAAAATTCTCCGACAGTTTACAATCATGGACTTGCAAAAATTGCCGCCGCGCTTTCAGAAGTTTCCTACGTAAACCTAAAAACCGACCCGGATTTGAACCAGCTTAAAAATGTCTACAAAAAATTAGGCGTTCCAGAAAAAAACATGGAATTTCATTATCAGCTTGACTACAAAGCTCCAGGACTAGAAAAAGATCAGGCCGCTTTCAGCATTGCCGCAAAAGAAATCAACAGCGCAAAAGGCAAACGCACGCTGATTTTTCTTACAATCCGCGGAACGCCATATTCTGCGCCGGAATGGATTTCCAACGCGAATGTAGCAGATTCAACGCACGAATCAACATTGATTCACGAAGGATTTTTCCGAACGCAGACATTAATTCAAAAAGCACTGATTTATTATCTTTTAAAAAGAAATATTGACCCGGACACAACTTATTTTTTAATCACAGGACATAGCCGAGGCGCAGCACTTTCAAATCTTCTTGGCGCGCAACTTGCCGATCAAGGTTATTTTGACACAGAAAACATCTACGTCTACACTTTTGCCGCTCCAAATGTTTCCCAGCAAGAAAAAGTCACAGACCCAAAATACAATTTTATCTGGAATATCATAAATCCTGAAGACATAGTTCCAACCGTTCCTTTAAAAATCAACAATAAAAAAAAGGAATGGAACTACGGAAAATTCGGTCAGTCAAAAGTTTTTGCAAATTATTGGAACACAAATCCGGAAATTTACACAAACGAATATATTCCCCAAGTGAACAAATATTTTTCTCAAATCATGCGCCGCGAATATTATCCATTCAAAACCGGAACATACATTCCTTCTCTTGTAACAAGAATTCTTTCAACTTTATATCCAAATGTAAATGAATATTACGACGCTCCAATCAGCCTTAGAACTCAAGGTGAAAAAATATTCTACAAAATTTACCCGGAAGAAACTGAAAACACAGAAAATTCTGCCGCAGATGAACAAGATTCAGAAACAGCCGCACAATCTGAAAAAGAAACAAAAAAAGACCGCGGACTTTTTGCAACAATCGGAAAATCAATCAACAACGCAACAGGCGGATTCCTTGATTATTCAGAATTTGCATTTTTCGATATGCACTGCTGCTCAAATTACCTAAGCTGGCTTCTTGCCCTTGATGAAGACAAAGCTTTTTCAGACATAAAAAGCAGCCGCCTTGTAATTCACGGAGCTTATGAATGTGCAGTTTTTGATTGCCACGGAAATATGGTTCTAAAAATTGCCGACGGACTTCCAGTAATAAAAAGCATAAGAATTCCAATTCTTGCAGTTCCATCGCCAACCGGAACTGTAATCGGTTTTCCTTCAAGCCAAAGTTATTCCGTTGTAATATACAAAGACAGCATTCTTCCAACGCCAATTCCGCTAAAAATTGAACATTACGACACAGAAGGATACATTACAGAAATTTGCCCAAAGAAATATGTTTATCCGCACAAAGGAATCGCGTACACATTTACAATTGGGGAAGAAACTCTTGAGCAGGAAAAAATTTCCGCTGTCAAAAACAACTCAAAAATGACAAAAACTCTTGTAAAAGCCGGAAAATTAAAACAACAGGACGTTTTCCGCGTTTTGCCAGAAATTTCTGTAGACACAGACGGACTTTTTGAAGGCGGAATAAGAGCTGGAAGCCGCCGCGTTCACGGTTCAGTTTTGACCGGACAATCTTTAAGCGATCTGGGAAAATCAATCAACTTGAATTTTGGAATCGGACACGAAGAAACTTTAATCAGCCGCACACTTTTGGACTTTTCCCTAAACGGAAAATTTCTTTGGGCTTTCTCAGACATAGAAAACGGCGACCACAGATTTAATTTTGTTCCAGAAGCCCGAATTTCTCTGGAATTCAAACCGCTCCGAAGATTTTCAGTTTTTATTTCCGGCGTATTTGACTTTCATATTGAAGATTTCAACGACACAGCATTTTATAACGAAGTCCGCGACAACAACTTTGGAACAATTTCGTTTTCAGATTCCGTTGACCTTCATCCGTCAGTAAGATTCGGGCTCCGATTCTAAAAAGATTTTATTGCAACCAAAATTTTAAAGTTTGCCTTATATTCAAGAAACATTATATTTGTAGTATAATTTTGGATTGAAATTTGAGTTTTTTATAAATTCTGAAATGACGCTTTCAGCGGATTTGCAATTTGTTCCAGACGGTTGGGCTCGCGCTTCGCTTGTAAAAATTTGGGTGCTGCGCACTTTAATCGGTTCAATCGCCCAAAGTCTTCGCAAATCACAAATCCGCTTACGCTTCTATTCATCCTGCAAAAAAAACTCAAAATTCAACCTACAAAAAATCGATTTTAAGGAAACTGAAAAAATGAAACAAATCACTGACTGCAACGGCATTCCATATCCCGTTTTTACAAACGGAACAGTAGCTTCTTGCGAAAGCGTATCCGGCGCAAAACCAGACGGTTCCGTATTTTGCCTAAAAATAACCACAATCGGCGAAAATGCGCGGATGCCGCTTCCTGGTCAGTTTTTCATGCTTCGTTCCGAAAAAAGCCAGCAACTTTTAGCGCGACCGATAAGCGTATTCCACGCAAAAAAAACTTCGTGTGGCGCACAAATTTCTTTCCTCATCCTTTTAAAAGGAAAAGGCACAAAAGAACTTTGCTCTCTTGACGCAGATGAAAAAATCCAAATTCTCGGCCCGCTTGGAAACATTTTCCCACGTCCAGCGGCTTCCCCAAAAACAGCAACTCAAAAAGTCCTGATTGCAGGCGGCGGAATCGGAGTTGCTCCAGTTGCAAATTTTGCAGAATCACTTCCACAAAAATCCTACGACTTCATCGCTTCATTCAAAAGCGGCTCTTACGGCCTAGAAAATATTCACCCTGAAAATCTTACAATCACAACAGACGACGGCAGCGTTGGAATCCACGGAATGATTACAGCCGCAATCGATGCCGAAAAAATAAAACAAGGCGGATATTCAGCCGTTTACGCATGCGGCCCTGCCCCAATGCTAAATTACATCAAAACCATTTCCGAATCAGCCGGCGTTCAATGTTGGCTCAGCATGGAATCCCGAATGGCTTGCGGCGTTGGCGTTTGCCTTGGCTGCGTAATCCCGACCACAAAAGGAAATCTTCGCTGCTGCAAAGATGGACCTGTTTTCGACTCAAAAATTCTTTCATTTCCAAAACCAGAACCTTCAAGAATAAAACCAAAATTGAATGGGGAAAGCCTTCCCCTCGTCGGCACTTCGTTGCCTCCTACCCCTTCTCCTAAGGGCGCTGCCCCTAAAACCCCGGATTTATCTGTAACAATAAACGGAGTCAAATTCCAAAATCCGCTCATCGGCTCTTCTGGAACGTTCGGGTTCGGCACAGAATATGCGCCAATTTTTGATGTAAATAAACTCGGCGGAATCGCATCAAAAGGTCTCACCCTTGAACCGCGGCAAGGAAATTCCGGAATCCGCGTCTGGGAAACTCCAAGCGGTTTAATGAATTCAATCGGTCTGCAAAATCCAGGACTTCCTCATTTTATAGAACACGAACTCCCGGAAATGCTCAAATTAAAACCAGTCGCAATTGCAAATCTTTCTGGTTCAAGCCTGGAAACTTATGTGGAAGGCGCAAAACTTCTTGAAAAAACACAAGTTCCTGTAATCGAGCTGAATATTTCATGCCCAAACGTAAGCGCAGGCGGAGCCGCCTTCGGAATGAGCTGTTCCTCTGCAAATACAGTTGTAAGCGCAGTCCGCGCCGTAACAAAAAAGCCACTTTGGGTAAAACTAACGCCACAATCACCGGAATTAAATCAGGTTGCGCTTGCCTGCATAAATTCCGGCGCAGACGCAATCAGCCTTTGCAATTCTTTTCAAGGTGTCGCAATTGATGTAGAAACCGGTCGGCCAGTTTTTGACAAAATCAAAGCTGGCTTCGGCGGACCGGCTGTTCGCCCGATTGCCGTCCGATTAATCTACGAACTTTATGAAGCAATAAAATCTCTTCCGCAAGAAAAACAAGTTCCAATCATCGCCATCGGTGGCATCGCAACATGGTCAGACGTGGTAGAATTTGTCATGGCTGGCGCAACCGCTGTTGAAGTCGGAACAAACACATTCGCAAATCCGCTCACAATGATTGAATGTATCGACGGAATTTCAGAATATATGCGGCGAAAAGAAATTCAAACTTTGGACGAAATCCGAGGAATCGCACACTAAAAGAATTCTCCGCAAAATGACATTTTTTTGCGAAAATGTCAAAATGACACTTTCGCAAAAATTGTAAAAATGTTACATTTACCCTATGAATACATTGGTCGCATTGTGTGCCGTTGGCGCAGAAAAAATTCTCGGAAATGAAATTAAACATCTTGGCTATAAATTAAAGGGAAACGCCCCTGGACGCGTTATTTTTGAAGGCGATACCAACGCAATGTTCAAATGCAATCTTTGCCTTCGCACTGCGGACAGAATTTTTCTTCAGATGGCGTCTTTTTCCGCAGAAGATTTTGATCAGCTTTTTGACGGCGTTTACAACATTTCTTGGCAGGATTTCTTTAAAAAAGACTCAAAAATCACAGTAGATAAAGTCCGCTGTTATAAAAGCAAATTAAATTCTGAGCACGCAATCCAGTCAATTGTTCAAAAAGCGATTTACCAGAAGCTTACAGAAAAATTCAGAATGTCTTCCATGCCAGAAACCGGAAACGAATCAAATATCCGCGTTTACATGGATCAAAATATCGCGATGATTCTTCTTGACTTGTCAGGACTTCCGCTCCACAAGCGTGGCTACCGCGTAGACGGAGGAATTGCCCCGCTCCGCGAAACTGTAGCGGCGGTTCTTCTTCAGGAAATGATGTGGCGCAGAAAAACTCCTCTGCACGATCCATTTTGTGGCTCTGGAACAATCGCAATAGAAGCCGCGCTTTACGCATACAATGTCGCTCCTGGCTTTGGACGCAGATTCGCGCTGGAAACTTTGCCTTTTTACAACAAATCAAAAGCAGAAGAAATCCGCAAACAGGAAGCGGAAAAAATCCGCACAGATGTTGAAGTTCGAATCACAGGTTCAGATATTTCGCAGGAAGCTGTTGAGCGCGCCAAAAAAAATGCAGAGTACGCTTGTGTTATGGCAGGACGCGCCCTTCAGTCAATTGGAAGCGACGCAAAAATCATCCGCCCGGATTTTGTTCAGGCCGACTTTGCGGAACTCAGCGCACCATACGAAACTGGCTTGATTCTTTGCAACCCTCCTTATGGCGAACGTCTTGGCGATGAAGAACAAGCCGCAGAACTTTACAAAAAAATGTCTGTCCTCTGGCAGAATTTCAAAGGCTGGGAATTTGGAATCATCACAAGCCACAAATCGTTCCAGGAAAATTTTGGTCATTACGCAAACAGCCTAAAAGACATCAAAGCTGGAAATTTGAACACGACATTTTACAGATACACAAATTATTTGCCAAAAGCAAAATAAATTCAGCAAATAAAAACTGCACAAAAGGAACTTTTAAAACCAATGGCTACAGTTGTTGAACACGATAAAAGACGTGAAGAAATTCTTGAACGCTCGCTGGACGTTTTTATGGACGAAGGTTACGAAGATGTGACATTCCAAAAAATCGCCGATCGTTGCGGAATTACGCGCACAACTTTGTACATTTATTTTAAAAACAAACGTGAAATTTTTCTGTTCAGCATAAAACAATTTCTTTCAACTTTGGAAGAAGTTCTTATAAAAATTGCCACGGACACAACAATTTCAACAGAAAAAGTCCTAAAATCAATGTTGAAATTCATTCTTGAAAAATGCGAGGAAAACCGTAAACTTTTTGCAGTTCTTTTGCCATATTTGGTTCAGCTTCAAAAATCTGGAGTTAATACAGAAGAACGAGTTTTGCGCAGAATAATCCGGCTACAGCACCTTTTAAATTGCGTAATAATCCGCGGAATCCGCGCCGGAGAATTCAAAAAAGTAAGCGTAAAATACGCAAACGTAATGCTTTATTCCCTTTTGGAATCGGCAATCTTTAAAATTTCAGTATTGAACGCAAAAGACATTTCCGACTGTTACGGCGCGGCAGAACTTGCGGTAAACGGACTTCTTATAAATTAATCTGAATAATCCAAAATCACCGCAGAATCTTTTTCAGAGTTGATTTTTGCAAATTTTTCGCTTGTTATTGTAGCATCAGAAAAATCATAAGTTTCATCATCAGAAGCAGTTGAAGTCACTTTAAAGCAATCAATAAATTCATCATCACTTTTTACTAAAATTTCACGCGGCGCAGTCCATTGAACAGTTGTATAACGCAACGGAGAATCTTCTTCTTCCGAATTTTGATATTTTTTGCTTACAAGCTGGCAGACAATCCCCTTTAATGCAATTTCTTTATTAAAATAGTTTGAAGTTAAAATCATACGCAACAAAATTGGTGTTGAATCCGATGTATAACTTGCACCAGCTGCCGCCAATTTAAATACCGTAGAATATTCGCCATCTTTTGTGCCAACCGCAAGACCAAGATTATATTTTGAAAAATCACTTTCTGTTGGCAACGTAATTGAATCAACTGCATTTCCTTCTGCAGGAACTAAAGTAAGAGCCGCTGTTTCCGCATCATAAGAAAAATAACAGTCATCACTGGAAAGAACCGGTTTTGGATCATCTGCATAAATCGGCGAATCCTGAGTAAGTTTTACGGCATCCGACCATTCAGTTGTTTTATATGAACCGTTCACTTTAAATCTTGCCATATATTGATATTCAATGTTGTCAAAAACAAGATTGTCTTCAAATATGTAAGATGCGTTTATATTTTTTGAAGCCGGAATTATCTGCCCGATATTAAAAATATCTTTATAGTCATCTCTTCTGAAAATATTAACGTAAGACATTCCTTCGATATATGGAACAGAAACATTTATCCGCATTGAATCTTTTGATTTTTCTATATCGATTATATACTTATCGTTACTATCATCTGTGCAGGCAGCAAAAGAAAGACAGATTGCCAGCGCAAAAAGTAAATTTAAAACTCTTTTCATAAAAAAGTCCTCTTAAATTTTATCGGCATTTTTTACGAAATTCTTTAGGCTGCTTCAAAAAACAAAATGTTTCAGAGGCAGCCTAAATTCAATTTTAACAAACTATTGCAAAGCGTAAACTGCAACCGTTTTTGTAGCAATTGTAACTACAGAACCATCTTCCAAGGCGGCAGAATTTTCAGCAAACTGCTTACCGTCTGTAACAAGTTTCCAAGTTCCTTTTCCATTTAGCTCAAATTTTACATCCGAAGTGAATGGATTTGCCACAACCACGATTTTTTTCCAGCTGTCGCCGCATTTACTGCCATCAAGTTCCCACGCCAGAACCTGCTCAGGAAGTCCGGCCGCTTTGTTGTCAATAAAACGCAAAACTTTTTCGCAATCTTCGCCAGTCGCAAGCCTGAACGCAGGATGCTCTTTTCTGAGTTTGATAAGATTTTTTACGTAATTCACAACATCTTGTTTTTCCGCACAACGCTTCCAGTCAAGATTATTTATCCGATCGCAGACATTATAAGTATTATGCAAAATAAAATGTCTTCCGTCATCAGAAATTCCGTACTCATAAAAAATCTGTTTTGTAGCTTTTATGTCTTCTGGAACTTCTTTTGAACGGCAGAATTCCATTCCCGCGTGCAAAATCGGATAGCCTTCCGCAAGAATCACAAGAGAAATCGCCATTTTCTGCATCTGGTCAAGATATTCTTCCGGCTTGTCTTGCTCAACCATAAAAAGTTTGTCGCGCAAAGTAATATTATCGTGAATTTCCGTATAATTCACAGAAAGCCAAGTTTCTTTTCCCCAAGGTTTTGGTGCCGCAGTTCCTTCAATTTTTTCAAACTGAATCTGAGGATGTTTTGTCGCGCCAACAATTCCAAATTTCACAGCTTCCCGGCCGCTTCCGTCATGAACAAAACCTTTCTGCTTGTCATCAAAAATCGGTCCTTTTATTCCACAGCGCATCGCATCATTAAAAAATCCGATTCCGTGAAGTTTTTCACAATTAACCTGCGAAGCTCCATCAAATTTTCCGGCGCGGTACATATCCCAGCCTTCACCATAAATAAGAACATCAGATTTTATCTTGTGCAAAGCGTCATGAATTGCGTTCATTGTAACAACATCGTGCAAGCCCATCAAATCAAAGCGGAAACCGCAAAGTTTATATTCTTTCAGCCAGAAACAAAGCGTGTCAACCATATATTTTCTGAACATTGAATGTTCGCTTGCTGTATCCTCGCCCGCACCAGAATATCCTTCAACCCGGTAAAAATATCCCGGAACACTTGTTCCAAGTCCCTGATGAATTCCGTCGTTCACATGATTGTAAACAACATCCATAATTATGCCGATTCCAGCATCCGCATAATTTTTTACAAGCTGCTTGAATTCTTTTATCCGCACAGAACCATCATACGGATTTGTTGAATAAGAACCTTCAACGCAAGCATAATTTTCAGGATCGTAACCCCAGTTAAAATTGCCGAACAAGATTCTATTCTTAACAATCGGGTCATTTACAGTTTTTTCATCAACACTTCTAAAATCAAAAACAGGAAGAAGCTGAACATGCGTAACACCCAAAGATTTTATGTGGTCAAAACCAGTCGGAACGCCATTGTAAGTTGTTCCAGATTGCGCCGCTCCCAAAAAAGTCCTTTGAATTTTCTTGTCGCCATTCCAGTCCGGGCTAGAAGTAATATCCGCGATATGCGCTTCGTAAGCCACAACATCGCTAGGAGTTTGAACAACCGGAACTTTCACAGAATCCCAGCCATCAGGATTTGTGCGGCTCATATCCACAACCATTGAACGTTTTCCGTTTACGCCACAAGCTTTTGCATACGGATCAGAAGAAATTTGCTCAACGCCATGAACCAAAACCGTGTACAAATAATATTTTCCGTGCAAATCGCCTTTTACAGTCGCTTCCCAAACTCCAAGTTTTCCTGGTTCAGAAAGCCTTTTCAACTCAACCGTTTTTTCTGCCGCAGAATTTTCGCCATCAGCAAACAATGAAACAGAAACCGCTTTTGCAGTCGGAGCCCAAAGCCTAAAAATTGTTCCAGACTTTTTGTAGATTGCGCCAAGCTCAATGTCTGTGTGATATTTTTCTTCAAATTCTTTTGAGTCAAAATACCATTCAAGCGCGCCAGTATTTTTTCCGCCACTGCATTTGCTATTCATTCTGCCGCTTTTTATAAGGCTGAAAAGATAATTTTTTTTATGTTCCGCACCACAGAATTCGTTGTTCAGATTTTGCTTTGCAAATGGAGAAGTAATCCATTTTGCCGGTGTTCCAAATTTCTCAAGTGAAAAATGTTTTTCCTCTTTGTTTTTGTATTTTGCTGGAGTCAAAATCTCGTATTCTTCGTTCGGTTTTATTTTTATTTCGTTCAACGAAAGTTCAGGAAAATTTTCCAAAGAATCAAGATTCTCTACATTCCATTTTACAGAGCAATGATAATTTTCGCCTTTCCGCTTAATCTGAGCCTCAAAACTCCAGCCATTTCCAAACGGAAGAATCGCTTTAGCCTCTTTGCAGCTAGCCGGAAGACATGGACATAATTTTATTTTTTTCTGAACAAGCTCCGGGTGGAAACCGAGCAAATCCATTGTAATATTTCTATTAAATTCCGCAACAGACCAAGCCTGACTGAATGTTCCTGAAAGTTTAGGATTTCCGTTAGAATCTGGTCGCGCGTGAATATTTTCGCTCAGCGAGCCTGCACAGCCAAATTCCTGAATCATCTTTGAATAATTCTGCAGAATTGCCGATGCTTTTTCCCCAAGAATCCCATTTGAACTCAAAACGCTTGCTGTAATATATGCGCCAGTATTCCATTCCCAGATTGTTCCGTTGTGGTAAGCCGCATCCTTGTGATACCATTCTGGATTTTCGTGCTCCGGGTGAAACAGCGGATCTTCCGGGCTTAAACTGTAAAGACCAAAAGGATTTACAAGCTCACGCTCAACATTTTTGATAATGCTGTCCGCAACATTTTTTTCAACAAAATATTCTTCCGGGCGCAAATCCAGAACAGAAGGAATCATAAACGTAAAAAGCTGATTTGGACGAACGCGCATATCTTTTATCCATTCGCCATAACCGCCTTCCGGCAAGCAGTCAGCAAGAGCATTGCAATCCTTGTTCCAAAAATATTCCAAAAATGATTTTTTTACCCGTTCTGCAATGAAATCGTAACTGTCAGCTTTTTCATTGTTGCAGAGCAAACGCTGCATTTCCGCGCCAATTTTTAATGCGGTGAACCACAAAGCCTGAACATCATTTGCGCGGTTTCCTCGTGGAGAAAGTGGTTCGTTTCCTTCAATCCGGGCGTCCATCCAAGTATCAGCATCAGCGTGCATAAGAAAACCATGTTCATCGCAACGGTCCATTTCTGCAAAAAGCGCAGTATTAACAGTAGTTTCAAGTTGACTTATAATCGAAACATCACCAGAATACTGAACATATTCCCACAAAGCGCGGATAAACCACAAAGTTCCGTCCGCAGTATTGTAAATCACATCTTTTTCATCGCGGTAGCGGTTTGGAATTCGTCCGTAAGTCGGGCTATCTTTGTTCAAATCCTGAAAATCTGCAAAACCTAAAAGAACATCTTTCGCCTCATCAAAACATCCTGAAACCAAAAGAGTGCCGCACAAAGAAATAAATGTGTCGCGCCCCCAATTGTCCCTGAACCAAGGAAGTCCAGCCCAAATTCCGCGGTAATTGCTTCCATGGTCTTTTGTCGCAAGCTGCCATGCGCTAAATCTAGCCCACTGGATTGACTCATTGAATTTTTTGTCGCCAAAATCCGCATTGAATTTTCCAAGAAATTCATCAATCTGTTTTTTATGGGCAACAATTCCTTTTTCTTTTGCAAGACGAACCGCTTTTTCCACCGCAGAATTTTCATCCGCCTCAAAAGCAACGTACCATCCATCACCAGAAAATGGCTCTTCAGAATTTGCAGAATCCTGCTTCCTGCAAAGAATCAAATCTTCATCTTTTGCTGAAAAATCAAAGTCAAAATCCGCCGCAACCGCAACGCCTTTATTTGAACTTATTACTTTTACGCCATCACAATTTTTTTCAGTCCAGACAGAATCCGACTTCACCTGCTTTTCAAGTTCTTCACGATTGCTTTTTGGTTCTTTTCCTTCAAGCGGCAAAGTTTCTTCCAAAAGCATTGTCGGCGCAATTTTCTGGATTCCAAGTTCAAAATTTGAATTTAAATAAAACGCCTGCTCTTCCAAAAGCAACGCCGCTTCAACAAACGATTTTTCAAAAACAGATTTAAAACCATACGGAAAAACCTTTGTAAACTTTGACTCAGAAAGTTCCTTGCCGCAACTAGTAAATCCGTTCAAAAATTTCGTGCTTCCACGGAAATATCCATTTTCATTATTTTTTTTACTAAACAAATACTGGAAATAACCATTTTTTCGGTCAGTCCAGGCGATACGTCGGCCAGAATCAGCCATTACCTTGATAAGCATAACTCTATTAGTCTACACGAACAAAATCAGTTAATCAAATTCTATTTAAAAGAACACAAGATTTTACAATTCTTTTCAGATTTCAATAAGTTAGTCTAGCCCAATTCCAGCTGCAATCAGTTTTTTGTCAAGTTTGCGGTAATATTTTTTGTAAAGCCATGGATGCAAGCCTGAATAGTTTTTTCCGATTTCCGGTGAAGCAATATTTTCGTCCGCAGCAGTTTTTTCTATATGATACGAACCGTTGATTTTCCAGCCGTTTAAAATTCCTATGCTGATTGCGCTTGTCGGGCAATTGAACGAGCAACATGTGCACATTGTGCAGTTATGACCGAACTCAAATTTCTTTCCATCAAAAGAAATATTATTCAATGGACAATTTTTTACGCATTTCTGGCATTTTACGCACTTTTTCATGTCAACTTTTAAAGAAAATGGTGCAGAAAGAGGATAATAAATCCATTCAATGCGGACAAGCGGAACCCAAAACCTAAAAAAAGGATTTATATGAACCTTATCCACTTTTCCCTGCTGAATTTCATCGCACGAAAGTTTTGCGTAGGCTTTTGCGTAAAGCCACTCACGTTTTACCATTTCTGGAGTGTGCCTGAAAATCATATTATAAGGCATAACGTAATGGCGGTCAGAAACAAATTCAAAGCCTTTTTTTTCCATCTTTGAAATAAGCCGCTGCGAAGAAAATTCATTTATATACAAACCTTCTCCGCTCGTCTTAAAGACAAACGCTTTTTTTGGATTTTCCAGTTTTGGCAAAAGATTTATAAAATCATCAAATGGCTTTGGAATATTAAAACCGTAAACAGGATGACCGAATCCAATCAAATCAAATTCATTCGGATTCGGAAAAGGCTGAAATTCAAATCTGGAAGAATCAGCGGAAACTTTCTTCATTTTTACGTCATAAATCGTGGTTTCATATTCTGAAAGATTTTTCTTGTACAAATCCGCAACCAGACGAGTATTCCCAGTTCCGCTAAAAACGTAAATTACAGCTTTTTTCATATTTCAAGCCTAAAGTTTTTCCACCGGCACAATCATGTCATCATCTTCATGCTCATCATAAGGATAAACATTATTTTCCTCTGACTTTGAATGAGTGTCGTACCAGACCTGCGCATAAAACGGAATGTGCGCAGAAACTTTATCAAAAGACCATTTTGGAAGCGCCTCGCAACATTCAGGGCACCAAAAACCAGCCTTTAAAATTGTAAACGGCTTGCTTTTAAAAACATGACCGTTATAACATTTCCAAGTGATTTTTTTGTGCAGATTTCCTTTTTCCATTGAAGAAGAAACAACTTCGCCGCCACGGAATTTTGCCGCCGCCTTTAAATCTTCCAAATCAATTTCTGAATCTGGTTTTGACTCATCATAACCATGCTCAAGCTTGAATTTTTCAGCTTTGGATTCATCCTTCAATTCGCCGTAATCAATCGAACCTTCCGGGCTTTGACCTTTTGCAAGAACTGGAAATTCTTTCCAAGTTTTTGGTTCTGCGTCAAAAGATTCTTTTCCGCCAAAAAATGCATCAATTCTGCCTTTTTTACCAAGACGAATCCAATTCATTGGTGCATTGCTGTTTTTTAAAAGCCGTTCAATCGCAAGTTTTCTTATAAGAACAGAAGGAACTATGCGGCCAAACCAGTAATACCACAATTCTTTTCTCATTCTTTTCCAATAATCCGCGCTGCTTTCTGTTCGGTAATCAAGCCATTCATCCAAAATATGGCTGTCCGTATACCAAACGCCATGAAAATTGTGCGGAATATTCCAGTACGGCTCAAAGAATTTTTCTGCGCCCGCGCCCATCAATGCAAAACCAGAATTAAAAGTTTCATATCCAGTTTCACGGCAAGGCGCACCGCCACCGATATTGTAATCGTTTTTCCAGAATCCGTTCAGTTTTCCGTCCAAATCACGTTCAACAAGATTTTGAATACACAAGCCCGAATCACGGTCTGTAATCCATTCAAGCGGCGCATTCCAGCAAGTATGGAACATCAAACCGTCATTCATATTGTTTGCCAAAAAATATTTGTGGTAAACCGCAGTCTGCCGCAGAACAACCCAATTCGGCAATTCACTTTCCAGAACATAACGCTCGCCTTTTATTTTTGCCGCAGAATAATAATCATACGCAGAAGACATTACCGGGTCGCCCATTCTAGCCCACATATGCTTGTAATTTCTGTTTCCATAAACGGCAACTGTAGAAATGTGAACCAGCTTGATTTCTTCAGCGCGCCCACTGTTCATAATCGCATCAACAATATTTTTTGTGCCGCCAAAATTCGTTCTAACAGTATTTTCAGGATTATGATCAGCTTTTGGAGGAATAACCGCGCCGCAGTGAATCACGTAATCAACGCCACTTATAAGCTGCTCAACATCATCGTAATTTCCAAGGTCGCCCTTTACAATCGTAATCCGTCCACGACCTTTCCGCAAAAGCTGCTTAAAAAAAGCCCTATAATGCTTTACATGATTATATACAAAAAGTCGCAATTCAAAATTTTTCGCAGAATCAAGCAAATGCGCAACAACTTCACCACCCATTGCGCCATCTGCGCCGGTAACAGCAATCACAGTTTTCTTATTTTCATTCATATTTTAATTATTACTCTGTCTATAGTTTTCGTAAAGCAAAACACCAGCTGCAACAGAAACATTCAAACTATCAATTTTTCCGCAAGTCGGAATAGAAACAATCGTATCACATTCAGATTCAAGAAGACGCGCAAGCCCCGAACCTTCGCTTCCCATGACAATCACAGAACGAGGCGAAAACTTTAATTTTGTAACATTTTCTCCGCCCGCATCCGCACCGTAAGACCAAAAACCATTCTCTTTTAGCTTTTGAACCGTTCTGACAAGATTATTTACAACCGCAACAGGAACCCAGGCAACAGAACCAGCCGAGCTGCGGGCAATCACCTCGTTTGAATCAACATCTTTTATTCCGCGTCGCTCCGGCACAACAACAAGACTTGCGCCAAACTGGTCGCAACTTCTTATTATCGCGCCAACATTATGAGGATCAGTAATCGAATCCAGAACAACAACAACCTGCCGCTCATCTTCCGGTTTTGCCTTTGCCGCGTTCAACCATTCATCAAAATCAACAAGATTTGCAGATTTCGCGTTTTCACCGCTTACGCAAAGAACAATACCGCGGTGTTCACGGCTAGTTTCCGGTAAACTTTGAACCATGCGGTCAAGGTCTCGCTCATCACCCTGCGAGCACGGAATTCCAGCCTCTTTTGCCGCCGCAAGAATCTTTTTCACGCGCGGTCCAATCTTGCTGTAAACAATACGCATTCCACCGCCCGCATTATTTTTTCCAGAAGTTTCCTTTGCCTTCAGAACGCGCTCTTCTATCGCATGAAAACCAGTAATAATTTTTTCAGACATTTATTCGATTCACCAAAAATGCCGCTATTATTTACCGCAACATTTTTTATATTTCTTGCCGCTTCCACAAGGACACGGATCGTTTCTGCCGATTTTTGCGCCATCGCGTTTTACAGTTTCAGGAATAATATTTCCGGCAACATATTTCCATTCGCCATTAATCTTCTTAAAACCCGCAATTTCATGATGATGTTCAACAAAATGTTTCATTGTGTAATCAGCGATAAATTCAACAACGCCTTCATCATCTTTTTCTTCTGTTCTAAGAATATGCAAACCTTGCCAAATTGACTGTCGGCTCCAATCTTCCGTAGCCTGTTTATCAATATCAGCAATTCCTTCGCCTTCCTCGCAAGAATCTACAATAAAGTCAATCTCATGTGTAACGTAAGCCGAATAACGAGCGCGCATCAACGCTTCTGGAGTAGCAGCTTTTACAGTTCCTTTAATAATTGGTTCACAGCATTCACTGTATTTTTTTCCTGAACCACAAGGGCAATTTTCAATTTTTTCACTCATAACCTAAATATACCAAAAACATTCATTGTTAGCAATTATCGGGCGTTCCCAACACAAACTCGCGTTTGCGTCGGTCTGGCTTTCCAGGGTTCGCCGACTAACCGCGGCTCATAGTTTTTCACCTTCGGCTCAAAACTACTGCTCCGCAGCCCTTCCAATCCATAACGCGGAAAAATAAATTTATTTATAAAGAAATTTCCCTCATTTTGTAATTTGTGCTACGACCACCACTTGTCGCCTCTTTTTCAAGAATTCCTTTTTTTATCAAATCAGAAATATCGCGCAATGCCGTATCAGTAGAACATTTTGTAATCTTTGCCCATTTTGACGTATTTAAAACTCCATACCAAGAAACATCCAATATTTTCTGTATCATCAGCCGTTGGCGTTCATTTAATGAAATATTTTCTATAGATTTTAAGTAAGCATATTTCTTTAAGATTGAACAAGTCTGCTCAAAACTTAAATTTATAGCTTTTAAGACACAATTCAAAAACCATTTTATCCATTCCGTAATATCAAGAGTTCCTTTTTGAGTCCTTTCAAGAATAGAATAATAATCATTTTTCTCATTCATTATCTGAGTGGACATACTATAAAAACGCAGGCTAGATTTATCGCTGCGGCACAAAAGCATATCCGAAATCGTTCTGGCTATACGTCCATTTCCATCATCAAAAGGATGAATCGTTACAAACCACAAATGGGCAATTGCGCTTTTTACCAAACCATCACTAAAGTCTGAATTAATCCATTCCAGAAATTTCTGCATTTCAAACGAAACTTGCTCAGGTTTTGGAGCTTCATAATGTACTTTTTCCAACCCGATTCCACCAGAAACAACTTGCATCGGATTTTCCCGGTACTTTCCAACATCAATTTTATACATTCCGCTATAGCCAGTTGGAAAAAGACAAGCATGCCAAGCAAAGAGACGCTCTTCTGTAAGAGGCTGTTCATAATTTTGAGTTGCATCCAGCATCATTTCTACAACTGCATCAATATTTCTATCTGAATTTACAAGCCCTGATGTCTGAATTCTAAGCCGCCGCGCAATTGAAGAACGAACTTGCTCTTTATTCAAAATATATCCTTCAATCTCACTGGATTTTATAATATCACTTGTAATTGTGGAAAGAATTTTTTCTTCTTTTTCAGAAATTCCCAAAATTTCCATCTTAGAAAGAAGTTTTCCCTGTTCTATATGACATTCTTCAAGAACCGAAGCAATCTCTTTCTCTTTATAAAAAAAATTAGGCCACTCAGAATATTCCCAAATATACATAAATAGATTTTAAACATTTGCGGTGAAAAATCAAGTTAATCACCGCAAATTTGCGGTGATTAACTCATTTATTCTCCGCATCGTTTTCTTCAATTTTAAGCCATTGCCAGACAGTTTTATCTTCCTGCCCGATTCGCCAGAATGCGATTTTGTTCACATTAAAATTTTTGTAGAGCCGCATTTTTGTAACTGTTGAATAAGTGTCCTCAAACCAGAAATTCGCCTTGACTTTCATTGTTACTTCAACATTCGGAATATCGTTTACGTAAGTTACACGGCCGGCCTTGTATTCATCAATAATTCTGTTCACGCCTTCAAAATACCATGCCTGAGCCGGCTTTTCGTTTGCCCAGCTTCTTCCGTAAAACGGCAACCCCATAACAAGCTTTTCCTGCGGAATAACTGTAACTGCATAATCAACAATTTTTTCGCACCAGTTCATGGAAGCAATCGGACCCGGCTGGCTGGTTGACCAATGCTCGTCGTAAGCCATAATCATTACCCTGTCTGCCAATGCCGCAATTTTTTCATACGGAAAAGTATCATCGCTAATCGTTTTTACACGGGCTGGAACACAAACCGTAAACATTTTTTCAGCTTTTTTACATTCATTTTTAAGTTTTTCAAGGAAATTCAAGAAGTTCTGTACGTCTTTTCCAGGAATCAACTCGTAATCAACATTGATTCCGTCAAAAGGTTCTGCGGCTTGCATAATTTCTTTTATCATCTTGTCTGTAATTCCAAATTTTGGATCAAGAACAAAATGTGTCAGGCTTTTGCTGTCGCAGACAAGAACAAGATGAACTCTTCCAGGAAAATTCGCAAGTTTGCTTCGGTCTGGAACATTTGTAAGATTTCCGTAACAGTCAACATCCGCGGCAAAAAATCCAACATCAGTAAGCGGCAAATCGTTGTCAAATTCATAAAAACGGCTTTGCATTACCCATCCCCAGATTTCCTGCATTTCAACAGGCTCTCCAGAAACGGCTTTTTGTCTGTACGCAGTTTTTCTTTTATTTTTCAGATTTTCCAGAGATTTGTTATTTTTTGCGACCGCATTAAAAAGCACACAAAAAGTCAGCAAAACTAAAAAAATTTTTTTCATAAAGCAAATCCATTTTATCGTTCAAGAATTTTATACATCGGCTCTTCATCAGGATGAAGTTCAAGCACGTGTTTTTCGCATTTTAGAACTTCGCTCGGCTCATGCGTTACATGCAAAAATGTTGTTGTTCCAAGTTCCGCAATAAGCTCAAGCAAATCAAGCGTCTTCTGGCGCATCTGCTCATCAAGCCCATGGCAAGGCTCGTCAAGAATCATTATCGGCGGACATTTTACCGCACCACGAAGAATAAGAATCGCGCGCTGCTCTCCATAACTTAAATCACCAAAAGATTCCTTGCCACGCCCTTCAAATCCTCCAAGCTTTAACCATTCTTCCGCAGCAGCTATTTCTACATCAGTTGGAATTTCATACATTCCGATAGAATCATGGAATCCGCTTATAATCACATCACGCAAAGAAGTTCCACCCAACATTCTATATTCAACATGCAGACGATAAGAAACAATTCCAAGCCTATGTTTTATTTCCCAGATTGTCTCGCCTGAACCACGTGGCGCACCGAAAATTTTTATGTCATTGCTGAAAACCTGCATATTGTCGCCAGTGATAAGCTCAAGCAATGTAGTTTTTCCAGAACCATTCGAACCGCGGATAAGCCAATGCTCGCCGCGCTTTAAAGTCCAGTTCAAGTTTCGCAGAACTTTATGGTCATCCCAGCCGACATTAACATTGTGCATTTCCACAAGAATATCGTTTTCAGGCTGATAATTTTCAACACCCATGACGATATTCACATCGTTGCTGAGTTTTTTTACCGTTGCGGCAAATTTTTCGTAATTCGCTTTTCGATTTTTTTCGTTTTCCTTGTTTTTTTCTGCAACAACTTTCTCGTAATCTGATTTTTTTCCGCAGAAAGAAATTTTTCCGTCTGTAAATTCAATCACATTTGTTATTGCAGCAGGAATTTCAACGTAACGTTCCATGCTCAAAATAATCCGCGGAAAAGTTGAGTCATTTTTATTGTCATTCAATTGCTTGCCTGCGATTGTGTCAAAAAAATCAAGCAGAATTCCGCGGCTTTCTGCATCAAGTCCGGCAAAAGGATCGCTCAGGAGCAAAAGTTTTTTCCGGGAAACCAGCGCGCGGGCAAGAAGAGTTCGGCGGATTTCGCCCGTGGACATATATTTTATGCCGCGGTCAAGGATTTTTTCCACGCCGCAAAGTTTTATCTCCGGGTAAGCGTCCAGCTCACCGCAAAGCGAAGGCGGCTCAGAACCTTTTTTTATTTTTCCAACAACGCCTTCTGCAATAAAAATGCGCCCCATCCGTCCGTGGTCAACACCGCCTTCTATAAATTCACTTTCATCTTCATCACGTTCTTCCTGAATAATCCGTGCGGCTCGCTCCAAGGAAACGGATTCAACAGAATCTTCAAAAAGATTTGAATAGAGCGGAACTTCTTTTTCATTTTTTGGAAGATTTGGCACAATCTTTGAACCAAACCCTCCGTCCAAAGCCTGAAGAAAATCCGCTTTTCCACCGCCGTTCGGGCCGACAACAAGCCAAGCCTCGCCGGTTTTCATTTCCCAGTTGAAATCAGGAACAGTTGTGCCTTTTGAATTTTCAATTCTGCAATTATTTATTTTTATAAGAGATTTATTTTCCATGGTAAAAATAGCATATCACATTGCAAAATCTGTTGCACCAAATAACACGAGGAAAAATTCAAGACAAACACAACATGAATACCAAATGCTCAAAAATGCCTGCACTTTCAGCGGAAAACAAAACTTGGCTATGGTTGCAATTTTTTTCAGGAAGAAAACTTCAATTCGCAAAGCTCATTTTCAGTTTTCTTTTATGCCTACGGCAAAAAAATGGCAAATTACGCCAATTTTGCTTTTCCGCTTCCGTTGCGGCATTTTTTATTACTTCTGTTATAAATAATATTTGCATTGAATTTTATCCTTATTCAATAAAAAAAATTCAACAAAACATCACTCAGGCAATTTCAAGTCGCCGTCTTTTATCCACCCGATTTTTCTGAAAAGCAAAGACAATGCCCAGCAAATCACGCCTGGAAGAATAAAGCAGACCATCAAAAGTCCGAACCATTCAAAAAAGCCCGGATGAATTGCAAGTGTCTCCTGTGAAATCTGAGCGATTTGTTCTGCCGCCATTCCTGCTTTTTCAGCCTTGTGGACTGCCCAGTTCACCGCCTGCACGCTTGGATTGAACCAGCCGGTAATAACACCAATCTGCCCAACAAGACCGCAAGTTCCCATTCCAGAAGAAACCGCCGCTCCGTTCATCGTCATTTTAAAAAAGCACGTTGAAATCGGGCCTGTAATTGCACTTGTTAATATTGAAGGAATCCAAATTTTCGGGTTTTTCACAATGTTCGGCATCTGTAGCATTGAAGTTCCAAGACCTTGTGAAAGAATTCCGCCCCAACGGTTTTCTTTAAAACTCATCACAGCAAAACCAATCATCTGCGCGCAGCAGCCGGCAACAGCTGCACCGCCGGCAAGCCCTGTAAGTCCAAGAGCCGCACAAATCGCCGCAGAAGAAATCGGAAGAGTCAGCGCAACTCCAACTACAACAGAAACCAAAATTCCCATAACGAACGGATGAAGCTCCGTTGTAAGCATAATTAATTTTCCGACCCAGCTAGCGGCAATTCCAATATATTTTGCGCACAAAACCGCAATAAGACACCCTGAAAGAATTGTGACAATCGGTGTAACAAGAATATCAACTTTTGTTTTTTTGCTTACAAGCATTCCAACTTCGGCAGCAATAACCGCAATAATCAGAACAGCCAAAGGCCCACCAGCACCACCTAAAGTGTTTGCCGCAGCTCCGACCGTAATCAGACTAAACAGAACAAGCCCATGAACGCCCATCGCAAAGCCGATTCCAACAGCCATTGCCGCGCCAACAACATGACCTTCACAGCAAAAAGAACCAGCATCAACCAAAAACTGAAAAATAGGATTTACGCCGAACCTAAGAAGCTGTTGCCCCAGCGTACGGATAATAGTTCCAACCAGCAAAGACGCAAAAAGTCCCTGCGCCATTCCACTCATCGCGTCAATAAAATAACGCTTAACAAACCTGTTCATTACAAGCTCCCAAATAAATTTTTATTTACTTGTAAATGTTATTTTCTAGCGCGCCTTGGCATCATTAGAAAAGCGTGTTCCGTGGAATCTGCCGTTTCATCACAAATGTAAAATTAAGATGAATTTATAGTTTTTTTTGGATTTTAACAAGAAGGAAAATTCTTTATTACTTATGCGGTCCGATAAATTTATCGCCGTTAAAATGAATCATGTGGTCGGGATTGTCGGCAATCCATGCTTCTGTTTCCCAAGCTATGTCGTGTGCGAATCTTACGAATGTGCTTCTGTCAGGAAAAGCCGAAATAAAGACCAAGTCCGCGTTCACATTCGAAAACAAATCTTTCAGCTCGATATATCTCTTGCTGTCAACAGGTCCATGAGAAGTAACAGATTCAACAAGGACAAGCCATTTTTTATCCTCAACATAAAGAATCACGTCAGGCATTTTTCCATGCTCAAGCACATTGAACAGTAAATTTCCTGCAATCTCTTGGTCGTAATATCCCCATTTTTCGCCAGTGTCGCCGATATAAACCAAAGTGCTGTTCGGAAGAAATCTAGGCGCAAGCTGCTCGATAATATCTTTTATAAGCTCGCTGTGTTTTCCCGGAGAAATTTGAATCGAATGTTCGTCCTTTATTTTTACGGAAACCATATTCATTTTCCGTTCGTGGGCATATTGTTTTGAAAGCGATTTTTGATTTTTCAAGAAGCCCTGAATCTTCGGTTCAAAGTCCTTAGTTCCGTAAGTTTTTATCACATCAAATGCCGCAGGTGAAATTTGATAGACGGCTTTTGGACTGTTGACAGGGCGCGAAGAATCATCAGGATTATACAAAACGATTCCAGCCTGAACCAGCTGATGAACGCTGAATCTTCTGAAAGTCTCCCTTGAATTCGGAGCATATTCTTTCTGATAATTTGTCTTTGTAAAATCCATCATCGGAGTTATTCCAATCAGAGGATTTTCAATATTTTCCCAACTTTTTTCAGGCGTAACATTCAAGAGCGCAAGCAGACAATATGCGGTTCTGTCGTTAAGTTGAGCGGACGGCATTCCGAATTTTTCCAGAATATTAGTCGCCTGTTCTATTTTTTCAGAAATTTGCAGCTGCAGATTTTTCATTAAGACACTCCGTTGCTATCGAATCAAAAAGCTCCTGATTCCAGCCGTCATATTTTTCAAGTTTTTTTCCAAGCTCAATAAGTTTTTCTTTTGGAGGAAAAGGCAGATTCCTTAAATCCGTTGCGTTCACCTGCGTATGCCCGCTGAATTTTCGGAACTGATTGTCAAGAAATGTCGAATTCAGCCAGACAACAAGACCGAATGCAAGTTCTTTCTGCAAGCCTCTTTTTTCAGAGTGAAAGACATTCAAGTGATTTTCAAATGCGAAACTTGAAGCGTGAATGTCATCCGCAGTTATCAACGAAGCAACAATTCTTTTTTTCTCTTCTTTTGTTGAAAATCTTTTTACAACAACATAGTTTCCTGCCGGAACAAACATCGATTCCGTTTCTTCTGTCGACAAAATCGCATTTGGCTTTTTAGATTCTTTCGGCCAGTCCGTTCTGTAATTTTTGAAATGCACCGGATAAAGCAGTGGAACGGAATTTTCATCAGGATTTTTTCTGATAAAATTCTTTACTCGGAAATCAACAACCGCACCAGTGGAAACTGAAATTCCAGTTTCTTTTAAAGAAACAAATGCGCAATCGAAAAAGTTCTCAGCCGCCGAAGATGACAAACATGACGGAAGCGGAATGTTTATGTATTTTTCTTTATCAAACGGATTCACGATTTCCTTAAAATCATAATATTTTTCGGTCAGATTCTCAAAATCTGCTCCGTTTGAATACGAGATTTTTACATCACCCTGCGAAGTTCCTTTTTGAAGCAGAATAATTATATTTTCCTGCAGAACCGATTCATCCTTGAAAGCGTCTTTTCTTGATTCGAAAAGATGAATCTGTTTTATTGAACAGTTCTTCAATATGAATTCGCGGAAAGGCTTATAGTAAAGTCCGTTGCAGAAACTCCGCGGAATTATCGCAACAAGATGACCTTTATCTTTTAGCTGAGCGATTGCAGCTCCCACAAATGCGGAATACAAATTGACTGTCTCAAGTCCAAAACAGCGAGAAAATTCTCTTGCAGAAGATTTTGAAAGAATTTTCTTGTACGGCGGATTCATTATGATATGAGAGAATTCTTCATTTTTCCCAAAAGAATATTCAAATGAAGTTTTTTCCAGAAAATCAGCGTTGTAAATCTTAAAGTCAAAATCAGTGAAATTATTTTTTTGCTCAATCAGATTTTGCGTCAGTTTGCCAAGAACTTCTGCATCAATGTCATAAGCGGAAAGTTTTATTGAAGGATTTTTCCAGTTTTCCTTTTGGATTCTATTTAAAAGCGCGCATGAAAGAATTCCGATTCCCGCGCCGGGATCTAAAATATTCAAGTCGCCATTTGTTGCAGGAAAAAGAGAAGACATAAATTCCGCGATTGCATAAGGCGTGAAATACTGTCCGAAATCTTTTTTGTGGATTTCGGAAGTTTCAACCGCGTGAATTTTTCGTTCTGTTTCAATTTTTTCCGCAACTGCGAGCATGATTATTGTATAGCATAAAACTGCTGTTTTTTCCACAAAAGATTACAATGACTCACATTCAGACAAATACAATTCTCCATACAAAAAACAAAATTTGCCTAAATCAAAAAATATCATTATCTTACTATAATATTTAGTGGGGTTTCTAATGAGAAAATTTATCATTTCGTTGTGTTTTGCAACTTTAATTTCAAGCCTGGCTTCTGCCGCAGAAAAGAAAACTGAGCTAAAAGTCTGGGAATCTTCTGGAACTGAACAAAGTTTCATTCAATATGCAATAAAAGAGTTCAGAAAAATTAATCCAAAAGTAAGAATTCGTTACGAACCTGTTGAATCCACCGACGCAAGAAATAAGATTGAGCTTGACGGTCCGGCCGGTGTTGGCGCGGATGTTTTTGTTGCTCCGCACGACCATATCGGTGCTCTTGTTGCCGGAGACCATATTCTTCCTGTTGATGACGCAGAAGAATATATGAAAGATTTTTTCAGCCTTGCAAAAAAAGCCGCGACTTTTGATGGCGTTGTTTACGGTTATCCGCTTGGCGCAGAAACTTACGTTCTTTTCTACAACAAAGATATTTTGAAAAAGCCTTTTACAACTTGGGAAGAAATCATTTCTTACGCACAAGAATGGAATGTTCCTGTTGAAAACAAATTCGCTCTTTCATGGTCAGTCACCGACCCTTATTATTCATTTATGTTCTTGGATAGTTTTGGAGCACTTTTGTTCGGACCGAACGGAGACAATCCAAAACAGCACAACCTGAACAGTCCGCAGGCAATTGAAGGAATGAAATATTTCCAGAAACTCCGCAATCTTGTTCTGAATATTCCAGCCGCAGACGCTTCTCGCGATTTCTGCCACGCTTCTTTCCGTACTGGAGCTTCTCCAATGATTATCACTGGCTCTTGGAAAATCAATGAATTTAAAAATGCCGGAATGAATTTTGGTCTTTCAACGCTTCCAAAGTTTCCTGGAAAAGATAAACCAGCTTCTTCATTTTCCGGTGTAAGACTTGCGTTTGTAAGTTCATATTCAGAACATCCGGAAGAAGCAAAAGAGTTCGCAAAATTTATCACTTCAAAAGAAATGCTTCAAAAAAGATTTGAAATGACTGACCAAATTCCGCCAAGAAACGACATTCAAATTGAAGATGAATATTCAAAGGCAATTGTAGATCAGCTTAAATATTCAAAACCGATGCCAACAATCATTCAGCTTGGAAGATTTTGGCAATGTATGGGACCGGCAGTCTCTGGAATTTGGGATGGTGACGATGTTACAAAAACAATGAACATTGCCGCCGCCACAATGGACGCTGTAAGATAAGAATTTTAAGCAAAAAAGCCACTTGTAAAAAATTACTGAAAAAACTATTATTTTGATATGGCTATTTCTAACAAGGTAGAAAACCTTATCGAAGGATTTATTGACGCTGAAACAGTAAAATCTGTTAAAGCTTTTACAAGCACTGATGAAAACAATGATTCTGATGTTGAAAAAATCGCCGCAATGTTCGGATTTGCCGGTTCATTCGCAACATC
>CAVBXG010000026.1:0-3425 GCA_963599585.1 bacterium
CGTGTTCCCGGCTTTAATTAATCTCTGCCATTTACACAAATTTTATGACAGGGTCAAATGCACTGAACCAAAAGAAATCTTCATAAAACAAATCTGCGTTACGGTCAGGCAAATTGCAACCGCAACGCGGACTTTTGTTGAAAAAATCTAAAAACTCGCGACTTGAACGTCGGAAAGCCCCAGCCACCAGTTCAACTCCTCGCCCTTTCCCACTCGCCTCCCCCCCACACAACACTCTCTTTCCTCTTTATCCTCTGCCAGCCCGACGCACAACATCACTTTTACAAAAACTTAGACAAACATCCGCATTGCGCACAAACCACTGATTCAAGACAAAATACAATCCTATCACACGCGGCCAATTTTTCCCCACAAATTCCGTTCAGCCTGCAACCAAATTCCTTTCCAATTGTCTAAATTCTTAAATTCATATACCATAACTAAATACCATTTTTAGAGGTATCAAGATGAAGAAAGTAAACGGATTTTCTTTGGGCGCGTTTATCGCTTTGGCATTTATTTGTTTTGGGGCTTTGGTTTTTGCGGGCTGCCAAAATGATTTGCTGGAATCACCTTCGTTCCAGAACCGCGGCTCTTATTCAACAGGCAAAGTTGCGGCGCCAACAAATGTAACTGCAACTCAGGGCGGATTCAGAAGCATAACCCTAAAATGGACGGCGGCAAAATCAGCGGTTCTTTACAATATATACGCCTCTGACACAGCGACCGGAACTTTCTCTTTTCTTGAGCAGACACCGGACGCAACCTGCAGCTACACATTAAGCGCAGACCCGGACGTAAAAAAATACTTTAAAATCCAGTCGATTGACTCAAACGGCGAAGTTTCTGACCAGTACAGCCAGATTTGCTTTGGAACAACGCTTGCAACTCCAATAATCACAAGCATAAAACAGAACGCAAACGGCGACGCAATAACCGTGCGCTGGTACAAAGGCGTAAACTGCACAACAGACACATACCTTAACAGCGGACTAATCTATACCGTAATTCTTTACAACGCAGACGGAACACAGGCTTTAAGGGAAGAAACAATCTCTGCGATGGACGTAAAAGAAGCCGCAGACACAAAATACACATTCACAAACCTTACACCGAACACAGAATACTGCATTCAGATAAAAGCATACACAAAAGCCGCACAGGACTCAAAATCAACAGAAAACAGCGACATCCTGAACCAGTCAACGGCGCACTCGCTGATTCCAGCCGCCCCGGAAAACTTTGAAGTAACAAAAGGAACTTCAAAAGACTTTGTAACACTTTCATGGGCACTGCCAAAATTCGCAGAAATAAAAAGCTCCACAGCCTTTGAAACCCGCCCAGTCTACTTTAAAATCTACCGCAAACTGGAATCCGCCCCGGAAAACGCATACGAGCTGATTGTAAGTTATTTGGGAACAATTGTAAATGCAGACCAGCCAGCCAGCAATTCAATAATCTATTTTGAAAATAAAAAATCAGAAGGTTCAGAAGAACCAATAATAACGGTAACTCCAGAAGGCGCAATTAACGTTGATTACAGTAAAGCAGATGCAACAAATGCAGAAGAGGCTTTCCCAAGCTATATTCCAGGCGCAATAATAACTTATATAGATAAAAACGTAAAAAGCGGACAAAAATATTCCTACCGCATACAGTCATTCATTGACGACAGCAAAAAGAAAAATGTAACATCTGACGAATCATTATGCGAAGATTCTGGATGGCTTATAAATAGCCCGACAATTTTGGTTTCTTCAGAACCAAAAGAAAAAATCAAAGAAACAGAAGATGAACCAACTAAAATTGAAAGTTTTACAGTCACATTGAATTTTAAATTTGATGATTTTGGTCAAAAATATAACTATGTAATTACAGAAACATGCCAAGAAATGGAAAATGTAGAAACTGGCGAAGGTGAATCAAAAACAATAGAAAAGAAGACTGTCAATGAAACCACAGAAAAATATTCATCAACATCGTATGTAGACTTTTTCCCATGGAAACATATATACGAAACAAAAGACCTAGAAGAAAACCATTTTAAATATTATTCATATTCAGTTGCTATAACATCCGAGGATGGAAAAACAGAATATACAAGCATTGACGCACCTGGAAAAATAATTGTAATAGACAAAAGAGAATCCGTTCCAGATGTAGAAGATTTTGCTGTTCAAGACGGCTACAGCAACAAATTCCTGCTTTCTTGGACTTATGACGAAACTTGCAGTTACAAAGTAATTTACACAAATAAAGACAAAAACGGCAAAGAAGAATCAAAAATTGAAAAAACATTTGCAGCGGATGAATTAAAAAATGAAGAAGGCGAAAGTTACGCCACAGGAGATAAAGTTACATTTGCACATATAGCCGAAAGTGGCGATACAAGAACCGTATACACTCTTGTCGCTTCAAATGGATTTGAGTCTTCAAAAATCCTTGATGGAGAATACAAAACACTTGGGACACCAGAACCATATTTTGAACCGTCATATAAATCAGTAAAAGTTTTGTGGAAACCAGTACAAAAAGCAGTTCGCTATGAAATTAACGCAAAATACAACAGCACAGAAATCAAAGCAGAAAATATCTCAAAAATAGAAACAGATGAAAACGGCAATTTCTACTGTGTAATAACAGAACCTTACGGCGAAACAATAAATGGTGAAGAAACAACAAATAATACAACAAATGCAGAAATCTCAGGAAGCCCTGTTGATTTTGAAATAAAAGCGACATCTTCAACAGAAGAAACTCCATCTAATCCTGACACAATAACAGATTCAAAAATTAAAATCTCAACTTTAGGACCAGCAGCTACAAAAATTTCTGTTCAAGGCGCTGGAAAACAAATATTAGTAAAATGGAATAAAGTTGAAGGCGCAAAGGGCTACATTATTTTCCGAAAAAAATACAGCGAATCACTTATAGGAATGCCAAACAAAGCTGATGTTTATTTTTATTCAGAAGAAGATAAATCTTTAAGCCTTATTCAAGATGATTCAAAACCATCTGCTTCCTGCAATGAAACCGCTGGCGAATTTACATTCAATGACAAATACCAAGTTGCCCAGAATTATGACAGCCAATACGAAACAGACCAAGCACAGATTGCATGGGGCTTACCATTTGGATACACCGTTATTCCAGTCCTAAAAGATTCTGATTTTACAATTGATGATGACCTTGTTATAACTGGAACAGAAAATTCTATTGCCTACACAAAAGATTCATTAGACAAAATAGAACAAAAAGGTGCAACTTACGGCTATGGACTTGCAGTAACAGCTTCTAAGGCAACAACAGAGGACAAAGTAAATGTCACGTGGAAATCACCTTATAATCCATCATCTATTCCTGTAGTTTTTTATAGACCATATAATTATAATAAAAATGATGGAAAAGGTTGGAATATGTGTAAT
>CAVBXG010000026.1:3435-35035 GCA_963599585.1 bacterium
CCGACACTGAAAGCAATTGTATTCCACAAATAAACTACAAAGCCTATGATTATCTAGTTCGTTATGAACCAGAGACTTATACAGATTTGGAAATTGAACCTTACCTTGAAAAATATCTTTCAGAACAAAGAGATAGCAACGGTGAAAAATTAAATAAAGGTTATATATTCTCTTTTGCTCCTATAACAGCAGAATTTAATGGTCAAAACTCTGCCTCTCCAGAAGATAAACGTTATTATTCTGAAAAAGTTTTTTGGTCTCCTTATGATTATGAAGAAAGGGCTGTTGGTCCATTAAGTTGTTCAATAGAAATGATGAACACAAATAAAACCCTAGGCTGGAAAAAACTTGCAGACATAGAAATAGGTAAAGATAATGTAAATAATGGACTCGTAAAATCTGTTGAAAATCTAGAAGATACAAATACAACAGACTTACACATAGATACTTCTTTATCTAGAATGTTAATAGTTGCACCAAAATCAATGATGGATGATTCTTCTAAAACAAGTACAAATGGATTAATGAAGGTTCTTAGAGATGCAAAGCATTACTACAGAATAAAATGCCAATATTTAAATTCTCAAGGAGTGATTGCAGAAACAATAGGTCAATCTGTTTATGCTTACAGAAATATAACCGATGAAGAATTAACAAAATCTGCAATGCTAGCAATAAGTTATGCATTTTATTTGAATGATGGTGGAAAAGAAGATTATAGCACTTTACTTTCAGAATCCCCTCGTCTAAGCTATGGTGATTCTGGAATTTTTATTTCAAAAAATGGAGGAACAGCCGTATTTACGAAAGGTGATTATTATTGGACAGGAAGCTACATTGGAAAATATAAAGCTGAATTTGTTCTAAATGATTATGCACCTTCTCAATTAACACCTAGTGGAATAATTTCAACTTCTTCAATACAAATAAACAATTCCTCTTCATTCAGAATACAAGGAATTGCAAATTATTATATATATCAATTTGCAGAACCTGTTAATTTCTCCATATCACCAGTCGATTCATCAGTATCTAACTATTCTTCTACAATTACAATAACTGTACCTAATTCAAAGTCAATAAAAATTGAAATAACTCGAAATGGAGAAAAACGAACTCTTATAGATACATCAGACAGTTCAATAAGAAAGCAATGGCTTCCAATGCAATTTGATGACAGTAAATACGAACTTCACAATAAAGACTACGGTTGGTGGGAGGACTAAAAATGAAACACACTACAAGCTTTACTTTGCACAATGAAAAAATCAAATCTCACCTTACCCCCCCCCTACAGTTCTGCGGTTTAATTTTGGCTGGCTGTTTGGCATTGGCTTCTTGTTCAAGTTTTTTTGAATCAGATGTTTCCATGAACTCAAACAGCAACAATTCCAGTATTTACGACCTTTTAACTCCGCCGGAAAAAATTGAGCAGCTTTCCGCGCCAACAGAAATTTTTATTTCGCAGGGGTTGTATTCTGGCGTAATAGAAGTAAGCTGGTCGGCTGTTCCAAACGCAAATTCATACAAGATTGAACGCGCTGTTGTAAAGGAAAAAAATGCGGACGGCACTTGGGAAATGCCAAAGGAATCAGACTTTGAGCTTTTGACTTCCTCAAACATCTACAACACAAAATACACAGACACAATTATTCAGGAAGCAAAATACACAAGCCTTGAATTAAACTATGTGTACTATTACCGCGTTTTTGCGCAGAATCCTTCAAAAGGCTACACGGAAAGCGAATATTTCCCGGACTATTCAGAGCACAAGATTTTAGACGAGGAAGGCAACGAAACTGGAAAAGAAGTTTACGCCGACCCTACAAAATATGGAACTCTCTTAAAGCCGGTTACAGAAATAGAAGCGTCCAAGGGAACTTCCTCGGATTCAATCACAATAAAATGGAACGCCGTGCCAGATGTTTGGAAATACAGAATTGAACGCTGCGAACGCGAGCAGGGAAATTATTACCAGATTGCGGAAGTTTATTCAAACGAAACTGAATATATTGACGAGATGGACGAAGCTGACCAGGGAACAGAATTTTACTACAAAGTCTACGTTCTGAACAGCAACAACAAGCTTTCCTGCTCAAGCGCAGCCGCAATGGGCTATTCTTTGCAGCCGGGCGCGCCGACCGTTCCGGAAAATATCCACGTGGAAAATGGTCTTGGAACAAGCAAGGAGTCATTGACTGTAAGCTGGACTTCTCTTTCAGAGCCTTCTGACGGAAAACTGACTTACAATCTGTACAGAACAAGCTCAAACGATTCTGTTTACAAACTTATAAAATCAGGGCTGGAATCAGCGGCTTCCTCGTATACAGATTCTAGCGTAAAACCTGGAATTTACTATTATTACTTTATCCAGACCACAAAAACAAATACTGACGGCGAAAAACTTAAAAGTTCATTCAGCGAAACCGGAAAAGATTCTGCAAATCCGGCTTATGGATTCCTTTTAAGCGCGCCAACTTATATAGAAGTTGATGACGGTTCAGATGCAGACCATAAAAAAATCATCTGGTCGCCTGCGATAAACAGCCTGAACGCAGAAAACGCAGTTGATTTTAAATACAATATTTATGCGGACTCAGAGCGAAGCGGAATCTTTGACAAGATGATTCAAGGCGCAATCCCAGGAACTTCGGACGGAAACGGAAATCTTTGCGCAGAAGTTTCTCTTGCTGATGGAAAATTCTTTGTAATCACAACTGTAAACGAAGACGGTGTAGACAAGGAAAGCGCAAAAAGCGAAATTGTCGCGCCTGTTCCAGAAGCTCCTAAAGATGTGTACGCAACAAAAACCGCTGGTTTAGCCACAATAAAAGCCAAGGTTTTAAAAGCTGGCGGAACTTTTGATGAATCTTTGTGGACTGTAAACAAAAACGAGGTTTACCCGGTTCTTATAACTTGGGAAGCACCAGCTGGCGGTGCGGACGGCGGCTACGATATTTACCGTTCAACAAAAGCGGATTCTGGATTCAAAAAAGTTGATTCAGTTTCAAAAGACAAAAAATATTACGTTGATTCTTATGCAACGGCAAAATCAGGAATCATGTATTTCTATAAAGTTGTCTCGCTGAACAGCCTTGGTCAGGGAAGAAAATCAAACGACCCGGCAAATGACATTAAGCACGACGCACGCGGCTACGGCGCAATCACACGCGAGCAGTGGTTCAGGGAATACAACAAGAACATTGCAAGCTCGCAGAAAAAACTTACGCTTATGCACAATCCTAGCGATTTGGACAAAGTTGGTTCAGAAACCGTAAAGGGAAACATCAGCGGAACTTTGGGCTACAACGCAAAAGTTGCCGGTCTTGGCGCGGAAATCACAATGCCGTACACAAATTACGCGGACCACTTTATCAGCGATGACAGCACTCTGGGAATTAAATTTGTTCTGGACGGAAACACAGACACAACTTCAAACATGAGCGCAAACGGACACATGCACGAAACTGTTCACTGCTTCTCTAAGACAATTGACGTAACAAATGCCACGCAGGTTGAGAAAGCATTTGAAAATCTTTCTGAACCGGCAAAAAATACAATCAGAAATACTGGAGACAAAAATTATCTTTGCGGAATGTACCCGGGCTACGCAGTCTACGACAACCTTGAAATCAAAGGCGGTGCTGCCGGTGGCGGTTATTATATTGTACAGACTTATGAGCTTGACAGAAAAGACAAAACTTCTGGAACTGTTGTTCTTGCAGAAGAAAAAGTAAACTGGCTTGTAGGAGAAGAAAAATGATGAAAAACAAGAAAATCTTATTTTTAGGAACTATTTATCTTTTGTGTTCGGCAATTTTTCTTTATGCGGAACAAAATGAACTGAAAAATGAAAAGGATGTTGAATATCTGCTTGCGTTCAACGAGTCTTCTTTGAGCAGCCATAAAAAACTTTCCCTTATGCACAAAAGAAGTAATCTTGCAAAGCTCGGAAAAGAAAAAATCAACGGCGACATAAGTGGAACTTGCGAATATTGGGCGCGAGTCCGCGGATTCAAGGGCGTTGTAACAATCGTCTACAAGGATTACTGCGACATAGACGGCTGGATTTTAAACGGTGAATGTAACACAAGGGCAAACATCCACGCAAACGGCAAAATGTACGGAAAAATTGAAGTGACCGGCGAAAATCCCGGAACAATTTTCTACGAGAATGTGATTATAAAAAAAGGAACGAGCGCAGGCGGAACTTACGGCGTTCAGCGTAATGGTTCTGAACGTTCAGAAGTTGAATACAATGTTCTTCCGCAAGAAGTTGAAGAGTCAATTGACGACATAAAAGAACAACCTGCATAAAAAAATACGTTTTATAAAAACTGGAGTAATTATGAAATCAATAAAAAAAATATTTTTGCCTTTTACTGTTATTTTTGCGTTTTTTGCAAGTCTTTTGCTTTCCTCTTGCTATGAGCCTTCTCCTTTGTACGGAAAATGGGCAGATGACTACGGAAACTACATAACTTTTACTTCTGACGGAACTTTTGTGGCTAAAATCTACACAGAACCGCAGGACGAAAAAAGCGAAATCAACTATCAGGGTGACTATTCGGTAATAGACAACGTTCTTGTTTTTACTGTCTCGGAAAAAGACGGCGAAACTGTGGCAGAGACCATAAACACTGAATGGGACATCCGCGGTTCAATGCTTTACCTTACCTGGACAAATGCCTCCAACAGCAAAACATTGAATCTTACTTTGTATCATGTTTCAAAATAAGGCGGAAAATATGAAAAAAATATTTTTGATTTTCGCGTTCGCTTTTCTGCTTTTTCCTGTTGTCTGCCAGGAAACAAATCTTTTTGAAACTTCCACCGCAGAAGAAAAAGACGACCCGAATGTAGAGATTAACGAAAAAACCGGATTCCCAAGAATCAAGGCAAAACCGTTTGTTATGTTCAACGAAGGTGTTGCGGCTGCGCAAGTTACCAGAATCCAGACTGTAAGCGGCAGAAGCAATTTTGTGTGGCAGAATGATTTTATAGGCGCGTTTTTTCAGATTCAGACAAGAAATATGAAGCCGCTCAATTCTGTAATCAGGACTTCTGTATTTTATCCGTTTTACAATAAATTCAATGACGTAAAGCAGTTTCCAAAGCAGACTGTTTTGTATGCGTTCGACTTGTTTGCTGGTCCGATTCTTGAAACTGATATGTGGAAATATGTCCGCCTAAAGTTCGGTCTCGGTCTGCATTATATGTACCAGCTTTCTGATGAATATCACCTTCATTATCTTGGAGGCGGCGCGCTTGCCGGTCTTGAACTGCCTGTTGAGTCGCGTTGGTCAATTTTGCTGGACGGAACTTTTTCTTTTGATTACCCGAACTTTGGCACAAACAGCCTTGTTCAGCCGTATGATTATTCATGGCAGTACCAGCTTAATCTTGGCGTGCGCTACAGCGTAAAAGGCAAAAACAAATATTCTTACATCCGCCAGTCGGAAAAATCTTTACAGAAAGAAGAGCTAAAAGCCGAAAAGAAAGCGGCAAAAAAAGAAGTGAAAGCCCAAAAACGCGCGGAACAAAAAGCCGCAAAAGCAGAAGCCAAAGCCCTTAAAGACAAAGAAAAAATCTTAAAAGCCGAAACCGCCGCCGCAGAATCTACAACAGAAACGGATGCTAGCGAAAATGGTGGGGAAAAATAAATTTTCTATTCCACAAACTTGTGCGAAATCAAAAAGCTTGCGATTTCTATTATGGCAATCATGAGCGCGTATACTTTTAGGCAGAGTTTTGTGTTTGGGTCAGAAGGAAGAAGGTTTTTCCAGTAGAAATTTTCTTCCTTGCGAAGGCAGAAAAAGACGATTGTGTTGTAAAGGATTAGTGCCATCAGGGCGATTTCGCAAACAAGAAGAATTTCCTGCTCATCTTCTGTTATGCCGGTCAAAAGCAAAAGTGTTGTAAAAAACGCGACGCTGACAAGTGAATAAATTCCGCAGTTCCAGACTGACTGTGTGTAGCCCTGCCCGCCTGCAAAAATCGCCGCCGTTCCTGTGGAAAACAACGCGAACAAGAAAAATGTGCAGAGCAAAAATCCGGTAAAAACGTAAAAAAATCCCCAGCCCAAATCAGGCGAGGCAACAAAAAACGCAAATGAATCTATATTTCTTGCAAGAACAGGAATTGCCGCAGCAAGAGCGAACATAAAAAAAACAATACCAAAAATCCGTAAAAATACTTTAGACATAATTTTATTTTATCACATTGAGAAAGTTTCTGTAACGTGCTAATCTTGTAAAGTTATGATTAATGATATAAAAAAATCCATTCTTTCCGGACTGATGATTTGCATTGGCGGAACTGTTTATCTTTCTTGCATTACGCTGAACTTAAAACCGCTCGGCGCATTCTTGTTTGCGGCAGGACTTTATTCAATCTGCGTGTACGGCTTTAACCTTTACACAGGAAAAGTTGGCTATATTGCATATAACTTTAAAGACACAAAATATATCCGCCTTGTAGTTCTTGTGCTTGCGTTCAATCTGCTTTCAACATATCTCTTGGGGATTTTGGCTTCTTATGCGTTCCCGATGATTGTTGAACCGGCAAAAAATATTTACGCGGCAAAAACACAGACTCCGCTTTTACGGCTTTTTATTTCCGGCATTTTCTGCGGACTTTTGATGTTCCTTTCTGTTGACACCTGGAAAAAAGGCACAAAAATTGGAGTTTTCATCTATATTCCGGTTTTTATTCTGTGCGGATTTGACCACTCAATCGCAAATTCATTCTACAACGGAATTGCAAACGGTCTGAACGCATTCACGCTGCAGAATTTTCTGATTTTTGTGGTGGTAATTCTAGGAAACGCGGCCGGCGGAATGTTGATTCCCCTTCTTGCAGGAAAGCCAGCAGACAAATCCCAGAATTAACATTTACCATGAATTAACTAAAACAGTTTTTTCAGCGCATCCACGGCCGCGCCTTTTGCGGCGTTGGAAAGCTGCTTGTTGATTTTCGCTTTTTGCTCTTCAAGTTGTTTCTGCAGGTTGTTCACAGAATTCATCTGATTGTTCAAAAGTCCTGAAATATCTGTGAAGGCAGAAATCTGTTCCGTTGCGATTCCAGTTTTTTCACTAAGAACTTTTGTTACATTCGCCTGCGCTTCGGAGGCAATTGAATTCAGTTCGCTTGTAAGAGCCTGAGTTACCGGCGTTACAAGCTGCCTTGTGAGTTTTTCGATATTTGTAAGCTCAACGCTCATTCCGCCGTTTTTGTTGTACAGAACATTGAACCCGACCGAAAGATTTTTTATGCCGGAAATAGCATTCTTGTAAAGCTCGGAAACTTTTGCCGGCTCAAAATCCATTCCCTGAATCTCAGTTATTTTCATGTTCAAAGTTCCACCAACAGAAAAACTTCCATCTGTTTTGCAGGTTAAAACCGCATCAATGTCGCTTGCAGAGCTAAGATTGAAAACCTGGGCATCCGCGCTGATTGGATAGCCTTTTCCTGAATAATCAGCAAGAACCAAAGGCGCATTTGAATTGTCGCGGGCATCAATTGTTACAGAAGCCTTGTTCGGTTTTCCCATGACTTTAAAGTCAGCGTTGATTTTTGCAGGTTTTCCGCGCATATTTTGGTCGCTCGAAATCTCGGTTGCAGTTCCCTTGAACAAAAGTTCATCTGATTTGTACTCGTAGCCGGAAGCCACAACATTTTCAATCAGAAGTTTTGGAACTGTATCTTTTTTGTAGTAAACCATTCTTCCGGCAGAACGCGCGTGTCCAGTTGAATTTTTTGCTTTTTTCGTTTTCTTTTCTGTTTTTTCCGCAGACTTTTTTGAGTCTGCCGCCGACGCATCCGAATTTCCTTTTGAATTCATTGCGGCAGTCAACGCCTTGTCAATGTACGGATAATATTTTCCGGCTTTTTCAAGAATAATTCCGCGAACTCCTTCTGTAAGAATATTTTTCAGTCCGTCTGCAGAAAAAAGATTTTTCATCTCCGCAATTTTTGAGTCAACCAGTTTTGAGTCAGCTTCTATTGCGTTCTGAAGCTGCTTTGAATAATCATTTACGGCGTTTGTGTCAGTTTTTATGTCTTTTGAAGTCGCCGCCATCTTTGTTTTTAGGGAATTTGTCTCGCTCATAGCTGTTTCAATGTCGCTTATGGCTTTTTTTAGCGTCGCGGCGTTTGTAATGTTTCCCCAGTTTGTTTTTATCAAAGAGTCAACGCTAGAAGAAAGTTTTGTTATTGAAGCCTGATATTCATTTGGAACGTTTTTCCATTTTTCAACTTTTGTTTTTACATCCGCGGAAATAGAATTTGCCACAGCCGGAGATTTTAGCTCATTCTGAATGTTGGAAAGCATTGTTTCCGGATTGTAGCTTTCAAACATTTTTTTAAGCTGGTCTGCCGCAGCCGTCATTATTGAGTCGGATTCCTTTTTTGTGTCGGCGGCAACTTCCTTCTGCTTTTTTGTCTTTGTCTTGCGGATAAGCTCGCCAGATTTTGTGCGTTCCGTGTCAATCGCAACTCCAGAAACTTCTATATTTTGCGCGTGGAATTTTCCGCGGAGCAAATCTGTAAGATTAAAGGCAACGTTAATTTTATCAATCTCAAAAATATTTTTCATCGGAGATTCGGCGTTTGCCTGCGCAAGCCCGTCAATTTCAAGCGATGCTCCAAAAATCTGCAAGTCAACTTTTTGAATATCAGTTTTCGCATTGAAAATTCCTTCCATTGCGGCAGTAAGACCTTTTTTTACCACGACATTTTTAAAGAGCGTTACAGTGATTCCAATTGCGGCAATAAGACAAACAACCGCAAGAAGAGGAACAAGTTTTAGACCGAACTTCTGGTTTTTAACATCAAGCGCAATTTTCTTGCAGCGGAAAAAATCTGTCTTGGCAATTTTTGCGGTGCGGTCAAAAAATAAAATTTCCCGGCGTTTTTTGTCTGTTCCCTTTTTAAACTGGGATTCAACGAATTTTTTATCCGCATCAATGTAAATCTTTTTAAGGACTTTCTTTTCAAAATCTTTTTCGCTGAACTTTTTTCTGTAAAATCCCGGAAGTTTTTTTGCCGGAACAAGTTTTATCTTCTTTTCTTTTTTTGCCACTGTTTTTAATGAATTTTCAACTTTTGCCGGAGTTTTTGTTTTTTCGGCTTTTTTTTCTATAGTTTTTTCAGTTTCTGTTTTTTTTGCCATGGTATTCCCCTTTCCTTAAATCAGTTCCGCCGCTTTTGAGGCAATTTTTCCAATCACCGGAATGTGATAAATTGTCTTTAGAACTTTTGAATCATTGAATCTAGGCGCAATGTGTTTTCGCCACAGTTTTATCACAAAATACATAAGAACGTAAAAAGGAATGTAAGCCAAAAGCCCGAATGCAAGCGAACCGGCAACAATTGTGTTGTTGAATTTTGTAAATCCGACAAATGGAACATCAAAAGCCCATGCGTAAAAATTTTCCAGCGGAGCAAATGTAAGAACCGCATAACCGATTTTGTCAAAAAGAGGATCCAAAAGATAAGCGCAAAGAGTTCCAATGATAATCATTATATAATAGCCGCACTTGTTTATGCGCACAAACGCAAAAAAGATAAAAATCACATACCACAAAAGATTGTTTTTCGGCATAAAACCAAGAATAAGCCCGATGCAAAACGAATTTGCAATCTGGGACGGCTTTGAATTTGAATTAAGCGCCTTCAGGAAATTAATTAAATATGCAAGCATTTTTACAGACTCCAATAAATTATTGTAATAAAATTGAGTTTTAATAATCGTGAAAGAAAATGTCTAAGCTTCCAGTCAAAAGTCAAGATTTGGCTATGGTGAAGTGTTTTTTTGGAAGAATTATTTCCGGTTTTACTTCGTAAAATCCTCAATAATTCTTTTATGCCATGCGGCAAAAATCACTTCAAGGACGCCAAACTTGCCTTTTTCCTTCCGCTTAGCCATTTTATTGCATCAGTAAAAAACTCAATTTTTTTCTATATATTATATCACATTTCAAACGGCTGGGAAACGAATATAATTTAAGGGAAAAATTTTCGCCGCCCCGCCGCAAAAAAACTCGTTTTCAGTTTTCTATTCTTCAATCTGAATTTGAATCGGACAATGGTCGCTTCCCGTTACATCTGAAAGGATTATTGATGAAACAACTTTGTCCTCATAATTCTTGTGGACGCACCAATAATCAATGCGCCAGCCGATATTTTTCTCGCGCGCGTGGAACCTGTAGCTCCACCATGTATACTGTTTTGGCTCTTTGTTGAATTTTCTGAATGTGTCAACGTAACCTGCATTCAAGAAACTTGTGAACCATTCACGTTCCTGCGGAAGATAACCCGGATTTTTTTCATTTGTGGAAGGATTCGCCAAGTCAATCGGAGTGTGGGCAACATTGTAGTCTCCGCCAAGAACAACGTTAAAACCGTCTGCAACAAGTTCATCACATTTTTTTAGAATCGCATTGTTAAACGCAAGTTTATATTCAAGGCGCGCACCGGCTTCCTGGCTGTTCGGAAAATACGCGCTGATTACGGCAATTTTTCCGAATTTTGCGATTGTAACGCGGCCTTCGTCGTCAAAAAACTCATTTCCGAGAGTTTCAACCGAATCCGGCTTTTTTTTGCTGTAAATCGCAGTTCCGCTATATCCGGCTTTTTTTGCGCTGCTGAACGCGGAATAATATCTTTGGCAATCGTCAAAAAGTCCTGCGCCGCCAGAAGAATCAGAAAGCACAGAGGAGGCGTTTTCTCCATAAGGTGGAGCAATCAGATTTTCAGAAAGTTGCGCCGGGTTCGCTTTTGTTTCCTGAATGCAGACAACATCCGCACCGCAAGAGGCAAGCCAGTTCAAAAAGCCTTTTTTTTCAACAGCCCTGATTCCGTTCACGTTCCAAGAGATTATGTTCATTTTATGTCCTTAAAAATTTTCAGTCTGATTTGTTCAATGTTTAATTGTAGCAAAAAAACAGCAGATTGCGCAAATTTTAATTTTCTATAATTAGTCCAAATGTCGAGTTTTATTAATTTAGTAAAAAAATTGAATAAGCTACCAGAAAAAGCGCGCCAATTCGCCATTTAAACTATTTACCTGAAGAAGGGGTAGGAGGCAACGAAGTGCCGACGAGGGGAAGGCTTTCCCCAAAAAAATCATATTTACGCAAACGTCAAAAACCGCTAAACTATGTCTGAACAGTTACCCAAAAGGAATTGATTCGCCGCGGAGGATTCAATATTTTCCGCAAAAACAAAGCTCTTTTACAAAAGACTTGATCTAAAGGACAGGTACTATGACTTCTCTTGACTTTTTTAAGTACAAAACGGAAAAACACAAAATTTCCATGGTAACGTGCTACGACACGACTTTTGCGCGCATTGTGGAAAAAACAAACATTGACTGTATTCTTATTGGCGACAGCCTGAGCATGGTCATGCACGGTGAAAGCACAACGATTCCCGCAAAAATGGAATGGATGGAAGAACACACAAGAAGCGTGCGGAACGGAACCCAAAAATACATTGTTTCGGATATGCCGTTTTTAAGCACGCGGAAAGGCATTGAGTTCGCCACGGACTGCGCTGGAAAACTTCTTGTTGCCGGAGCAAACTGCGTAAAGATTGAAGGAATTTTCGGACAGGAAGAAATTATCCGCCATCTGGTTTTAAGCGGAATCCCGGTCATGAGCCACCTGGGGCTTACTCCGCAGTTTTTTCAGGCTTTTGGCGGGCACAAGATGCAGGGAAAAACAGAAGAAGCAGCCGCAAAAATCCTAGAAGAAGCAAAACTTGCGGAAAAACTCGGCTGCGTTGCAATCGTTCTGGAATGTATTCCCTGTGAACTTGCAGAAAAAATCACAGAAAGCGTAAAAATTCCAACAATCGGAATCGGGGCTGGCGCAGAAACAGACGGTCAGGTTCTTGTTCTTCAGGACATGCTCGGAATGAGCGGATTCCACCCAAGATTCGTCAGACAGTATTTGAACGGCGCGGAATTAATAGAAAATGCGCTTAACAGCTACGCAAAAGACGTCGCAGAACAGAATTTTCCAGGACCAGAGGAAACAAAATGAAAGTTATAACAAAAATCCAAGAAATAAAAGAAATCCGAAAAAATCTTCAGAATAAAAAAATCGGCTTCGTTCCAACAATGGGCGGACTTCACAACGGCCACTTAAGCCTTATAAACCGCGCGAAAAACGAGAACGAAATCACAATCGTAAGCGTTTTTCTGAATCCGACCCAGTTTAACGACAAAAAAGATTTGGAAACGTACCCGGCGAACCTTCAGGACGACATCGCGCTTCTTGAAAAAGCCGGCGTGGATTTTCTTTTCGCGCCAGATTACACAGAAATGTACCCGGACGACTACAAATACAAAATCACCGAAAATTCATTCTCAAAACTTTTGTGCGGTGCAACGCGACCCGGACACTTTGACGGCGTTCTTACGGTTGTGATGAAACTTTTCAACCTTGTGCGCCCGACAAACGCGTATTTCGGCGAAAAAGATTTTCAGCAGTACAAGCTTTTAAAAGGAATGGCAGAAGCGTTTTTTCTGGACATAAACATAATTCCGTGCCCGATTGTCCGCGAGCCGAACGGACTTGCGCTTTCGAGCCGGAACAAGAAACTTTCACCGGCAGGACTTGCGCTCGCCCCAAAATTCCACGAGATTCTTGCCTCAAACAAAACCGCCGGGCAAAAAAAATCCGAGCTTACTCAGGCAGGCTTTACCGTGGACTACATCACCGAGCTTGACGGCCACATTTACGGAGCAGTTTTCCTTGAGAACGTGCGCCTGATTGACAATCTGGAATTATAAAATTCAAGGGGAGAAGCCTCTCCCTCGGGCGCACTTTGTTGCGCCCTACCCTCTCTTGCACAGGACGCTGCCTTCGGCCGTCCTATTTTTGGAGATTTTATGGAAAAAAATATTCTTCTTCATGTTTCAGGTTCAATTTCCGCATACAAATCATGTGCGCTGATAAGCCTTTTAACAAAACACGAATACAATGTGCGCGTAATTGCAACAAAATCAGCTTTAAAATTTGTCGGCAAAGCCAGTTTTGAAGGTTTAAGCCACAACAAGCTGGAAACAAAAATGTTCAGCAATTCAGACCCGATTCCGCACATAAATCTTGCACAAAACTGGGCGGATTTAATAATAAGCTATCCGTGCAGCGCAAACACAATAAACCGGCTTGCGGCAGGACTCGCGGACGATCTGTTCGGAGCTGTCTGCCTTGCAAATAATTTTGTAAAGCCGCTTCTGATTGCGCCGGCAATGAACACGCAGATGTTCCTTCATCCAAGCGTTCAGGAAAACCTGAAAAAACTGGAAAACTGGGGCGCAAAGATTCTTCCGGCAGAAAGCGGCGAGCTTGCCTGCGGCACAACAGGAATCGGACGTCTTATTTCCCCGGAAAAAGCATTTGAATTTATAGAAGAATATTTTTCGGAACATAAAAATTAGGAAAGCAACATGAAAATTCTTATTACCGGCGGCGGAACCTGCGAGCCAATTGATTCAGTCCGCTACATCACAAATTTTTCAACCGGAAAAACCGCGGCATTTCTTGCTGATTTTTTTTGCGCAAAAAAACATGAAGTGACCGCGCTTATGGCAGAAAATGCGCAAAAACCCAAAAACGCAAGAATAATCACGTACAGAACTTTTTCAGATTTGCAGAAAATTCTTGAAAAAGAATGTACGGATTCAAATTATGACGTGGTAATCCATGCGGCGGCAGTAAGCGACTATTGCGTTAAAGAGATTTCTGTGGACGGAAAGATTTTTCCAGCCGGAGAAATCTCAAAAATTCCTTCCGGCAAAAATATTTTTCTTAAAATGCAGGAAAACCCGAAACTTCTTTACAAAATAAAACTGTGGGGCGGAAAACAGACAAAAGTTGTGGCGTTTAAATTAACAAGCGGCGCAACTAAAGAAGAACAGCAAAATGCCGTAAAAAAAATCTTTTTGGCAGAAAAAGATTTTGCCCCGGATTTTGTTGTTCAAAACGACAAGTCAGAAATAACAGAAACAGAACATCCGTGCAAAATCTACAAAAATTCTGATAAAATAGCAGCAGAAACCAAAAACCTTCAGGAACTTGCAGAAGCCCTGGACGGGGCGTTATGGGGTGTCCCCATAGAAGGGGTAGGCGAAAACCGCAAGGTTTGAGCCGAGGGGAAGGCTTTCCCCAAAAAAAGAAGAAACGTTGCCAACAATTGACTTTGGCAATTGTTGGTTAGTTCAGAACGAAAGTTCTGAACGGCGGGAAGGCTTTCCCCAAAAAAAGACGAGGAAAATTATGATATTGACTTTAGACGTGGGAAACACTCAGATAACTGGCGGAGTTTTTGACGGCGACAAGCTGGTTCTGCAGTTCAGAAGTGCGACCAAAGCAAACGCAAGCTCAGACGAACTCGGGATTTTTTTGCGCTCGGTGCTCCGGGAAAACGGCTTTGAGTGGCAGCAGATTCAAAAAATCGGGATTTGCAGCGTTGTTCCGGCAATAAACTATTCGCTTTCAAGCGCAATCACAAAATATTTCAAAAAAGAATCAGTTTTTGTTCAGGCTGGAATAAAAACCGGGCTGAAACTTAAATATTCAAACCCGAAAGAAATCGGTGCGGACAGAATCGCAGGCACGCTGGGAGCTACAAACCTTTTTCCGGAACAAAACATCATCATCGTAGACATGGGAACCGCCACAACGGTTGACTGCATCACAAAAAACAAGGAATATCTTGGCGGCGCGATTCTTCCGGGCTTAAAAATAAGTGCGGACGCATTGGCAAACGGAACGGCAAAACTTCCATCGGTGGAAATTGCAAAGCCGGAGCACATCTGCGGAACAACAACAATCGAGGCAATCCAGAACGGGCTTTATTTTGGAAATGCAGGCGCAATCAAGGAGATTTTGTATCTTTTCAAAAAAAATGTATTTAAGGGCGAGGAAACTTTTATCATCGGAACAGGCGGTTTCTCCAGAATTTTTGACGAATACCACCTTTTTGACACAATCTGCCCGGAACTTGTTCTTTTGGGCGTAAAAAAAGCCGTAGAAATGAACAGCTAGAAATCTTTAGGAGCAAAAATGGAAATCACAGTTTTAAAGGCAAAACTTCACCGCGCAACAGTAACAGACGCAAACTTGAATTACGAAGGCTCAATCAGCATAGACACAGAACTTTGCAAAAAAGCAGGAATGCACAACTGGGAAAAAGTTGACATTTTGAACGTGAACAACGGCGAACGCTTTTCAACCTACATAATTCCAGGCAAAAAAGGCGAAATTTGCCTGAACGGAGCGGCAGCACGCAAAGCCTGCCCCGGCGACAAAGTGATAATTGTAACATACACAAAAATCGAGGAATCAGACGCAGACGGATGGAATCCAAAAATTGTGCTGCTTAACGATGACAATTCTGTAAAAGCCGTAAAAAATTAGCGACAAAAACTTTAACTTGAATTTTGAGTTTTATGAATTGTGAAAAATCGCTTTCGCCAGACTTTCATAGGTTAGTTTTCTAACCCTTGTTCCAGACGGTTTCGCTCGCGCTACGCTTGTAAGAATTTGGATGCTACGCACTTTAATAAATTCAATCGCTCAAAGTCTTCACAAATTAAAAGTCTGGCTACGCTTTTATCCATTTTTATAAAAACTCAAAATTCATTCTAAAACTCCAACTTTTTTATTGACAGCGAAATATCTTCAGATTATTATATGAACAGTTATTCAAATGAACAATAAACACAGATTAAAGGAAATTTTATGGACAAACAGGAAATTTTGGAAAAAATGCCTGATGAGGACACTTTGTTTGATCTTGCGGAACTTTTTAAGATTTTCGGCGATTCAACCCGGATAAAAATTCTTTTTGTTCTTCTTGACAACGAAATGCCTGTAAACGCAATTGCGGACGCGCTCGGAATGACACAGTCCGCGGTAAGCCATCAGCTTCGCATTTTAAAGACAAATGGACTTGTAAAATTTGCGCGCGATGGAAAATCGCTAATCTATTCGCTTGCTGACGCGCATGTACATTCAATTCTTGCGCAGGGGCTGGATCATATCGGAGAATAAAAGGAGCAATTATGGAACACGAACACGAAGAAAAAAAATCTTGCGGCTGCAAATGTTGCTCAGGCCATGAATCGCAGCATGAAAAAAACGAAATTCACGACCATGAACACGAAGAAGAGGAAATTTCTTTGTCAAGAATTATTATCGCAGGAATTCTTCTTGTTGCCGCCGAAATTCTTGAACGGATAAAAATTTCAGATTTTATCCATAATATTCAAGGAATTGATTTGTATCAGCAGTACATTTTTATCGGTGTCTGCCTTGTTGCCTATCTTTTGGTTGGTTATGGCGTCGTAAAAAGCGCAATCAAAAATCTTCTTCACGGCGAAATTTTTGACGAGCAGTTTCTTATGTCGGTCGCATCGCTTGGCGCGGTCTGCGTCGGTCAGCTTCCAGAAGCAGTTGCAATCATGCTTTTCTACCAGATTGGCGAACGTTTTGAAGATTACGCGGTTGATAAATCTGAAAAATCAATTGACGCTCTTATGGAAATCCGCCCGGACACGGCAAATGTGCTCCGCGGTGGAAAAGAAATCAACGTAAAAACTGAAGAAGTTCAAATCGGCGAAACAATAGTTGTAAGACCCGGCGAAAGAATTCCTGTTGACGGAATAATCTCAAAAGGTGCCTCCTTTGTTGACAATTCGGCAATCACCGGAGAATCTGTTCCTGTGGAAATTTCCACCGGTTCAGAAGTTTTTTCCGGCGCAATCAACAAAAATTCTGTAATCGAAATCAAAACAACGCGCCTTTCAACTGACTCAGCCGCTTCAAGAATCATAAAAATGGTTGAATTTTCAAGCGAAAAAAAGACAAAAACCGAGCGGTTCATCACAAGATTCAGCAAAATCTACACACCGGCAGTCTGCGCGCTTGCAGTTGCAGTCGCAATAATTCCATCTGTAATCATCGGACTTTCAAAAGGTGAATGGCAATGGTCAACATGGATTTACAGGGCAATCAGTTTCCTTGTTGTTTCCTGCCCATGCGCAATCGTAATTTCCGTACCGCTTACTTTTTTTGGTGGAATCGGAGCCGCCAGCCGGAACGGAATTCTTATGAAAGGTTCTTCCGCAATTGAAGCGCTTTCCAGAACAAAAACCGCCGTTTTTGACAAAACTGGAACACTGACAAAAGGCATTTTTGCGGTAAGCGAAATCTGCCCTGCAGACCAGTCGATTTCCAAGGATGCGCTGATTGCACTTGCGGCGCACGCGGAGGCAAAATCAAACCATCCTGTTGCAAAATCATTAAACGCGGCTCATTCCGGCGAATGTTGCAAAACCCAGAAACTTACACAGGCAGAAGAAATTGCCGGTCAGGGAATAAAAGTCAACCTGAACGGAAACGAGATTCTTGCCGGAAACGCAAAACTTATGCAGGAAAACAAAATTCCAGGCTTCAACGCAGAAGAGACAAAAGAAAAAGCCGGAACAATAATTCATCTTGCTGAAAACGGAAAATATCTTGGCTACATTGTAATCTCTGATCAGATAAAAGACGATGCAAAAGACGCTATCAAAAATCTGAAGAAAGTCGGTGTCTCAAAAGTCGCAATGCTTACCGGTGATAACAAGAAAGTTGCGGAAAAGGCGGCGGAAGAGCTTAGAATCACGGATGTCTTTGCGGAACTGCTTCCACAGGATAAAGTTTCGAAAATTGAAATTCTTCTGGATGAACTAAAAGGCAGTAAACGAAAAGTCGCTTTCGCAGGTGATGGAATAAATGACGCTCCGGTTCTTGCCCGCGCCGATGTTGGAATCGCAATGGGCGCGCTCGGTTCGGATGCGGCAATTGAATCCGCGGATGTTGTAATAATGACGGACGAGCCATCCAAAGTCGCAGATTCAATTCTTGTTTCTAAACGAACCATAAGAATTGTTTACCAGAACATAATATTTTCAATCGGAATAAAAGCGCTCATCATGCTTTTGAACGGAATCGGAGTTGGTTCAATGTGGCTTGCCGTATTCGGCGACGTAGGCGTTTCGTTCCTTGCAGTGCTGAATTCAATGCGCGCGCTCGGCTACACAAGCCTAAGAAAAACACGAAAGAACAAATGAAAATATTAATTCCGAGTTTTTTATACTGAATCAACAGCTTGAAAAGAGTGAAGGAAAAAGGCAAGTTTGGCGTCCTTGAAGTGGCGAGTTTTCATTAGAAAACTCGCGAAGCAGAACATTTTATGTTCTGCGATTTTTGCCGAATGGCATAAAAGAATTATTGAGGATTTTACGAAGTAAAACCGGAAATAATTCTTCCTAAAAAACACTTCACCATAGCCAATACTTGCCTTTTGACTGGAAGCTTATTCAAGCTATTTCACAATAATAAAAACTTGGAATTATTTTTTTAGTACACAGAAAGTATCTTCTGAAGTTTGTCTTTTCCTATAATTTTCATGAATGAAGCCAGACGCGGTCCCTGATCTTTTCCAATCAGAGCCTGATACAATGCTGTGAACAATGCCTTTGCGTCAAGTCCAAGTTCTGTTGCAATATCATACATCGCCTGCTGACATTCCTTGTCCACGGCAAAAGTTCCTACTCGCGGAACAACTTCATCCCGCACGCGCTTTACGGCTGTAAGCATATCGCCAGAAAGGTCGGCTTTTGAGCCATCTTCCCTAAGCGCAAAGCAGAAATCTTCCGCGCAAGTCGGCGCACATTCCCTAATCCAGTACCAGGCGCATTTAGCACGGCGGCGCAAAGCCTCTTCCTGCTCAGGTTTTACATCGCCCAAAGATTTTATTACAGCATCAATGTCGCCAGAATAAGTCTGAAGCAATGTTGTCATCATTCTAAAGCCAATCTGATATGGCATTACAGAAGGCATTTTGTTGTCAATCTGGGAAAGAACATAAATTCTCTTTTCTTTTGCAAGAATGTCTTCTGACTTTGCCTTGTCAACGCCCCAGACAATCCGTTCAGTTTTGTCATAATCTTCGTAAACTTTGTTTACATCAAGGTCAAATGAAATCGCAAATTCAGTGTTCGGTCTTGTTCCGGCAAAAATATAACGCAAAACTTCAGGCTGATAAACCTCAAGGGCATCAACCAAAGAAATAACCTTTCCTTTTGAAGACGACATTTTTCCGGGAACGCCTTTAAGATTTACAAAGTCATAGCGCATTGTAATCGGTGCATCCCAACCATAGATTTTTTTTGAGACAAGTTTCGCTGTGTCGTAAGAACCACCCGGAGAAATATGATCTTTTCCGCCCGGCTCGAAAACAACTTTTTCCTCATTCCAGCGCATAGGCCAGTCAACGCGCCAGCCAAGTTTTGCGCCCTTGAATGTACGCAAATCAGCGGTCTCGCAGTTGCCACATTCGCATTTGTAAGAAACTCCGTATTCGCCGTCATAACCAGTGATTTCGGTTGTATCTTTGTTGCATTTTCCGCAGAAAATAGAAACCGGCCAGTAAACATCCTCTGGCTTCATTTTGTGCTGCTCGTCGCGGTATTCGTTAAGACATTCCTTGATAAGCTCGCGGTTCTGCAGGGCTTTTTTCATTCCTTCAGCATAACGGTTTGCCCTGTAGCGCGACGCCTGATACAAAAATTCAGGATTGATTCCAACGCGCGGAAGTTCCTTTTCAATATCAACTTCGTGATGGCGCGCATAATTTTCGTTTCTGCCTGTTGTGTCAGGAACCATTGTAATCGGGTATCGCAGATATTTTGTGAGAATTTCCGGGTCTGGCATATTTGCAGGAACTTTGCGGAAAACATCATAGTCATCCCACGAATAAATAAAGCGGACATTCTTGCCGCGGTCGCGCAAGGCACGGACAACAAGATCAACAGTTATAATCTCGCGGAAGTTGCCGATGTGAACTGTTCCAGAAGGAGTAATTCCAGACGCACAAGTATATAAATCAAGGTCGCCTTTTTCCTTGATGATTTTGTCAGCCATCTGATCTGCCCAGTGACTGAACTGCGAATTCTTTTCGTTATTGTTACTCATAATAAGTAAACATTATATTGAAAGCGTCCAATCTTTTCAACGACACAAAAGACTGAAAAAATAATGAAGAATTTTGAGTTTTTCTAGAAAAAGAAATATAAGCGCAAGCGGATTTGTAATTTGCGAAGACTTTGTGCGATTGAACCGATTAAAGTGCGTAGCACCCCGAACAAATACAAGCGAAGCGCGAGCACAACCGTCTGGAACAAATTGCAAATCCGCTGAGAGCGTTTTTTCAAAATTTATAAAAACTCAAAATTCTTCTTATTGCTCCTCGTCTTGATTCTCGTCCGGGATATTCTCGAACATTTCGTCAAAGTCAGAATCCTCTGTTTTTTCCGCAGATTTTTCATCATCTTCTGAATCTCCGGAAGATTCATCAACAACCGAGGAAGGATCAAATTCCACATCAGAGCCTGAATTTACTTCGTTTCCAAAATCGGCTTCCAGCTGAGCCTGAAGTTCCGGCGAAATAATATTTTCAATTGTTGAATTTTCTATCTCTTTTTGAACTTCCTCGGACTCATCGCTTGTTGTCTTGAATTTTTCAAGGACATTTTCAAGCTCGGTCATATTTTTGTAGCTTTCTTTGCTCAACGAGCCGACCGCCGCCATACGCTTTACAATTTCTTCTGTTCCAGCGTTGATTTCCTTGATTTCCTCGAACGCTTTGTTAAAAAGTCCGTTTACAGAAGAAATTTCCGAAGCAACAGTTTCCTGATTTTGCGCAAGATTTTCGCAATAATGATTGATTTTGTCTGCAGTTGTAGCCGTTATTCCTGTTTTTTCCGTAATATGTTTTGTCTGGCCGTTGATGTTTTCAATTTCTTCCGTAATCGCAGAGAAAGCAGAAATCATCTCGTTTGAATGGCTAGAAACTTTCGCAAATGCTTCAGAAGCAAGCAGACTTGAACGGTTTGCCTCTGTAACAGCCTCAATTGTGCCTTTTATTGACTCAGTGATTTTCTTGGCATTGTTCGCCGTAGAAATCGCAAGCGAACGGATTTCCTCCGCAACAACCGCAAATCCTTTTCCGTATTCCCCGGCGTGGGCTGACTCAATTGCCGCATTCATAGAAAGAAGATTTGTCTGCGCGCTTACAGAATTGATAATTGTCACAATCTCTTTTATCTGGTCAAGCTGATTCATGACTTCACCAAGAATTTTGTTTGTCGCCGCAATTTTTGCATCACCATCAGCAACAAAAACGCTCATTTCTTCCGCAATTTTTGAACGCGTAACGGCATTTTCCTTAATCTGCTCAATTCCATGAATCATATTCGCAACAGCATCTGTACTTTCATTTATCGCAGAAACCTGATGGTTGTTGTCCTGAACCAGCGTTTTTACCTGAACATTAATCTGGTTCACCGCCTCAACGGAGCGGGCGATAGATTTTGTAATCTGCTCGAACTCATCTGTAATATTTTCAATATTCAGGTTGATTTCATTTGTCGCGGCCGCTGTGCTGGAAGAAGAATCATTGATTGAATAACCAGAAGAAATCGCCTTTGCCGCAGTCTTCTTTACAACAATGAAGAAATCATTTATCTCTTTTACCATATTGTTCATGTTGTTCATCAAATCCTGCATTTCATTGCTGCCCTGCGGAACAATTTTTGTGGTAAAATCCTTTTCTGAAAGAAGCTGGGACATATCACGCACGCGCCCGATATTTTTAATTACAATCGTTGTTCCGTAAAAAATGCTGACAAGGACGATCACTGAAAAAATTCCGCCCAGCAAAAAAACGCCGATTCTGTAAAGATTTGTGTAATGCTGAACACTTTCGCTGAGCATAACGTTTATTTTCTCCATAATATCGCGGAGGGAATTGCTGTTCTGAATAAGCGCCTTCATCTGATTTTCAATAAGAAGAGTGCTGTTGCCTATTGCCTGAACCGCCTCTGAATCTTCATAATGTCCAACTGCCGCCTTGATTCCGTTCCGGGAAATAAAATTTCTTTCCTCCTCGCTAATCGGAGCTTTCTGGATATTCTGAAAATGAATATTGAACGGATTCACCTGATTTACAACTTTTGTCCAGATGCTGTTCGCATTTTCAACTTCTGTCCTGAAATCCTCTGAAAAATACTTTAATCCGCCATAACCCGTAAACTCATGGAATTTTTTATTCGTGCTTACAAGTTTTGATTTCCACGTTGTAGAAGCCTGAGGAGTATCCACGCCATAATAAACGGTCTGGTTCAAATAATTAATCATATCAGCAACATCAAACTGACATTCCTGTTCCAAAAACTGAAAATTCTGAAGCCCCTGAACAAAACTTGCCCCAATCATCGTAAGTGTCGCAAGAATGAACATCTCAATCGCACAGACCAAAGCTATAATAGAAAAACGTCGTCTTAATTTCATGAAATTAATCCCTAAAAGAAAATCTCTCTATTCAACTTACTATTATAAACCAAAAAATCAGATATACAAAATAAATCTCTATCAAAAATTTTACTTTATTGTTATATTTTTTATATGCTAAGTTTATTTTTCAAAAAGAATTTTTACGACGGTTGGGACAACGTTATGTTCTTCTTTGTTCCAAACCTTTTAATTGACGCACTGATTATTTTATGCACTGGAATTTCCAGCCTTGGAGTAACAGCTTTCAAAGATGCGAATTTCTTCCTTTATATCTGGATTTTTCTTGCGCTCGTTCTTGTGTGCGGCTCCTCAATTTTTACGCTTGCCTGGGCTGAATCCTCAAAAGGAATCGCAGATTATGAGACAGTTGAATTCAAGGATTTCTTCAAATCGCTAAAAAGCTGCATAAAAGACGGAATAAAATACGGAATAACTCTTGTAGCCGTAATCACAATCGCTGTAATCGGCGGAATTTATTTCTTAAAGCCGCAAAGCGGACAAATTTCTTTCGCCGGACTTTTAGCCGGAGTCTGCTACATTTGGGCCGCGCTGATAATAGTCGCTTCCCTGCTCTGGTATCCGGCGTTAAGAGCGTATATGCACAATCCGTTCCTAAAATCAGTAAAAAAATGCTTTATCGTTTTTTTTGACAACATTATTGTTTCAATTGTCCTTGGATTTTACAACCTGTTTCTTTCCGCAATTTCAATAATAATGCTTGGAATCGCCCCGGGAATGTGCGGACTTGAACTTGCACGCGCAAACGCTTTCCGCCTTATAATGAAAAAATATGATTATATAGAAGAATTAGACAAAAAAGGCGAGCCTATGAACAGCAGAGCCCGCCGGAAAATTCCATGGAAAGAACTCTTAAAAGACGACATTGAAGCAAATCCAACGCGCGGCTTCAAAGCATTCATTTTCCCATGGAAAGAAAACCAGTAGCGCGCAAAAGAACAACGCACGGGATTTTCTAGTTTGTCATCAGCATTGTTTTTGCATCAAGTTTTACAGCCGCTGATGAAGATTCTTTTCCATCTGCCTTTAAAACTGAAAGCTTAACGCATTTTCCATCAGAAGCAAGGTGAGCCACAATATCAAACAACGGAAGAAGCTCCGGTTTTACAGTCTTTGAAAGCTCCGCATTCTCATTTGTTCCGCTGAACCAGACTTCAACTCCTTCTGCCTTTGCAAAATCCGCAACAGCCTTTACATCCTGAACAGAAACTTTCTCCATATCCTCGCCGTCAATCACCAAAGCCTCAACCTTGATTCCGCCTTCCTTTAAAGCCTTCAACGTATTAACAACTTTTGGAAGCGTAAAAGTCTCCTGATTGAAATTCAAGATTGTGCGGTCGCGGATAATCGACTCGCTCAACTCGTTCATATCCTCAATGTTCTTTTTTTTGCCCATTTCAGCAAGAACACTTTCGTACCAAGCGATTACGTTGGAAGATTTCTGGTCAAAAGAAACATGAACCAAATGCTTATCATGCAGCAAAGCGTCAATTCCAAACTGAACAAGAACAGAAGTTTTTCCAAGCCCTTTTTTAGCTGTGATTATGCCCATCTGGCCAGCTTTTAGTCCGCCAAAAGAAGCGGCTTCAAAAAATCGCACAGGGCTTGTGTTTATTAAATCCTGTTTTACCATAAAATCCTCCATGAAAAACAAAAAGTGGACTTAATAACTATAAGTCCACTTTTAATAAAAGTCCATTCAAATTTATACGGTTCTTCTATTTGTTACCTTTTGCCTTTTCTTCCTGGTGTTTCTTGATAAGTTCTTCTGCTACTGCGTTTGGAACTTTTCCGTATTTTTCAAATTCCATTGTGAATTCGCCTTTTCCCTGTGTTGAAGAGCGGAGAATTGTTGAGAATCCGAACATTTCAGAAAGTGGAACTTCTGCATTTACTACAGATGTGTTGTTTTCATCAGTTGTTTCACCAATGATACCACGGCGCTGGTTGATAAGACCAAATACGTTACCCTGGAATTCATTTGGAGCCGCAATCTGAACTTTCATGATTGGTTCAAGAATAACCGGCTTAGCCTTCATGTAACCTTCGCGGAAAGCACCGATAGCTGCAATCTGGAATGCGTTATCGCTAGAGTCTACCGGGTGGTACTGACCATCGTTGATTGTAATCTTAACACCAACAATCTGAGCACCAATCAATGAACCTTCCTTCATTGCTTTCTGGAAACCCTTATCGCAAGATGGGATATATTCGTTAGGAATAGCACCACCCTTGATTGCGTCGATAAATTCGTAGTCTTTCTCTGAATCTGGTTCCATGAATCCGGCAACACGACCGTACTGACCAGAACCACCAGTCTGTTTTTTATGAGTGTAGTTAAAGTCGCCGCGAGCTGTGATTGATTCACGGTAAGCAACCTGTGGCTGACCAGTGATAACTTCACAGTTATATTCGCGCTTCATTCGTTCAACGTATACAGCAAGGTGAAGCTCACCCATTCCCTTGATAATTGTCTCATTAGATTCAGGATCTGTATATGTCTGGAATGTAGGGTCTTCCTTAGTAAATCGGTTCAAAGCCTTAGACAACTGCATAGCAGCCTGTTTGTCTTTTGGAGTGATAGACAAAGAAATTACCGGCTCCGGAACGAACATTGAAGCCATAGACAAGTTCAATCCGCCGTTTGTGAATGTATCACCAGAAGCGCAGTCTACACCGAAGAGAGCAACGATGTCGCCAGCGCAACCTTCGTTAATATCTTCCATCTGTGCAGAATTCATGCGTACAAGGCGACCAACCTTGAATCTTTTCTTTGAGCGAGTATTGTAAAGTTCCTCACCCTTCTTGATTTTTCCCTGATATACACGTGTATAAGTCAACTGACCATACTGACCGTCATCAAGTTTGAATGCCAAAGCAACACAAGGTTTGTTGTCAACTGATTCAAGTTCAACTTCAGCTTCGTTGTTGTCAAGGTCAAGGGCAACGTTCTTTACTTCGTTTGGAGCTGGAAGATAGCGAACTACAGCATCCAAAAGTGGCTGAATACCTTTGTTTACGTGAGCAGAACCGCAGAATACACCAACAAACTGCTCAGAGATTGTTCCCTTGCGGATTGCAGCGATGATTTTGTCCTGGTCAAGGTTAGCGTAATCGTTCTCCTCGTCCATCATCGCATCTTCCATAAGAGCATCATCAAAGTTGATTGCAGCTTCAATAAGTTCCTTGCGGTATTTCTTTACATCTTCAACCATGTTGGCTGGAACATCAGCATAGCGAAGCTCCTCACCGTTTGGTCCGTCAAAATAAATTGCCTTCTGGCTGATAAGGTCAACAACACCTTCAAGCTTGTCTTCCAAACCGATTGGAAGTTCCATCATATATGCGTTCAAGCCAAGCTTTTCGCGGAGCTGAAGACGAACGCGCAAAGGATTTGCACCCTGACGGTCACACTTGTTTACAAATGCTACACGAGGTACATGATAACGTTTCAACTGGCGGTCTACAGTAATTGACTGAGACTGAACACCCGCAACGGCGCAAAGAATCATGATAGCACCGTCAAGAACGCGAAGTGAACGTTCAACTTCTACAGTAAAGTCTACGTGGCCTGGAGTGTCGATAAGGTTGATTGTGTAATCTTTCCACTGAACCTGAGTTGCTGCAGACTGGATTGTGATACCACGCTCACGTTCCAATTCCATGTTGTCCATAACAGCACCAACACCGTCTTTACCGCGAACTTCGTGAATCGCATGAATCTTGTTACAATAGAACAAAATTCGTTCAGAAGTTGTTGTCTTTCCTGAGTCAATGTGAGCACTGATACCGATATTTCTCATCTTTGAAATATCAAAAGCCATATTGTTACCTCTTAAAAAAAATAAATTTACTATTTAAGTTCTAGCAGAATAAAATTTCCAGAAAATAAAATTTCCAAAAATCCGTTTATCAATAATACTAAAAGATGAAATGTTGTTCAATAGTAGTTTTTTTGATAGAATATGTGATTATGATAACTTTAAACAGCAAACAGAGAAAACTTCTTGAAAAATACGCAAATAAAATTGAATCCGTGGTCATTGTGGGCGCAGGCGGAGTTTCTGAGGGCGTAACAGGAAAAATCAGCGATGAGCTTGGAATCCATGAACTTATAAAGGTGAAATTCAATGATTTCAAAGACGAAAAACGCGAGCTTACAGAAGGAATTGTAAATTCAACAGACGCAACGCTTGTAAGACTGATTGGAAATGTCGCGATTCTTTACAGACCGGCAGAGGAACTTAAAGACAGAAGATACGAAAAAGAACTGAACAAACTTTCGTAACATTTTGCACATAACATTGTTTTTCTTTTATAACCAGAGCTGAATCAAACAGCTCTTTTTTTTACAGAATTTGAACATAAAATTGGAGGATATAAAAAGTATGATCGAAGTATCTCACGTTTCCCGTACTTTCGGAACATTTCGTGCGGTAAACGATGTAAGTTTTTCCATTCCTACAGGACAGATTGTAGGTCTTTTGGGCCCGAACGGTGCCGGAAAAACAACAACAATGCGAATGATTACAGGATTTTTAAAGCCAACCGACGGTTCTGTCAAAATTGACGGAATCGACATTACGGAACAGCCTGTTGAATCAAAAAGAAAGATTGGCTATATGCCGGAAAGCGCGCCTTTGTATGGCGATATGATTGTCTGCGACTACCTGAACTACATTGCGGACATCGAAGGAAAAAATGCGGCAGAGAAAGTTCCTCTTCTGTGCAAGGAATGTGGACTTGAAGAAGTAATGCACAAAAACATAAGCGACCTAAGCCGCGGCTACAGACAACGCGTGGGGCTCGCCCATGCACTTATGAACGACCCGGAAATTCTTATCCTTGATGAACCGACTTCCGGGCTTGACCCGAACCAGATTGAGGAAGTCCGCGCGCTCATAAAAGAAATCGGAAAAACCCGAACAGTTATTATTTCAACGCATATTCTAAGCGAAGTTGAAATGCTCTGCTCGCGCGTAATCATCATAAGCGGAGGAAAACTTGTTGCCGACAGCCCGACCGACCAGCTCAGGACAAGATTTGGAAATTCAGCTGTAATAAAACTTACAACCAGCGCAACAGAATCACAGATTTCAGAAATTCTGCACGGAATCCAGGGAATCGAAAGCCTTTCTTTTGAAAAAGCGGAAAACGGCTCAACCGCGCTTCTTTCTGTAAAAGGAACAACAGAAATCCGCCCGGAAATTGCAAAAGCGGTTCTTGCGGCAGGCTACGACCTTTTTGAACTGGTTCTTCAGCGCAACAGCCTTGAAGATGTATTCCACATTCTTACTACAGAAAATAGTGCTGAAAATGGAGTAAAAAATGAAAAATAAAGTTAAAAATCCGGCAATTGTAATTTTTAAACGCGAATTTGCCGCATATTTTGCAAGCCCAATCGCTTACATTGTTACAGGTTTGTTCCTTATTATAACAGGAATCATGTTTTTTACGGCATTTTATCTTCAGAACCGGGCTTCAATGCGAAACCTTTTCCAGATGCTTCCGCTGATTCTTTCGTTTTTTATTCCGGCGCTCACAATGCGTGTTTATGCGGAAGAAAAACGAGTCGGTTCAATTGAGACACTCTACACTCTTCCTGTTACAGAATTCGATGTCGCGTTAGGAAAATTCCTTGCCTCTTTTGTTGCATCCGCAGTTATGATTGCGCCGACATTGCTTTATCTTATAGGAATGTTGCCTTTTGGCATGCCAGACGCAGGTCCGGTAATCGGCGGTTACATCGGGGCTTTGTTTTTGTGCGCGGCTTTCAGCGCAATAGGAATTTTTGCTTCCTCAATCACAAAAAATCAGATTATCGCGTTTTTTACGGCTTTTATAATCTGCATTGCGCTTACGATGATAAGTGATTTTCTTATCTTCTTGCCTGCACCGATTGTAGGATTCCTTCAGTTTTTGAGCGCGAACGAGCATTTCACTTCAATTTCCCGCGGAATTATTGACTCGCGCGACTTAATCTATTTTGTTTCACTTACAGCTTTGTTTTTTAGCCTTACAGTTGTAACTCAGGAAAAGGAGGCAAGATAATGAAAAAATTCCTTGAATGGATAAAAAGCCCGAAAAGCGACTTTGTTCTTTTTGCAATGATTCTTATTCTTGCAAATCTGGCGAGCCGCAAAGCATTTTTCAGGATTGACTTGACAAGCCAAGGCTCTTATTCAATAAGCCAGGCTTCTAAAAATACGGTAAAAACTTTGACAGAACCGCTTTCTGTAAAAGTTTTTTTCAGCGACAATCTTCCGGCACCTTACAACGCGACCGCACAGTACGTGAAAGATATTCTGGTGGAATACAAAGGCGCGGCTAACAAGAATTTCAGCTACCAGTTTTTTAACATGAAAAAGCCTGAAAACCAGCGGATTGCCAGTGGATACGGTTTGCGCCAAGTTCAGATTCAGCAGATAAAAAACAGCGAAGTCGGCGTAAAACAAGTCTGGATGGGGCTTGCAATAACTTACGGCGACGCGATTGAAACAATCGACGGAATTTCAAGCGATTCTGGTTTTGAATACAATCTTACAACAAAAATTTCAAAAATGATTTCGCAGGCGGACACACTCGCAGGACTTTCCGCAGACGACAAAATCCGCGTAACTTTGTACACAAGCAACGAGCTTGACCAGTTCAGAATCGCAAATTTTGAAAATGTGCAGAAACTTGCCCTTACAGCATTCAATTCAGTGAACCAGAAAAACAAGAACCGCCTTCAGTTTGAATCAGAAAGTCCGGCGGCGGAAGAAATGGATTCCATTGCCGACAAATACGGACTTCAGCTTATAAACTGGCAGAACAAAGACGGCTCTGAAGGAAAAGGAATTTTCGGTCTTGTAGTTGAACATAACGGCGCGTTCCGGACAGTTCCTCTTTCAATCCAGCGTTCATTCTTTGGTTACGGAATTTCTGGAATAGATAATATAGAAGAAAATCTTTCAACTAGTCTGGAAAGCCTTCTTTCAAAATCAACGGAAATCGGCTACATAAAAGGACACCGCGAGGCGGAACTTTCTGACCAGAACGGAAGCGACACAAATTTCAAGAAATTGCTTTCAGATTCATATTCGTTCAAGGAAATAAACCTTGCGGAAAACGAAATTCCACTGAACATAAACACAATTATCATCAACGCGCCAAAAGAAAAATTCGCGGAAGCAGAACTTTACAAGATTGACCAGTTCCTGCTTAAGGGCGGAAACGTTATGATTTTCCAGGATCCGTTCAACTCAACACAGGAAAATTATTACCAGGCGCCAAGCTACGAAAAAATCGACACCGGATTGAACACAATTCTTGAAAAATATGGCGTCAAGCTTGAATCAAATTATGTTTTTGATGAGGATTGCTACAATTACAACCAGCAGGGCTACGGAAAAATCAGGATGTACTGGGCTCCAATGCTTGCAAAACAGCAGCTTTCACAGAAAAATGTGATTTCCAAAAATCTTGGCTACGTGATTCTTTTGCAGCCGGGAGAGATTTCTGTGGCCGATGCGGAAAAGAACAACGACCTTAAGGTTTCTGTCCTTGCAAGCTCTTCCCCAAAATCTTGGACAATGACACAGAATTTTGAAATCGGACCGAATATGCAGACTCCTTACGACAAGTCAGTCTACAAAAAACACAATCTTGCAGTTCTTGTTGAAGGAAAATTCCCTAGCGCATTCGCAGAAAATCCAGATGAAAAACAGGATTCTTCCAACGCAAATGAAAAAGACGGATTGAAGACAACTGTGCACTTGCAAAAAGGAACTCAGACCGGACGAATTTTTGTTGTGAATACAGCGTATGCAACTTCAAATCAACTTATAAACGAAGACGGTTCAGAACCAATCGCAATGTTCGTAAGAAACGCGGCCGACTACATGAACGGAAACGCCGACCTTTGCACAATGCGCACAAAAGGATTGACATTAAACACAATGCAGAACACAAATGGCGCGCTTGCTCTGATTATACGATATTTCAACCAGTTCGGACTTGCAGTTCTTGTTGCAGCCGCAGGATTTGTAATGTGGAGAATCCGCTCAGTCAGAAGAAGAAAAATCCACGACAAATACAATCCTAACGACAAACGGGAAATAAAATAAAACAAAGGAAGGAAAAAATGACAACCAGAAAAATAACACTTCTTGCGGTTTTTGCATTTTTGCTTGTAGTCTGCATTGTTCAGGGAATTACAGGCGCAACAAATCCTGTAAAGACAATAAAAACTGACGCAGAACCGGACGCAATCACAATCTCAAAAGACGGAAAAACAATTGAGCTTACAAAAAACGGATTCGGCTGGCAGGTTGGCTCAGAAAATTATATTGCAAACAAATCTGACGTTGAAAAAATGATAAAAGAAATTCAGGAAGTAAAAATTCTTGATAAAATCGCGCGGCTTGGAAACAACGAGAATGATGAGAAATACAATCTTTCTGAATCGCGCGCAACTTTTGTGCGGGCTTTTAAGGACGGAAAAGAAATCCAGTCGCTCATGCTCGGAAAAACCAGCCCTACCGGCTCTCAGACTTACGGCTCTGTTTCGGGTAAAAAAGACATTTTCCTTTTTTCTGGCAACTTGATTTCAACTTTTGACAAGACTGAAGAATCATTGCGCTCAAAAACAGTTTATTCTATAGAAGAAAACATGATTACCGGCGCAAACGTTGAGATGGGCGTGCAGAACTGGACTTTGACAAAAGAACCTGGCAAAAACGCAAAAGATTCTGACGCATGGAAAATCTCAGGAACTTCAGATTTTGAAATTGATTCAAGCGAGGCGAAAAAATGGATTCAGAATGTTGCGTTCATGAACATTTCCTCATGGATTGATGACGGAACTGCTCTTCCAAAAGAAAAACTTGTTTCATTCAAACTTTTTACAACTTCGGAAACAGTTTCTGTTGAAATCTATGAGCAGAAAAACGGCGATGAGACAAAATACTTAGGAACCTGCAGCAGAACGCCGCACAAATTTGAGCTTACAAAAACGCAGACAGAAAAATTCACAAAAAATCCAGAAACGCTAAAGGCAAAAGCTGAATAACATTTCTAGGAAAAAGAAATTAAAGTTGACCCTGTAAAATAAAGTGTGTAAATGGCTAACAAAAAATGATACTCTATAGGAGGAGTACAATGTTGGCCAAAACAAAAGAAAAAGA
>CAVBXG010000027.1:0-34852 GCA_963599585.1 bacterium
ATCGAATCTTATATTTTCAAAGTTTTTTGCTTTTTTATAGCGATTTACGAATTTCTTAAAAATTCCGTATGTTTTTATTTCAGGGTAATTCTCAAATCCTCTAAAATCGTTCTCTTCTCTAAAATAGTGTGATGGAAGTCCAGAAACACTAACAGAAAATCCATTTTCTAGAAAATTTAATGGCATAACAAGATTTGATTCATCATATTTTTCTTGCAATGAAATATTTTTACGGCTGTTCATATTTTCTGGAGTATAATCGTATCCGCCCATCATTGCAGGCGAGCCGTAGAGAGTTGCGTTTCCAAAGGAAACTGTGTTTGGAAAATAAGTGAACCCATAAAATTTTTCAGCAAGTTCTGGCATTTCTTCTTGAAAAATCGGGAAAAAAGCAGAACAGGCTCTGTCCAAGAAAAAGACGATAATATTTTCTTTTGTTTTGCTCAAATGAAAAATCGGTTCAATATCATCTTTAAAATTGTCTGCACCTTGTTTTGAAATATTTTGTTTATATACATTAAAGACTCTTTTTGTTTTTATTGCATTTTTTGTAGAAAGTCCAGCAAGCGCAATTAACAGAATCATACAGGTATATAAACTAAAGTTTTTTATTTTTTCAAATCTATGACACAGGAGAATTACGATAGCAAAAAAACTCGTGAACGATAAAAGGTTTAGAAGCGGATATGTTTTTTGAAGAATTCCCTCGTCTACCTCAAACAGAATATTCAAAGTCCCATATTTAAATTTAAACACAAATGCATTTAAAACTGCGGACACAAAAAGTGTAAGCATCACTTTTGTCATAAAAACTTTCGCATTTTTATCAAACATTTTGTATAGCAAAAGCGGCCAGACAACACAAAGTCCTGTAAAAAGCAATGCCGAAGTCTTTACGTATGAAAACGGGCTTTCCGTGTTTCCGATAAATGAAAATTCTGCGGCATCAGAAGAAATCACGTTCAATGGAAGCGTAAGTCCAAGCAAAACTGCAAGTCCAATGCACGAAAATAAAAACAGCGGCTAAAGTCAATAAAATTTTCTTTGAGAATTTCGCGTCAGGTTTAAAAATCCAGAAAAACAGTGCCAAAGAAATAAAAAATATTGAAATCAGAATGTGTAGAATTTTTCCTGGGTTTTTGCAGGATTTTACTATGTTCTTTGCAAATGAAAATAAATTGTTACAAATCCAGTAAATTACAAGTCCGCTTGGCGAGTTATACAAAAGAAAAAGAAACACAAGCGCAAGTCCATATATTTGTATTTTTTCATGAAATGATGATTGTTTTGAATATGAAATCCCGGAAAAGATGTTAATCACCGTCATTAAAATCGGCAAAATATTTATAAAAAAAGTTCGTCCAAAAAGCTGAAAACTAAAAATCCGGTCAGGCTCAGAAAAAGAAGATACTATACTTTTTATTAGTAACGGGGGGGGGTAACTTTCAGCAACTCGCTATTTGAAAGATAATGATATGCCGCAATAAAGAATGGAATTTCAATTAAAATAGAAAGAGAACTTTTAAAAGCGTATATAGGATGGTAATGATTTTCCCTGTGAAAAGTCTGCAGAATCATAAAACGCTCATCACCAAAGAAAACGGCTTTTATTCTCTGTATGCCAGGCTTTAGTTTTTGCTGAATTTTTCTTTCCTTGTCCTGCAGACTGTCCGCAATATTGTAGATTGGCAGGGCAAGAAAATTTATAGCAAGGCTAACGCCCACAATTGCTCCCAAGATTCCAAGAAACGGAAGTTTTCTTATAAAAAAATTGAAAACCCAATCGATTATCAGTTCGATTGGAGAGATAAAAATATTGTAAAAAATCATTTTTGTCCTTCACTGTTTGGCTGGGTTTCAACCTTGCTGACCATAAAATCAACAATATTTTTTCCGGCTTCGCCTTCGCGCATCCAGGCTTCGGCTTTTGCGGCATGGCGGGCTTCTTCAAGTTCCTTGCTGTCGCTTACAGACTGAATAACTTCCTTTATGTTCGCAAACTGATCTTCCTTCAATTCTGTTCCGAATTTGCGCAAAACTGAATACTGCCACAGTTCTTTTCCGTCCAAATCGTAGGCGTCGTAAGGGCGCAAGTCCATTCCGGCATTTACGTACATAACAGGCTTGTCGCAAAGGAATGTGTAGTCAAAAATAATTCCAGAAAAATCAGAAATCATAATGTCGGCTTTTTTGAGTGAGAAAATATTCTGCCGCTCATAGTCCCATACAATATTCGGATTGTCCTTATAGCGCGCTGTAAGGCGTTCGAGCATTTCTGCCTCTGATTTTTTTGACTGCGGGTGAGGGCGCACGATAATTCTCCAGCCAGTCTTTGAAAGCGGATCAAGAAGTTTTTCGCCATATTTTTTAAGAAGTCCAACGTCGCCCCAGCTTGGTGAAACAAGAACTGTGAACGGATGGTTTTCTTCCGCTGGAATCTCCGCGATATTCTGCTTGTAAACGTCAAGATAAGGGCAGCCGACTGTAACAAGCTCCTTTTTGTTGATTCCTCGTTTTTCCTCAAGGTAACGAATGTCTGTCGCCTGATAATCGCCTGTAAGAAGAATTGAATCAAAGAAATCCAGTCCGAAAAGCCTGTAGGTTGTGGCATCGTTCGGCATGTGTAGAACGTGCGAGTAATGTTTTACATTTTTGCTTCTTTTTAGCTGGTAAACCTGAAGTCCAGGCGTTGTCATAAGCACAATTCCTGCGCTGAGCATATTAAGTTTTGCAAAAGCGGTGTTTCCTTCGCCGATAAATTCAGCCTTCACATAATTGTATTTCTGCTCAAAAACCGGGTCATTTTTTGAAGAAGTAAGATATTCAAGCGGAATTTTTCTTTTTTCAAATTCTTCTACAACTGGCTTAAAAGTGTTCCAGTATTGGTTTCCTTCATTGTAAATCACGTATGGTTTGTATGATGAATCCACCTGTGCGCTTCCGTCTTTTTTGCCGGAAAAAAAGAATTTTATTTTTAGGATGAGTGCCCGGAACAAAAAGAATACTGTTGCGGCGGCTCCAATTAGAATACTGAAAAGCATTGAGCCCGTGCCTGGGTCAATGTAGAGTGGTAAAAATGTTGTAAAAATCATAATTTCTCCTGTTGATTTTTCAAATTTGAATATTTTCTTCTATTATATTAACTATTTAATTCCTTTCTGCCAGTTTTTGGCTTCAAAGATATTTTCCGAGATTGTGTACCAGTCATCTTCTGGAACTGTGAATGTGTTCAGTCCGTTTCCGCCCGGCCGCCAGTTATGTGTAAGAACTACGCCGGAAGCCTTTTTTTCTGCCGGTGGAATTTCCTTGATTTCTTTGCCAGTTGCCGGATTCTTTGGATTTTCGATGATTCCTTTTGTCGCAATCGCTGGAACATCTGCGTTGGTCATAAAATCTTCGTTTACGGAAAGTTTTCCTTTTGCGTTAAAATCTTTTACCAGAAGCAGCGGATGATTGTGGTCAGGATTGTAGTTTTTTGGAAATCCTGTCTGCTCAAAGTCCAGCTTGAACCCTTCATCTGTTCCGATTCCGTGGTCAGCAACAAAAATAATGCGCGAGTTGTCGTAGCAGTCGTTTTCCTTTAAATACTGAATCCAGTCGCCGAACCGTTTCAGCGCGGCAATATTTCCAGAGACGCTTCGGTATTTTTCAACTTTTGAATGAGTTCTGTTTTCAATGTTGATTGCAGGAACGTAATCCGGTGCCTGAAGTTTCTGCCCTGAATGAGTCGTGTCATTTACAATCGCAAAGAATTTGTTTCCTTCGGCTGTAAAATCTGTGAGTTCCGGCATATAGTCAAGTGCAGAATAATAGTCGATAAATTCCATGATGTCAGAAGTCTGCTCATCAGATGACCACCACGAGCCATCGTCGTAAATGCTGTCGCGCGCAAAAAGTGGAACTGCCTTAAAAAGGCTGAACCAAACAAGATTCCGCTTAAGGCAAGTGCTTGTGATGTTCGGGCGGACTTTGTCAGGATTCTGTTTTACCCAAAGGTCTGTGTACTTCCGCTCAACGTTGAAACCTTCGATTTTTTCGTAAGGCGCGCAGATTGTCATATCTGGAATCCAGCTGTAGTTTGCCCAGCTCAAATCCGAAACCTGTGCTGTAAAATCTGCCTGCTCGGTAAAGATTCGCGGGAGCGTCAGAAGAGCTTCATTCTGCTTGTCTACAAGGCGTTCAGTTTTCCGTTTGTTTATTTCAGACGGAATATATTCGTAGCCGCCAAAAAGCGGTGGAGAGGCGAGCAAAGTTCCTTGGTTCCATGAAGCCGTGTTGTGGTAAAGCGTAAATCCGTCGTAAATGTCGTATAATTCAGGGAACGCTTCAAAAATCGGCACAACATAAGAATTTTCCGCGCGGTCAAGCATGATTACAAATACGTTTTTTCCAGTTTTTGAGACGTGATACAGCGGAGTGATTGTGTCAACTTCCTGTACATCGTCGGCAACAGTTTTTTTGTATTCTGAATATCCGTTTTGAATCTGCACAATGTGAACAAGTGAAAGTCCTGCCTCGGCAATAAGAATTACCGCAAGAATTCCGTTCAAAATCTTTTCTTTTTTGAATTTGAGAAGAAGAACTGGAACGCAAACCGCGAAAATTATGCAGACAATATTCAAAATTATCTGCCAGAGCGGAGCTGAATCAATGTTTTCCGCAAAAGTTATAAGCCGTGAAAGAGTTCCGTATTCGCCTGAAAAAACAAACGCATCAATCAGGGCAACAAAAAGCAGAACCGGCATTACAACCGCGAAACCAGCCTGAATCCGCGCGTTGAACAAAAAGTACACGCAGCTCATCCAGAAAACAAAAAGACCGAACGTCTGCACCGTGGAATTGTAGATAAAGTAAAGCGGCGAGCCGTGTCCGTCTATGTTTGAAAATTCAACCGGCGAAGAACCGATTATAAACGAAGGAATCACTGTTCCTGCAAAAAGGCAGAGCGCAATGCTTGAAACAAAGAAAATTCCAAAACGCGCTTTCTTGTTTTCTGTAAGAGGCTTTAAAGTTGTATCCAAAAGATGCGAAATATATTTTACAAGGAAAGGAACTGCCAAAAGCAAAGTTGCGACCGCGGCAAGCAAAACTCGTTTGTGCAAAAATCCGTTGTGCACAAAAAGAACATAAAAATCAAGTCCGAAAATCGCGGCGGCAAAAACCACATACAGAACTTTCGCAGGATTCTTTATCTTATAGAAAATATTTTTTACAAGCGAGAAAACATTGTTCATCGTCCAGTAAAGAACAAGTCCTGCCGGAGAAGAATAAAGGATTACAAGGAAAATCAAAGCCATTCCGTAAATTGTAATCTTGTCCTTGAATTTGAATCCTTTTGTGTAAATAGCGCCGGCAACAATATTTATAAGCGTCATCGCAATTGGAAGAACATTGACTGGAAAACCGCCGATTGAAAAAAGCGCGTCCTGTGCGCCCATGTCGCGTATAAAAAGGAACGAATAGCCGCGCAAAGACTCAAGGTTTGAGAGGAACGAGTAAGCCGCCATAAAAAACGGAATCTGAATCAAAAGCCCGAAAGACGAGCGCAATGCCATAAGCGGATGGTAATGATTTTCTTTGTAGAATGTTGTAAGAATCATGTACTGCTCATCGCCTTTAAAGACAGACTTGATTCTTTGAATTCCCGGATCCAGTTTTTTCTCAGTGTCGCGCTGAATCTGTTGCCAGTGTTCGGCAACAATGTAAAGCGGAAGACAAAGAACAGAAACCGCAAGACTTACACCGATAACTGCGATTCCCTGGTTCTTAAAAACGCTGTCAAAAAGCACAAAAGAAAATTCAATTATCTGAATAAGCGGATAAATTATTACTGTGTAAAGAAAATTTAACATTTGCCAATCCTTGAAAAAATGTTCTAAATTATAGCATTTTCAATAGGCAATAGCAATTAATAGATGAATTTGAAATCAAGCTGGTAAAATATTACTGTTTTGTATATGATGTTTTCATTTGAATTTTAATGCTTGTCTTGTTATCTTTATAGTATGAAAATATCAGCAGAAACTTTAGTACATAAATTTATTCGCTCATATCCAGAGCCTTTTTCGCTGGAATTTTTTTCTGGTTTTGTCGCAAAATTCGGAGTGAAATTCACAAAAGAGGAATGTGAAAGTTATCTTGAAGAAAATCCGGATGTTTTTACTTTGGCGAATGGTTTGTATGCGACTAGGGCGTGTATGTTCTCAAATCAGTATTTCAGCATAAAACCAGAACGGAAAGAACTTGACAAGGGCGTTTTTATAGCCGGTCATCGTTGTATGCCGTTTGTTGATCCGGACGTTTTGTCATGCAGCATAGCTTTTGTCTATAAAAGGCACGCATTGCCTCAAAAAGTTGTGGAGATGGACAGTTCATTTCTGATGGATTTGTTCACGCTTTACGGTGATGAATATTCCCCTCAGTATATTGCGCAGGACCCGGCGAACAAGGGAATGGATCTTTCCGCCTTGGATTATACTTTGCCGCCGGTTGTTAAGATTACAGGTTTCTCAACAGAGCCGCTTGTGAAAGATGGTTTTAAGCCGGGCGACAGACTTGTGTGTAAAGTCCTTGACTGGGATAATTGTGTTGTCGGTGTGGAATTTGTTCCCCGCGAGGAAGAGCAGAACTGTTTTCAGATGACGAATGAGGATATTGAGCGCGAGCGTTGGTATTCTTTGCTGGAAAAATATCTTCTGGAAAGCTTTAAAATCATGGGGCCGGGAGATTCAATTGAAGAGCAGCTTTCTGTTGTTTTTGCGGAAAAACGTTCTGAACTTTGCGTAAAAAATTGCGGTTCAATCGAAGAATTTTTTCTAAGAACAAAAAAAATCGGCTTTGAGCTTTTCGGTGTGGAAACGCGGCTTTGGTTCAAGGGAGAAGATGTTCCTGCAATCGGCAGCTGGAACGAAAAGGATTATATTCCGCCGGAAGACGAGAAAAATATAAAACCGGTCGCTGAAAAATTTGAGCAAATTCCTTCATATATTGTTGATGCGGCAATAAAAGATCAGCTTTACGATAAGGTCTGCGACATGGAGCTTCTGCTAAAAAAACTTTATCCGAATTCATATAGAGTTTCCGCGGTTCAGCGCAAGATGATGTTATTGCACTTGAAAAATCGACATGATATACTTTCAGCAAAATATAATCGTTTTGCAGATTCTGAAATAAGCGGAGTTCGCCACAGGATTCTTGAGCTTTTTGCCCAGGTGAATGCGCTGGTTTACGCGATTGACTTGGTCGGGGCGGATCTTTCGGTTTTTCCGCAGCAGTCGCTCGTTGTTCTTTCTCAGATTTACGGGCATATCAATCATGTTCTGGAAGCTTCGGAGTTCGAGCCGGCTTCTGTTCTGCATGATATGAATGAAATCTCGATTTCTGTTGATGGAATGCAGATGAATTTTGACTGTATTGAAGAAGATTTGCGTGCGGTTATTGCCCGGGAATCCAAGAATGGATTTGTAGTCTTAAAATAATTTTTATCGGAGTAAAAAATGGCAGTAGATCTTGCGGAACTTATCCACGAAGGTGGAGTTTTTAAGGATGTCGAAGGTTCTTCGCCGGAAGAAATCTATAGAAAAATCACAGGAATGATGAGTCTTCCTGCCGGATTGTCTGCGGAAGTTGTGTGCAATGCGCTTTGCGACCGTGAAAAAATCATGAGCACGGCTGTAGGAAACGGAATTGCCCTGCCGCATGCCAGAATTCCTCTTTTTAAAAATGAAAGCGACCAGAAAATCAGCGTTGTTTATCTAAAAAATCCTATTGATATGAACGCCCCGGATGAAAGAAAAGTTTTTGTTATGTTTGTGATTCTTACTGCGAACCAGCATTCTCATTTACAGGTTCTTTCAACTCTTGTGCAGCTTTTTCAAAAAAAAGAATTTAAAAAGCTCCTTGAACAAAATGCAAGTGAAGCCGAATTATTCAATGCGATAAGAAATTTATCCTGAAAAGCAACGGTTTTACATATAAAAAAGAAGTCCAGAAATGCGGAGTTCTGGAATTTCAAAATCACTTTAGAGGTTAAAGATGAACGAGAAAGCGATTAAGGCTGTAGCAACTTCTATCCGAAGTTTGTCGATGGATGCGATTCAGAAAGCAAATTCTGGACATCCGGGAACTCCTCTTGGTGCGGCGGAAGTAGCCGCAGTCCTTTACGGAGAAATCCTTAAGCACAATCCTGCTGATTCTAAATGGGCGGACAGAGACCGATTTGTTTTGTCTGCTGGACATGGTTCAATGCTTTTGTATTCGATTCTTCATTTAAGCGGATACAAAATTACTCTTGAAGACATTAAATCTTTCCGTCAGGTTGGAAGCGTATGTTGCGGTCATCCTGAATATGGAATTACAGATGGCGTTGAATGTACGGCGGGTCCTCTTGGTCAGGGCGTTTCAATGGCGGTCGGAATGGCTGTTGCGGAAAGCATGCTTGCGGCGCGGTTTAACACTCCATCTCGTAAAATTGTTGACCACTACACATATTCGCTGGTTGGCGAAGGCTGTCTTGAGGAAGGCGTTTCTTCTGAGGCTTCATCGCTTGCCGGAAATTTAAAGCTTGGAAAACTCATTGTTTTTTATGATATGAACAAAATTTCAATTGACGGTTCTACGGACATCACTTTTAATGAAGATATTGCAAAGCGTTACGAGGCTTACGGCTGGCAGGTTCTTCGCGGTGATATGTACAAACCTGCCCAGATTTTGAAACTTGTTGAAAAAGCAAAAAAATGCACGGACAAACCAAGTCTTATCATTTTAAAGTCGATAATCGGTTTTTCTTCGCCAAAACAGGGAACTGCTGACACTCACGGCGCGCCGCTTGGAGAAGAAGGAATAAAATACGCGAAAAAATTCCTTGGAATCCCGGAAGACAAAGAATTCTATGTTGTTCCAGAAGCCTACGAATATTTCAGTTCTAAAAAAGCGGAATGGGCGGCAAAAGAAGAGGCGTGGAAATCTGAATTTGAGGCATGGTCAAAAGAAAATCCTGATTTGCGCAAAAAATGGGATGCATATTTTAATGATCAGCCTACAAAAGAAGTTGAGGAACTTGAATTTTCCGAGACCGATAAAATGGCGACCCGCGACGCAAGCGGAAAATCCCTGAATTTTATTGCGCAGAAATATGAGAATCTTGTTGGCGGTTCTGCTGATTTGGCAGGTCCAAACAAAACTGTCCTTAAAAACTGCGATGGAATTTTTAATCCACAGAACAGAACTGGAAGGACAATCGAATTTGGAATCCGCGAATTTGCCATGAGTGCTGTTGTCTCTGGAATGAATCTTCACGGCGGATTGCGTCCGTTCTGCGCGACATTCCTTGTGTTTGCTGATTATCTTCGTGCCCAGCTCCGCGTTGCGGCGTTGATGAATCTGCCGAACATTTACGTTCTTACGCATGATTCAATCTATGTAGGTGAAGACGGACCAACCCACCAGCCGGTTGAAACTTTGGCTTCGTTGCGTGCGATTCCTAATGTTCAGGTTTTGCGTCCGGCGGATGCCCAGGAAACTCTTGAGGCATGGAAAATGGCTTACGAGTCAAAAAATCATCCTGTCTGCATTGCGCTTACTCGTCAGGCAATCCAGGGATTTGCAAAAGCTGACAAGGACTGGAAAAATTCAATCCGCAAAAACGGCGCGTATATTGCGCTTGACTGCGAAGGAACTCCAGAAATCACAATTCTTGCTACAGGTTCGGAAGTTTCAACTTCAATAGAAGCGGCTTCTATTTCTGGAAATAAGAAAATCCGCGTTGTTTCAGTTATTGACTACAACAAATTCGACGAGCTTGATGAGAATGTTCAGGCTGAGATTATCGGCGGCGCAAAACGCGTTGTGTGCGCGGAAGCTGGAATCAGTGCCAACTGGAAGCATTATGCCACAAGCAGAAAAGACTTGTTCTGCATAAACCGTTTTGGAGAATCTGGACCGGCTGCGAAAGTTGCGGAAGACTTGCATTTTACGGCAAAAGATCTTGCGGCTTTGCTCAATGCCTAAAAAACTAAAATAAAATATCGAGGTAAAAATATGTCTAAAAAATTAGTTCCTATAACTTTGCTCTGCGGTTATCTTGGAGCAGGAAAAACAACTTTGCTGAACAAGGTTCTTACAAACCAGAAAGGTTATAAAGTTGCGGTAATCGTAAACGATATTGGCGAAATCAATGTTGACCAGACTCTTATTTCAAAAGAGGCGAACATCACAGACACTTCAAGCATTATCGGGCTTCAGAACGGTTGTATCTGCTGCACATTGAAATCTGATCTTGTAAAGCAGATTGAAAATCTTATTGATTCTGGAAAATTTGACTACATTTTGATTGAGGCTTCTGGTGTCTGCGAGCCAATGCCGATTGCCCAGGCGATTATGCAGATTGAAAACGGACGCCTTGACAATGTTGTTTCTGTTGTTGACGCAAAACGCCTTGTTGACGAATTTTCAGCTGGTGACAAGCTTCTTAAAAAAGACATGGACGAAGAGGATTTGGAGTCGCTCCTGGTTCAGCAGATTGAATTCTGTTCAACTTTGATTATAAACAAGAAAGATTTGGTTACTCCCGAAGAAATGAAAAAAGTTCACGCAGTAGTAAAAGCGCTGCAGCCGCATGTTAAGGTGATTGAAGCTGAGCGCGGAAATGTTGAGGTTGAAGACATTCTTGCTACAGAACGATTTGATTTTGATGCGGTTTTTGAAAGCGCGGCGTGGGTTCACCATCTTGAATCTGCGGAAGAAGATGATGATGACCACGATGAACATGAGCATGAACACGAACATCATGAGCATGAGGAAGGACACGAGCATCATCACCATGAGCACAAGCACGAAGGCGATTCCGGCAGCGATGAGGATGAATACGGAATCGGAAATTTCGTTTACTATAGAAGACGTCCGTTCAACCGCGACAAACTTGAAGAATATGCAGGCAGATGGCCAAGAAATATCATCCGCTCAAAAGGTGTTGTCTGGTTCAGCGACGAGCAGAATATGGCTTATGTTTTTGAAACTTCAGGAAGACAGATTTCTGCCGGGGCTTCTGGAACTTGGCTTGCGGCTGCCCCAAAAGCAGAGCAGGAGGAAGTTCTTGCCCAGGAACCGAAAATGCGCGAGGAATGGGATGAAAAAGTCGGCGACCGCATGATAAAGCTGTGCATAATCGGGCAGAAAATGGATAAAGCCAAGATTACCGCAGAACTTGATGCATTGCTTGACTAATTTTTGTACAGGATAATTTATGTCTACAGAAAACAAGATGGGCTCAATGCCCATCATGAAACTTATTTTAAATATGTCATTGCCAATAATGTTCTCAATGTTCATTATGGCTTTGTACAATATTGTTGACTCAATTTTTGTCGGAATGATAGGTGAGGAAGCCCTTACTGCGGTTTCCCTTGCTTTTCCGATTCAGAATCTTATGATTGCGTTTGGCGTTGGAACAGCTGTCGGCGTAAACGCTTTGCTTTCGCTCCGGCTTGGCCAGAAAAATCAGGAAGATGTTAACAAGGCCGCGATGAACGGAATTGTTCTTTCCGTAATAACATGGATTGTTTTTGCGGTGGTTGGAACTCTTGTTACAGGACCATATCTTCGTTCGCAGACTTCAAACCAGACTATCATTGAATATGGAAAAGAATATCTTGATATAGTTCTTATTCTTGGGCTTGGACCGATTGTCGGAACAATGTTCGACCGCCTTCTGCAGGCAACCGGAAGAACTTTTCTTTCTATGATTTCGCAGATTGTCGGCGCGGTTTTTAACTGTGTTTTTGATCCGCTGTTTATTTTCGGGATAGGACCTTTTCCTGCAATGGGAATAAAAGGCGCGGCGTTGGCAACAGTTCTTGGTCAGATTATTGGCGGCTGTGTTTCTGTCGCATTGAATATAAAGAAGAATCCCGATATTCAGCTTAAATTGAAGAATATTTTCCTTAATGGAAAGATTGTCGCGCAGATTTATAAAGTCGCAGTTCCTTCAATATTGATGACATCAATTACTTCTGTAATCACTTATTTTATGAACCTCATTCTTGGTGGAACTCCAAATGGCGGCGATACAGCGATTGCGGTTTACGGCGTTTATTTTAAGCTGAACAGTTTCATATTCATGCCGGTTTTCGGGCTTTGCAATGGAATCATTCCGATTATCGCGTACAATTTTGGCGCGCAACATCACAGAAGAATCACAAACGCAATCCGCGGAGCCTTGCTTCTTGCGCTTTGCATTATGACGGTCGGCGTTATTCTTTTTGAAACGATTCCGGGGAAACTTTTTGCGATGTTCAGCGCGACTCCAGAAATGAAGCGTATGGGAATTGTCGCATTGCGTCTGATTGCTCCAAGTTTTTTTGGGGCGGCGGTTGCAATCACTCTTTCCTCTGTTTTTCAGGCATTTGGAAACGCGGTTTACAGCATGATTGTCTCATTCAGCCGGCAAATTGTTGTTTTTCTTCCGGCGGCATATTTTCTTTCTAGGACCGGAAATGTTGATAATGTCTGGTGGTGCTTCATAATTGCAGAATTTATGTCGGTTGGGATGTCGCTGTTCTTTATGCGCAGAATTTACGTGAAAAAAATCCGCGGTATTCCAATGGACGAAAGCAGATAAGTCGGTCTGGAATTAAAATGTTTTTGTATATTTACGCAAAAAAAATGCATAAATATAAACAAAAATGGATAAATATTTAAAACCAAAAAAGATTGAAATTTTCATAGTGTTTTTCTTCTGTTTTTTTTAGCAAAGTACACTAAATATGGTTTTTTGAATGGAATTTTAATTGAGTTTTGGTGTTCTTTATATTATTATTTAAAAAGGACGGTTTAAGACGTAAAAAGTTTTGCCGCTTCTAAAAAGTAAACTAATCATTTTTTTGAGAGGTATAAAAGATATGATCCAGAAAGAAGAATGGAATGGTTTTGCAGGTCGTTTGTGGAAGGAAGAAGTAAACGTTCGTGACTTCATCCAGAACAACTACACTCCGTATGATGGAGACAACAAATTCCTTGCAGGTCCTACATCGGCAACAAAAAAATTGTTTGATGAACTTCAGAAGCTTCAGAAAGAAGAACACAACAAAAAGTCTATCGGTTTGGACGGAAAAGAAAGAACTGGTGTTCTTGATATGGATACTGACATTGTTACAGGTCTTACATCACACAAACCTGGATATATCTGCCCTGAAGGAAAAGAACTTGAGCAGGTTGTAGGTCTTCAGACTGATAAACCTTTGAAAAGAGCTTTTATGCCTTATGGTGGAATTAAAATGGCTGAACAGTCTTGCGAAATGTACGGATACAAAGTAAATCCTGAGCTTCACAAGATTTTCACTGAATATCATAAAACTCACAATCAGGGTGTATTTGATGTTTACACACCAGAGCACAGAGCGGTTCGTTCTGCGCACATTTTGACTGGTTTGCCTGATACTTACGGTCGTGGTCGTATCGTTGGTGACTACCGCCGTGTAGCTCTTTATGGTATTGACTATCTTATCCAGGAAAAACAGAACGACTTTGCCAACATCGGTGACGGGACAATGACAGAAGAAGTTGTTCGTCTCCGCGAGGAAGTTTCTGATCAGATTAAGGCTTTGAAAGGCTTGAAAGAAATGGCTGCAAGCTATGGTTTTGATATTTCTAAACCAGCAAAGACAGCAAAAGAAGCGTTCCAGTGGCTTTATTTCGGTTATCTTGGAGCAGTAAAGACACAGAACGGTGCAGCTATGTCTGTAGGTCGTGTTTCTACATTCCTTGACATTTATATTGAACGTGACCTTAAGAACGGAACTATTACAGAAGAACAGGCTCAGGAACTTGTTGACCACATGGTTATGAAGTTCCGCATGGTTCGTTTTGCACGTATCGAATCTTACAACCAGCTTTTCTCTGGCGACCCAATCTGGGCTACACTTGAAGTTGGCGGACTTGGCCAGGACGGACGTTCAATGGTTACAAAGAACGACTTCCGCTTCCTTCATACATTGGAAAACATGGGACCTTCTCCAGAGCCTAACATGACTGTTTTGTACTCAAAGAGACTTCCAGAAAACTTCCGTAAATATGCTGCAAAGATTTCTATTGATACATCTTCTATCCAGTATGAGAATGATGATGTTATGCGTCCGGTTTGGGGCGATGACTATTCAATCTGCTGTTGTGTTTCTGCAACTCAGACTGGTAAGGAAATGCAGTTCTTTGGTGCGCGCGCTAACCTTGCAAAGGCTTTGCTTTACGCATTCAACGGCGGTATTGACGAAGGCTTGAAGAAGGGAATGCAGGTTGGTCCAGAATATGCTCCAATCACAGCTGATGTAATCGATGCTTCTAACTATGATGAAGTTCTCCGCAAATACAAGGCAATGCTTGAATGGCTTGCTGATGTTTACGTAAATGTTTTGAATGCAATCCACTATATGCACGACAAATATTACTACGAGGCTGAGGAACTTGCGCTTGAAGATACAGACATCAAGAGAACATTCGCAACTGGTATCGCTGGATTCTCTCACGTAGTAGATTCACTTTCTGCGATGAAATATGCGAAAGTTCATGTAAACCGCGAGAAGGTAGATGTAAAAGACAAAGCTGGAAACGTAATCAAGACTGTTACTTTGGTAAAAGACTTTACAGTTGAAGGCGACTTCCCACGCTACGGACAGGATGATGACCGTGCAGATGACATTGCAGTTGATCTTTTGAAGTCATTCATGGCTATGATTAAAAAGCATCCTACATACCGCAATGCAGAGCCGACAACTTCTATCCTTACAATCACTTCAAACGTTGTATACGGAAAGGCTACAGGTGCTCTTCCAAACGGACGCCCGGCTGGAGCTCCATTCTCACCAGGTGCTAACCCATCTTACGGTGCAGAAACAAAAGGTCTTATCAAGTCTTTGAACTCTGTTGCTAAGCTTCCTTATGAATACGCTTTGGACGGTATTTCTAATACTCAGACAATCAACCCAAGTGCTCTTGGACATAACGAGGATGAAAGAATTGAGAACCTTGTGAACGTTCTTGACGGATACTTTGATGTTGGTCCAGAATCTGGACACGCTGGTGCTCATCACTTGAACGTAAACGTATTTGGCGTTGAAAAATTGAAGGATTGCCAGGCTCATCCAGAAAAACCTGAATATGCTAACTTTACAGTTCGTGTTTCTGGTTATGCTGTACGCTTCATCAACCTTACAAAGGAACAGCAGGACGACGTTATCGCTCGTACTTGCCACGCTAGCCTTTAATTTAAGGTTGAAAACTTTTTAATCTCTTGATAAAAGTTTGTGCGCCCCTTGTTTAGTGCAGGGGGCGTTTTTGTTTTTAAATTGTATTATTCCTGTTTTAGTGTATAATGGTGTGTAATTATAAAAAATCGATTTTATATCGAAAGGAGTTTTTCTATGAGAAAGTTTTTAATGTTGGCTTGTGTTGCGGCGGTTCTTTCGGCGGGAGCATTTGCAAAGGAGACAGTCCAGAATCTTGATTTCAGTATTCCGGTTGATACTAGGGAACTTGATTTCAGCAGCGATGATTACCCGAAGGACTTGGATGAAAAATCGACATCTTTTGATTTTGACTATTCTATGATGACGATAAATGAGAGCGGTTTTTCTTTTATTTTTGGAGCAAATGTCGGTTATACTTCAACAAAACTTGATGATTTGGACAATCTTACCGGACTTGACCTTGGCATAAAACTTGGCTGGGGCGGACTTCCTGTGAACACAAATAATTTTCTTCTTGGTTTTCATGGTTTCTTTGGATTTGGTTTCAGGAGTTTAACGCTGGAGGAATCTTATATTGACTACAAATTTGCTTTGTTCAATATAAAACTTGGTGCGGATGTGGTTGCGATTTACCGCTTTAATGACAAAGTCGGAATCAATGCGGGTGTGGATTTGTTCACGAATATTCCGGCGGTTGGAACGTTTGAAAAAGAAAGAGATTCTGGCGATGACAGCTACGGATTTTCTTGCATGGGCGGAATTGGTGTTGTTCCAAAAGTTGGTGTAAGCCTTTTCTTCTAGTTGTTTGATTTTGCGTCATGTCCTGTTTTGTAATATAATTTTATGCGCAAGACAGGATTTTTATGGAGATTTAAAAAAGATGAAAAAAAATGTGTTTTTTGTGGCTTTTCTTATGGTCTGCGGATTCTTGTGCGCGGAATCAGGACAGATTTTAAATGATGGAAGCGTTTTTGTAATTCGGGAAAAAGGTGATTTTGAAGATAACATAAAAATTTCAAATAAAACTGACCAAACTTTGACTGTCAGCGTAAAAGGAATCAGAAAACGCAGCGGAAAAGAGGAATTCCTTGGAAACCAGAAAATCGATGCTGGAAAAACTGAACGCTTGCACACGGATTTTAGCGGCAGGATGGATTTGTTCTCTGATTTTACTTTCCGTTTTTCGGAAGGGGCTGTTACTGGCTTTGAAACTTCTCTTGAAAAAAACGATTTGTATCTTTATATAAATGGAATTGGAGAAAAGCCTGAAATAAAAGCGGATTCTGATTCTGTTTCAGCGGTTCCTGCTGAAGATTCTGCCGACAAAATCCTGAAATATAAAAAACTTCTGGATATGGGCGCAATTACGCAGCAGGAATTTGAAACGCTTAAAAAACAGATTCTTGGTTTTTAGGATAATTCTGCGATTTTTTTACAGAAATTCTTGAATTCTGCCTTTTTTGTCTGTATTTTTAATATCAGAATAATGTCTTATTGAGATTTTTTGGAGTTTTTATGCAAGGTTATGTTCATCAGTTGGAAAGTTTTGGTTGTGCGGACGGTCCTGGCTCAAGGTTTATTATATTTTTCAGCGGATGCCCTATGCGTTGCAAATTCTGCCACAATCCTGATACTTGGGACATGAAAAAAGGTGGAACTTTATGGTTGGCAGAAGATTTGCTGAAAGAAGCCCTTTCGTGCCGTGCGTATTGGGGCAAAAAAGGCGGAATAACTGTGAGTGGCGGGGAGCCTCTTGCCCAAATCGATTTTTTGCTTGAACTTTTTACGCTTGCCAAGGAAAAAAACGTGAATACCTGCATTGATACTTCTGGCGCGCCGTTCACGCGTGAAGGCAAATGGTTTGAGACTTTCCAGAAACTGATGGATGTTACAGATCTTCTTTTGATGGATATAAAGCACATAAACGAAGATGAGCACGTGAAACTTACAGGGCATACCGGCAAAAATATAAAAGATATGTTCTATTATCTTGATGAAATCAAAAAGCCGATTTGGATTCGCCATGTTTTAACGCCAGGAATTACAGACAATGATGAATATTTGACAGAAACCCGCGATTTTATACGCACTTTGCACAATGTTCAGCGTGTGGAAATTCTTCCTTATCATGGTTTGGGCGCAATGAAATACAAGGATTTGGGAATTGATTACGTTTTGAAAGATACCCAAAGTCCTTCAGAGGAAAGAGTTAAAAATGCGCAAAGAATTCTTGAATGTGAAAAATACGACGGCTGGAAAAAATAGGTTCTTCAGTCTTTGTTCTGCGGAAAACTATAGCTTGTAGAAGTTTTCCGCATTTTTCCACATTATATTTTCAAAAGAAGAGGCTGGAATTTTTTTTGCAAGCTCATGGAAATAATCCTGATACATAGAGCGTTGCCCAGTCTTGTTTTTTGCGTAAGTATCAATGCCGTCAATCGGCATATCTGAACCGAACATAAGTTTTTCGCTTCCGGCTCTTTTTACAAATTTTATCGCTTTTTCAAATGGAACCCAGGCTGTGTCGCCAAAAAGATTCGGAAGTTTTGTGCATAAATCAATTGCCTCATCATTGTTTGTTCCAAGTTCAAGATGCGCCATGACAAATTTTGTGTACGGATATTTTTTTGCCATGTTGTAGACTTTTTTGCATTCAGAAAATCCGTCGTTTGCGGTGTGCACGATTACCGGAAGTTCCAGAAGTTCCGCCAGCTCAATATAAGGTTCAACTTTCGGACTGTCAAAAGGAAGTGCGGAATAAAACGGATGAATTTTTATGGCTTTTACAAACTGCGGATGGATTTTCAGAAGATATTCAAGTTCCGCGGAAGGCTGTTCAAGGCGCGGTTTTACCCAGATTGCCGCAAATATTGTTCCCGGATTTGCTTTTGCAAAATCAATTGTATCTTTTGCCGCCTCAAGCATGGGAATCTGCTCCTTTTCCGGCAGAATATTGTGCTCTGTGTCAACTTCCACAGCAGAAACATTTGAAACGATTGCCTTGCTGATGTTGTATTTTTCCATTGCGGTAAGAACATCTTTCTGAGGCATAGAAAAACCAAGGCTGTTGCCAAAATGAACGTGCGAATCAATAATCATTTTTATGTCCTTTCGTTTATTATAGCATTGTTTTTGCGTTTTCAATATAATAAATAGTAATTTTGTTGTATATCTTTTCTAAGGAGTCTTTTTATGGCAGATATGAAAGTTGAAATTCTGGACAGCACTTTGCGCGATGGAGCTCAAGGTGAAGGCATTAGTTTTTCGGTTCAGGATAAAATTCACATTTGTCAGGCTTTGGATGAGCTTGGAATTGCTTTGATTGAAGCTGGAAATCCCGGTTCAAATCCAAAAGATATGGAATTCTTCCAGGAAATGAAGAAAATTCAGCTTAAAACTTCAAAACTTGCCGCTTTTGGTTCAACACGCCGAAAAGATATAAAATGCGCGGAGGATGTGAACCTTCAGAGTTTGCTTGCGGCTGGAACTGAATGGGTTGTGATTTTTGGAAAAAGCTGGACTTTTCAGGTTACGGATATTATAAAAACTACGCTTGAAGAAAATCTTGCGATGATTCGCGACACCTGCGCTTTTTTGAAGGAACAGGGAAAGCACGTTGTCTATGATGCGGAACATTTTTTTACAGGTTTTCAGGATGACCCGGAATATGCGTTGAAATCTTTGGAAGCCGCTGTTGAGGGCGGTGCGGAAACTTTGGCTTTGTGTGAGACTAAGGGCGGCTGTATGATAAAAGACTGTGAAAAAGCTGTAAAAGCCGCTGTTGAAAGAATTGGAAACCGGGCGAAAATTGGAATCCATACGCATAACGACTGTGGTCTTGCGGTTGCGAACAGTTTGATTGCGGTTGAATCTGGCGCACGGCACGTTCAGGGAACTTTCCTTGGATTTGGGGAGCGCACTGGAAACGCAAACCTTAGCTGCATTATTCCAGATTTGCAGTTAAAACTTGGCTACAAGTGCATTGAAGATGAAAAAATGAAGAATCTTACTTCAATCGCGAAACGTGTTGCTGAAATTACAAATATTGCGCTGAATCCGCAGCTTCCTTTTGTTGGTGGCGCGGCGTTCAGCCACAAGGCGGGAATGCACATTGACGCGGTTCTGAAAAATCCAGAGGCATACGAGCATATTTCTCCGGAATCTGTTGGAAATGAGCGCGTTTTCCTTATGAGCGAGGTTGCCGGTCGTTCCACAATCATTGAAAAAATCCAGAAAATCGATCCTGCAATCACAAAATCTTCACCGCAGGTTGCTGAGCTTATTGCAAAAATGAAGGAACTTGAATTTGAAGGTTACCAGTTTGAAGGCGCGGACGGTTCGTTTGAGCTTCTTGCGCGAAAAGTTATTGGCCGTTACAAGCCGTTTTTTACGCTGCATTATTACCAGACGAATGGCGTGAATCCACGTCCGGAAGAAGGCGTTTGCGCTTGTGCCCAGATTAAGGTTGAAGTTGAAGGGCAGATTGAAGTTACTGCCGGCGAAGGCGACGGTCCGGTTAATGCGCTGGATATTGCCCTGCGAAAAGCGTTGAGCCGGTTCTATCCTGCTGTAAACCAGATTCGTCTTACTGACTATAAAGTTCGTGTTCTGGATGGAAAAAGTGCGACAGCCTCAAAAGTTCGTGTTCTTATTGAATCAAGCGACGGAAAGAATACATGGACAACAGTTGGTGTAAGCTGCGACGTTATGGAAGCCAGCTGGCTTGCGCTCTGCGACTCATTTGAATACAAACTTATAAACGATATTGAAAAGCATTTGGGGCGTTAGGATTTTTATGAAAGACTCAAGGTTTTATGATTTAATTGAAAATCATACTTCAATTCATTAAACTGTTTGTGTTTGGAAAATAATTTTAAAAAAAAATTAGAGGTGTAATAAAAACTTTGGCAAAAATATTGTCAAAGTTTTTATTCACAAGTTTGCGTTGCAAACTTTTTTATCAACTGCAATTTCTCACTTCGTTGTGAAATTGCGTTAAAAAGTAAAATAGAAAGTTTCAACTTTCTATTTTACTTTTTTTAGAGGTACATAAATGGAAAAGACTATTGCTTTGATTCCTGGGGATGGAATTGGTCCTGATGTTGTGGCTGAAGCTGTAAATGTGCTTGATGCCGTTGCAAAAAAATATGGCCACAAGTGGAATTACACTAATGTTTTGGCTGGTGGTTGCGCAATTGATAAATTCGGAAAACCGCTTCCGCAGGATCAGCTTGATATTTGCTTGAAGTCTGATGCGGCTTTGCTCGGTGCTGTCGGTGGTCCAAAGTGGGACAACTTGCCTTCTGAAATCCGACCTGAAAAGGCTCTGCTTGGTCTCCGCGGTGGAATGAAGGTTTTTGCAAATCTTCGTCCTGCTGTAATGTGGAAGCAGTTGAAAGACGCTTGTCCTTTAAAAGATGAGATTGTTGGCGACGGTCTTGATATTCTTATCGTCCGCGAATTGACTGGTGGTATTTATTTTGGTGAGCGCGGAACTTCTGAAGATGGAAATACTGCCTGGGATACAGAAAAATATACACGCCCGGAAATTGAACGAATTGTCCGCATGGGTTTTGAATACGCTATGAGCCGCCGAAAGAAGCTCTGCGTTGTTGACAAGGCAAATATCTTGAACTCTAGTCAGTTGTGGCGCCGCGTTACAGAAGATGTTAAAAAAGATTATCCGGAAGTTGAACTTTCATATTTGTATATTGATAATGCTTCTATGCAGCTTGTAAGAAATCCAAAGCAGTTTGACGTAATCGCAACAAGCAATATGTTTGGCGACATCATGTCTGATGAAGCTAGCCAAATTACAGGTTCAATCGGAATGTTGGCTTCCGCTTCTTTGGGTGATGGAACTGGTCCTGGTTTGTACGAGCCGATTCACGGTTCTGCACCGGACATTGCAGGAAAAGATTTGGCTAATCCGCTGGCAACAATTCTTTCTGCAGCAATGCTCTTGCGCTACAGTTTTAAGCTTGAAACAGAGGCAAAGGCAATTGAAAACGCTGTAAATGCTGTTCTTGATGACGGCTGGAGAACTGGTGATATTGCTGGATCTCATATTGCAGAAGTAAAAGCTGCCGGAAAACTTGTTGGCACAAAGAAGATGGGCGAACTTGTTGTAGAATATTTGAACAAATAAGTTAGATAGAAAACACAAAGTAACAGAAATTACTTTGTGTTTTCATTTTGTTGTGACTGCCGGCAGTAATATTGCCGGCTTTTTTTATTTTTGTGGCAAAGTCTTTTGTAATTTTTTTACAACAAGCAGGAATCCGATTGTTAAGACAACTCCGAATACAAGCGAGAGTGGCGCGTTTTTTACAAATCCTGCGAAAATATACGTTATGAACGATATTGCGGCGCATGAAAGCGCGTACGGAAGCTGGGATGAAACATGTTTTACATGGTTGCATTGCGCTCCTGCGCTTGCCATGATTGTTGTGTCTGAAATTGGAGAAATGTGGTCTCCGCATACAGCTCCAGCCATACATGCAGAAATCGAGATGATTCTCAGCGGATTTGATGCTTCCGGGAAAACAGCGATGCAGATTGGAATCAAAATACCGAACGTTCCCCATGAAGTTCCTGTTGCAAAAGCAAGGAATGAAGCGATTACAAAAATTATTGCAGGCAAAAAGTTCATTAACGATGATGCGCTTCCACTTACAACATTCGCGACAAAATCTTTTGCGCCAAGGGAATCTGTCATGGATTTCAATGTCCAGGCAAGACAAAGAATCAGAATTGCCGGAACCATCGCCTTGAATCCGTCTGGAATACAGCTCATGCAGTCGGTGAATTTAAGCGTTTTTCTTACAGTGTAAAGAATTACTGTAATAATCAATGCGGCGAATGAACCTAAGACAAGACCTACGGAAGCGTCAGAATTTGCAAAAGACTCAACAAAGTTAAGATATGTTTCATTTGCAACCATCTGACCATCTGATTCAACAAGTTTTGTAAAGAATCCGCCGGAATAAATCATTCCTATTGTGCATGAAATAATCAGCACTGCAATCGGGATGATTAAATCAAGGACTGTACCGTTTCCTATTACTTTATTTTCATCATCGTTTGAATTTGAATCCAATATCTGAAGCGCTTTCTCATATTTTGCCATCGGACCATATTCAACTTTCATTAAAACCATTGCAAACATTGTGACAATAGTGAAGAGCGCGTAAAAATTGAATGGAATCGCTTTTATGAACAGGGCAAGTCCGTTTTCTCCTTCTGTTACAAAGCCAGAGACTGCAGCCGCCCAGGATGAGATTGGAGCGATAATGCAGACAGGAGCCGCTGTCGCATCTATAAGATAAGCTAGTTTTTCGCGGGAAACTTTATGTCTGTCTGTTATTGGACGCATTACCGAGCCGACCGTAAGACAGTTGAAATAGTCATCAATAAAAATCAGGATTCCAAGGCAGATTGTTGCAATCTGCGCGCCGACTTTTGTCTTTATGTGTTTTTTTGCCCATTCACCAAAAGCGTTTGAGCCGCCGGCCTTGTTCATCATTGCAACCATTACGCCAAGAATTACAAGGAACATCAGAATTCCGACATTATATGAGTCCGAGGCTGAAGAAATCAGTCCATCATTGAAAACGTGGGTTAAAAATCCGGAAAATCCAGAAGCCGCATCTATTGCGTAGAAAATTCCACCGATTACAATACCGATAAAAAGTGAAGAATAAACTTCCTTCGTTATTAACGCCAATGCAATAGCGATAATTGCAGGCAGTAAAGACCAGAATGTGCCGACCATTATTTTCTCTCCAATGCTGAAGCTAGTTTTTTGAAATCAACTTCCATAGGAACTTTGATTCCTGCTTCCTCGAATCTCTGAAAAATTTCAATAGCATAGTCAATTGCTTCTATTGAATTCCTGTTTGTGTAAGTTTTTATTTCTTGCAGTGCTTTTACAACTTCATCGTTGCTCATGTAAACAATATCTCTCATAGAAACCTCTTTGTTTATGATAGCACGATATTTTAAAGTTTTACAAATTTTTTGTTTCTTTTCTGTATATTATTGAAAAATAGATTATTTCAAAAATGGCAGTCACAAACCAGCTTACCGGATACAAAAGGAACAGACTTTCGATTGTGCGGTAATGCGCAAATATTGTATAAATCCAAAGGACGCGGAAAAAGCACGAGCCGAGGAACACAAAAATTGAAGGAATAAATGTTTTGCCTAGTCCGCGGTTTGCGGCGATTGTTCCGTCCATAAACGCTGAAATTCCAAAACTGAATGTCATTATGCGGAACTTTTGCATTGCGTAGTCAACAACTGTGCTGTCCGTTGTAAAAAGTCCCAGAAACTGCGGTCCAAAAACGTAAAGAACGATTCCTAGAATAATTCCTATGATGCTTGCGTAACCAGTGCTTATGAAATATGATTTCAGGATTCTTGTCTTGTTGCGTGCGCCGTAGTTTTGTCCTATGAACGTTGCTCCAGCCGTATAAAAAGCCGCCATAATATTGTAGACAAGATTATCGCCGTTCATAGTGGCTGCGTTTCCGGCAACCATCAGCGCATCAAAAGAATTTACGCCGGCCTGAATAAAAAGATTTGCCACCGCAAATACAACATTCTGAAGTCCAGCTGGAATTCCGATTTTTACAAGCTGCATTGTCTTGTGGATATTGAGCTTTAGGACTTTTCTGTTGAATTGAACATTTCCTGTGTCTTTAAAAGTTGCCTTGACCGTAAGGATACACGAAATATATTGTGCTACAACTGTGGCGATTGCAACTCCGGCAACGCTCATCTTAAAGACGATGACCAGAAGCAAATCCAGAAAAACGTTTGCAATTCCGGCGAGCGCAAGAAAAATCAGCGGAAGTTTTGTGTTTCCGTGCGCGCTTAAAACTGCGTTTCCAAAATTGTATAAAGCCATTGCCGGCATGGAAATAAGATAAATTCTAAAGTAAAGCAGGGCATCCTTTAAAAGTTCAGGTCTTGTCTTCATTGCTTTTAAAACCAGCGGAGCGGAAATCCAGCCGATAATCATTATCGCAAAACCAGAGATAAGGCAAAAAACTGCCGCAGTGTGAACCATGTCATTCAGTTCTTTTTTGTTGTTCTGGCCAATGTAAAAAGCTACAAGAACATTTACGCCGCCGCCAATTCCAATCAGAAGTCCAGAGCAAAGAAAACAAAGCTGCCCATCTGAACCGACTGCGCCTAGCGCCAAAGCACCTGCAAATCGTCCTACAACAGAAGAATCCGCCATATTGAAAAGAATCTGCAGAAGGTTCGTGAAAACCAGCGGAATACTGAATAGAAAAATATTTTTAAAAAGCGACCCGTTTGTAATTTGAATTTCTGATTTCATAGACTGCCCATTATGAAATTTAAGTTTTATGAAGCGAAACCGTAAGCAGATTTCCAAAATTCATCAAAATTAAAAATTCATACTGAATAATATAGTTAAACAAAAAAATGCACAATAAAAAAAATCTATCAAAATTTTTCAACTTTTTTTGTGATTCATTTCATTTTTTAACTTTTATTTGCGTTAAATATACAGAGGTTAAAAAATGAGAGTCCTATTTGTAACTTCCGAGCATCCAGGTTATCTTTTTGGCGGGCTTGGAACTTTTACCCGGGAATATGTCCGGGAGCTAAGAAAATATTGTGATGTAAAATGCGTTTATTTTCATCTTTCTGATGGAAGAATTCCGCTTCCTGATGAAACTGTTGATTATGTTTTTGCGCCTGAGCAGATTTTTGACGCATTCACGCCTGAAGCTAGGATTTTGGAATCTGCGGCAAGTTTGCGGAAACAGCTTGAACCGCTGATGCAATCTTTTAAACCTGAGGTTATTCACTGCAACGACCGGCAGACTTATATGCCATTCAGGTTTGAAAAAAATGTCTTTTATTCTTCTCATTTGATTTTTACGGATTTGATTGCTTCAAGTTATCTTGATGATTTGTATTTTCAGGAAGTAAAAGTTGAACGCTGTGCAATTGAAAACAGCGCGGTTGTCGCGGCTTACTCTGAATTTTCTGCGAAATGCGTTGAAAAACATGCTGGAAATTTAAAGTCGGCGGTTGTGCTTCCGCTTGGACTTCGGACTGAAAAATTCCATAGAAATTCCCGGAATGATGGAAAAATCCGCGTGTGCTATTTTGGGCGGTTTGAAAATGTCCAGAAAGGCGTGAATGACTTTATTTATGCAGTGAACCAGCTTGGACCTCAATTCAAAAAACGGAATTCTGTGGAGTATTGCCTTTATGGTCGCGGTCAAATTGATGTCGGAATGGATCTTTCTTTGTTCAATAAACCTGAATTTCTGGAAGGTGATGAACTTTTTGAAGCGTATGCGAATGCGGATATTGTTGTTATGCCGAGCCATTATGAGCCTTTTGGACTTACAGGTCTTGAGGCGATGGCTTCCGGCGCGCTTTTGCTGGTTACAACAGGGCTTGGAATGGATGAATATGCGGAACCTGGACGTAACTGCATTGGTTTGTCTGGAAATGCCTATGAAATGGTTTCTGCGCTCCGAAATGCGATTCTGGATTTGCCTAAGTTGGATTTGCTGCGGGAAAATGCTGTCCGCACTGCAAAAGACTGGACTTGGAAACGCTGTGTAAAATCTCATCTTTATTTTTACAGATTTATTGCGCAGGGAAGGATTCCTTTTGTGAATATCGCTTATGAAAAAAATCAGCGGAAAATTATTTCTGCGTACAAAAAATCAAACGATGTGGAAAAAATATATGCTGCGGAAGAGGAACGTATTGCGTTCACTTGCATTTATGATTCTCTTTCGGTTTTTGCGCGACAGAAAAAAACTCTTGTGCTTACAGGAAATTTTGTGCCGGATGAAGATTTTTTCCCTGACAATTTTAAGTTTGTTTCGGTGCTGGAAGAATCTGAGGATGGAGTTGTTGTGCGCCCGGAATGTCTGCCGTTTGCGGACGATGAATTTGATTCAGTGATTGTCTGTGGCGCATGGGAATCTGTCCTGAATCCTTGCAGTTTTCTGATGGAACTGGAGCGCATGGCGAATGAGTCTGTGCAGATTCTGTATAAGACAGGGAAGCCGCGGAAATGGCAGACTTTTCAGATGGAAAGCGAAGATGATTGGACAAAAATAAATCAGTCTGGCTGGATTTGCAGGACAAATTCTGGTTCAGGTGTTGAGAGGTTAAAACAGACTGTATCTTATGATTCAGTTGTTTATAGAAATCATTCTGACAGTAAGGAGGTTTTGAATGAAATCATTGCTTAAACAGTACAATGTACTGACAAAAAACGATCTTTTGAAGATCAACGGTGGTTATGGCGGCTCTAGCGGCGGAGGCTCAAGCAGAGGCTACAGTGGATGCTCTGGTGGAAGTTATAGTTCTTCGGGTTCTTCTGGGGAACATAATTATCGTAGTGGAAGTTACAGTTCTTCTAGCGGTTGTGGGTCAAATCGCGTAAGCTACAGCTCTTCAAGTAGCGGCGGTTCGACAACAACTCGTCTGGATTATGGAAAACTTTCTGCTTTTAAGATTTCAGATGATATGCTGAAACCTACATGTCCTGGGTTTTCTCACTCCAAAAATCCTTTTTCAGGATTGAATTTTTAGGTTTTGATTTATGAAAAAGTATGTTCTGGTAAAACAACATGATGAAACTGATTGTGGAGCGGCTTGTCTTGCGAGCATTGCCAAATATTACGGAAAGAGAATTTCGATAAGCAGAATCAGGTATTTTGCAGGAACGGATTGCTTTGGAACAAGTGGATTCGGGCTTGTGAAAGGTGCTTCTGCGCTGGGAATGTCTTGCCGTGGAATTATCAGCAATGAGAAAAAGCTGGATAATGCTCCGTTTCCGGTTATATGTCATGTGAAAAAAGACGTTATCGATCATTATGTGGTTGTCTATGGCAGAAAAGGAAATAAAGTCATTGTGGCGGATCCTGATGAAGGAATTAGCTGCGTTGATTGGATTTTGTTCTGCGAGAAATGGAGTGGCGTTTATTTTATTGTAGAGCCTGAACAGAAATTTCAACGCACCAAGGAAACTAAAGGTTTACTGGCAAGATTTGCATATCTTCTTAAGCCTCATAAAAAAAGTATTATAGAATGTTTTATTGCTGGTTTGCTTTTAAGTATTCTTGGTGCGGCTTCTGCATTTTATTTTAGGTTTTTGATAGATGATGTTCTGTATTCTGGGCTGGAAAATACGCTTGCGTTGTGTTCATTTGCGTATCTTTTTGTGATTTTGTTTCAGGTTCTTACGGAATTTTCAAGAAATCAGCTGATGAATTTTCTTAGCAACAAGATTGATTTGGTTCTTGTGAATGATTATTTCAGCCACATCATGAATCTTCCTATGAATTTCTTTACGAGCCGAAAAATCGGGGAAATTATTTCAAGAATCGGGGATACAGTTACAGTGCGGCAGACTATTTCGAGCATGACTTTGTCGGTTGTGATTGATTCTTGTATGTTGATTTTTGGTGGAATTTTTCTGTTTGCGTTCGGGGCTGAACTTTTGTGGGTTTCGATGATTCCGGTTGTCATTTCTGCGGTTATTGTCTGGCTTTTTGTGAAACCTTTTAGAAAGAGGCTGAAACTTCAGTCTGTTCTGGAGGCTGAAAAGCAGGCGGTTCTTGTTGAAAGCGTAAATGGAATTGGAACTATAAAGGCGTTGGCGGCGGAAAAAGAAGCTTCGAGGAAACTGGAGGAAAAACTTTCAACTTGTGTAAGGAAAAGTATTTCTTTGGGAACAATGGCGAACTGTGAGAATGCGCTTCAGAATCTTGTTTCTAGTGCCGGCACGCTGGCGATTTATTGGATTGGAAGTCTTCTGATTTTCAAAGGTTCGATGTCTTTGGGGCAGCTTATATCATTTGTGACTTTGTCCGGATATTTTCTTGATCCGTTGGCTCGGCTTTTGACTTTGCAGGAAAACATTCAGCAAGCGGTTATTGCTTCTGACAGGCTGAGCGAAGTTCTTGATATGCCTGAAGAAAGCGAAGAGGAAACTGAATTGACAAAAGTTGACACGATAAAAGGCAATATTTGCGTTGATAAGATTTCTTTTTCATACGGAACACGTGGAACTGCGCTGAAAGATGTGAGTCTGAATATCAAAGCTGGGGAGCATGTGGCTTTTGTTGGCGCGAGCGGCTCTGGAAAATCCACAATGACAAAACTTCTTATGAAATTCTATCAGATTGATTCAGGAAATATTTCTGTGGATGGTTTTGATTTGTCGGATGTTGATACTGTTTCTTATAGGAATTGTATTGGGTATGTGCCTCAGGAATCTTTGCTGTTCAGTGGTTCTGTTGCGGAGAATATTCAATGGGGAAACGGTGGTTATTCGATGGCGGAAATTGTTCAGGCGGCAAAAGAAGCTCAGGCGCACGAGTTTATTTCAAGGTTGGATTACAGGTACAAAACAACGGTTGGCGAAAGAGGGGCTTCGTTGTCTGGTGGAGAACGTCAGCGGATTGCACTTGCGCGGGTTCTTCTTCGAAAACCGAAACTGATGATTTTGGATGAGGCGACGGCTAGTTTGGATAGTATTTCAGAGCAAGGAATTATGGAGACAATTGATAAATGTTGTGCTGACTGCACCATGATTATTGTGGCGCATAGGCTTTCGACGATAAAAAATTGTGGAAAAATTTATGTCTTTGATAATGGTTCAATAGTTGAATCAGGAACTCATGAGGAACTGCTTGCGCGGAAAGGAAAATATCATCAGATGTGGACAGCTCAAAATAGAATTTAGTTCAGAGGTTTTTAGTTTATGAAAAGATTTGTTGTTTATCCTGATTATATGCTGGATGATATGAGTCAGGTTCTTTGCAGAGAAGAGCCGTGGTATCTTCATTCTATTATATGGATTGTTTGTGGAATTATTGCTGGAATTGCATTTTTTGTCTGTTTTGGGAAAGTTGATGATGTGGTAAAGGCGGATGGAATTGTGAGACCTGTTATGAATATTTCTACAGTCAGCAATATTACTTCAGGAGAAATTGAATTTCTTTTTTATAAACCTGGTGATTTTGTGAAGTCGGGAGATAAACTTCTTTCTATAAAAAATGACAGTCTTTTGGCTCAGAAAAAATCAATTGAACTTCAACTTAAAGAAAATTTTGGGAAATTGAAGGGATTGGGCATTCTTCTGGAGGGTTATGAAAATAATGCGGAAAAGATTGAAACGGATAATAGCACAGTCCGGGCTAGATTTGAATCTTTTGTTGCGGAAAAGAAACTTTTGAATGCGAGAATTTGTAGGACTGAAGAACTTCTTGCTGAGGAAATTGAACTTCCTGAAAGTTCGACGACTGTCAGTGAAATTGACAAAAAGCGATATGAATATTCTGTTGCTGTTATGGAATACGAGCAGTTTTGTGCGGATTTTTATAGTTCGGTGAAACAGGAAATTGATGCGTTGAAACTTGAAAAAGAGGAATTGCAAAAACAAGTTGTGCAGGTAAAAGAAGCCCTGAAAAATCTTGTGCTGGTTTCTCCTGTGGACGGTTTTGTTCAGGAAAAATCTTCGCTTAACGTTGGGGATTATCTTTTTGCTGACCAGCAGGTTTTGAATATTGTTCCTTCTGCGGATAAGAATTGCAGGATTGAGCTTCATGTTCCGGCGGAGAGTATGGGAAAATTGGAACGAGGTCAGAAAGTCAAGCTGCGGTTTCCAGCTTTTCCGTATTCAGAGTTTAAAGGAATTGATGGCGAATTGAATGTGATTCAGCCGGATTCAGAGATTTCTGATTCAGGATTTCTGTATTTTACTGTTTATGCTACGGCCGATTCAATGGAATTGAAGGATAAAAAAGGTTTGGGCTACCAGATAAAACCAGGATTTGAGGTGAATGCGCGGATTGTTCTGGAGAATCAGACATTGCTGTATTTTCTTTTGAAAAAATTGGATTTTGCTGTATGAAAAAATTATTTCTTGTTTTTTTATCTTTTTTCAGTGTGTTTTTCGGTTTTGGACTTTCGTTGGATGAATTTTCTTTTGATGATTTGAATTTCTTTCAGATTGCGAAGCTTAATCAAACAATTGCGTCGCTTGAAGCAAAAAAATATAAAAATTTTTATGCGCCAAAAATCTATTTTAATGCGAATGGAAATTTTTCAGGCGATATGACTGACGGCTGGAACGATATTTTTGTTTCTCCGGCTGTCAGTTTTTCTCAGGAACTGCCGTTTCTTGCTTCGGTTTCTTATGATATTGGAAGCAATTTTCTGTTTGCGGAAAATGATTCTGTATTTTCAAATTCGTTGTCACATTCAATTTCTATGAATTTGCCTCTTGCATTCAAAAAATCCGTTTTTGAGATATTCAATGATTTTGCAAGAAATTATTACCGCAAAAAAAATTACCTTGCCGCGCTGAATTTCTCCAACGCAATTTCAGCAGGAACCAAAGATTTTATTTCAGCGGTTGGAAATGCGCTTTATTATCGCCATTTGATTTTTCTGAACGAGAAAAGGCTTGAGTTTCACGAAAAACTTAATGCGGATTACGAAAAACTTTTCGCCTTGGGAAAAATCACGAGCATCGAGTTGAACGAGCAATTTTCAAAACATCGGGATTTGATAAATGAACAGCAAAATTGCCGGGTTTCGTTTGTTTCCTACGAGCAAAAAATTCTAGAGCTTGGAGGAACTGTTCCTGATGGAGGAATTTCTTTTGAAGATTTTGTGATTTTTTGTGAAGAATTATTTGCGTCCAGAAAAGAAACTTTTTTTGCGGATGAAGCCGAATTTGTTCAGCTTGAAACAGAGCGGTTGAAAAATGCAAGTTTCTACAAATCTTCTTTAAGTTTTTTGTCGGCGAGCTTTTCCGTCTCAACAGGATATGCTCAAAATGATTTTCCCTCATTTAAAAGTTCAGACTGGAGTTTCAGTTTGTCCTTTAAAATTCCGTGCTTTCCAGATGTTTTGAATGTCTCAGAAATGAATAAATATGCATTTACAGACAAATTGTATCAGCTTGAAAAAGCAAAAATTCTTCGCCGACAGGAATGTTCAAAAAAAAGCAGGGAAGTTTCCTTAAAATTATACGAGGAGTCTGTCCGCTCAATGGAAAATTCTCTTGCGCTTGAAGAGAAACGCCTTGAATCTTATAAACAGCTTATGCTTGCAGGAAGACTGTCAGAATCAGACTTTTTGTATCAAAAAGATGAGGTTGAATATTCAAGACTGAATTTATTGTCTTCAAGATTTCAGCTGGTTGTCCTGAAGGCAGGCTTTTATTGATTTTACTGATAGAATTTTTTGTGCCAGCGGTGAGATTATGTATTTTCTGTTGCGGCTGCTGTCATTGCGTTAATATGAATATTTATTTATAATATTGTATAAATATACGCTGATAAAGAGGCAATTGTGAAGGAACGTCTTAGTCGGTTAAAGACAATCAGAAAACTTATAAAAAATTACCGCATTGAAAGTCAGGATTCACTTCTTGCCTATCTTGAAAAAGAAGGTTTTGAGGTTACGCAGGCAACTCTGTCGCGTGACTTGAAGCTTCTGAAAGTCGGAAAAATTGCTGACGGCAACACAGGTTATGTCTATACATTGCCAGGCGATGATGAACGTCAGGAATCCGAGATGATTTACGTTCAGGATTTTTTGCGCGGATATGTCAGCATTGATTGGAGCGGAAATATTGTTGTCATAAAAACATTTCCGGGACATGCGAATACAGTTTCAAATGCGCTTGACAATATGAATATGGATGAAATTCTTGGAACAGTTGCCGGCGATAATTGTCTTTTTGCGTGCCTTCGGGAAGGCGTTACCGGAGATCAGTTTATGTCTGAATTAAAAAGAAGAATTCCTGAGATAGAAGAGTAGAATATGTACGAAGTTCGAGTGACTGCTGATTTTGCGGCGGCGCATTTTTTGCGCGATTACAATGGAAAATGTGAAAATCTTCATGGGCATAATTATAAAGTTTACGCCCATGTCCGCGGTGAAAAGTTGAATGAAGGCGGAATGTTGATGGATTTTTCCGCATTGAAGAAAACACTTCGGGAAGTCTGCAAAAAGCTCGATCATACAAATCTGAATGATATGCCTGTTTTTGAGCAGAATCCAAGCGCAGAACGGATTGCAACTTATATTTTTAGTCAGATTATCGAGATTCTAAAAGAAGAAATTGATCTCTCGTATTCACCTGAAAAAAAAGAGCCTTGGCTTTGGGCAGTCGATGTTTTTGAAACAGAAACAAGCCGCGCCCGTTATTCAGTTTGCTGAAATCTTGTCTGAAAATCTTTCCCGGAAAAAAGTTTTTGCCGGGAATTAAAATAATTATTTCCAGAAAAGTTCTGATTCAAAACAGGTTGAGCCAGATTGCTTTCCCACGATTGTTATTTTTTTCTCCTGGTCGCAGAAATTTCCGAAAAGCTCGATTTTTTCGCCCTGCACAGCTTCCTTGTTGTAATTGATTCTGAAATCCGAGAATTCCTTCCCTTGATATTCGGGCGGCAAGCAGTCAATTACAAAAGCTCCGTAGCGGGCGTTGTTCATGTGTCCGTTTCCGTCAATATCGCTGTACCAAATCGGGCGTTCAAGAATCCGTGTCATTTCTGAAGGCATAGAAATTTTTCCTGCGGAAAGGCAGTTGTGCTCAGTTTGAATTGTCGGTTCTTCCCGCAGCGTAAAATCCTTGATTTTCATAAGCCGCCGTTTGTTCAAATCAACCAGAAGCCATGTTGAAATTCCGCTCACAAGATTCTCGTTTGTTTCTGTGTCAAAAATTTCATAGGCGCGGACAAATTGAAGCGGTTCAGGTTTTTCTTCCCATGTTTTTATCGTTATTTTCTGGTTTCCTACCGGCATTTTGTGAAAACGGAACGCTTGCCTTGAAACAAGAATCCCAAGCCCATTGTCCGTAAGAACATCGTAGCTCATCACGCGCTGATTGAAATCTTCAACAGCCGCATCCGTTACAATCCGCAAAAGTTCAAAAAGACTCAATTTGTGGTGTAAATCGCATTGGCAAAAATAAACTTGATTTTCGCTGAAAAATTGAAAATTCGGCCCGTCAACTTCGTGCCATTGTCTGTATTCTGTCATTTTTTTCCTCCGAAATTTATAAAACTACAAGCGAACTGGAATTCCGTCTTTTTTCAAAGCGTCTTTTATGGAATTTACCGTATATTTTCCAGAATGAACTATTGTCGCAATCAGAGCAGCGTCCGCTTTTCCTTCTGTAAGAACTTTCGCCATGTGCTCAGGAGTTCCAGCCCCGCCAGAAGCGATTACAGGAACAGGAATTGCCTCTGAAATCATTTTTGTAAGCTGAATATCGTATCCGTCTTTTGTGCCGTCCGCATCCATTGAATTTAAAACGATTTCACCTGCGCCAAGTTCAACAGCCTTGATTGCCCATTCGCGCGCATCCAGTCCGGTTTCCACGCGTCCGCCATGAATTGTAGTTCCGTAGCCGCTCGGTTTTGTCGGATCTTTTTTTACATCCATTCCAAGAACAATACATTGAGAGCCAAAAATTTTTGCTCCTTCTTTTATCAGTTCAGGATTTTTTACCGCCGGACTGTTCAGGCTTACTTTTTCAGCACCTGCAAGGATTGTCTGTCTTATATCTTCTATTGTATTGATTCCGCCACCGACACAGAACGGAATAAAAACCTGACTCGCGACTTTTGATATAAGTTCAAGAATTGGACCTCGACCGCGCGCGGACGCGATAATATCGTAGAAAACAAGCTCATCAACGCCCTGCCGGTAATATTCCGCCGCCATTTCAACAGGATCGCCAATGTCAACGTTGTTCAGAAATTTCACGCCTTTTGTGGTTCTGCCGTCTTTTACATCCAGGCAAACAATTATTCTTTTTTTCAGCATTATTTTTCCCCCACAAAATTTCTTAAAATCTGAAGTCCTTTCTCGCCTGATTTTTCCGGATGAAACTGAAAAACCGTTATGTTGTCTTTTTCAATGCAAGATGGAACTTTGATTCCGTAGTCGCAAGTCGCTTTGATTACAGATTTGTCTTCTGGGCAAATCACGTAGGAATGAACAAAATAAAAATCTGAATGTTCAGGAATTTTATCAAAAAGAGAAGAGCCACCGTTTGAAAAAGTCAAATCATTCCAGCCCATGTGCGGACATTTCAAAGAGCCGTCAATATTTTTACCGGATTCTTTCCACAATTCCTTGAAATGTCTGATTTTTCCTGGAATCAATCCGAGACATTCAACGTTTCCTTCTTCTGAAAAATCAAAAATTATCTGCGCGCCAAGGCAGAAGCCCGCGAGTTTTTTTCCGTTTTTTACAAAATCTTTCAAAAAAGTGTCAAAACCAGTTTTTTTCAGCTGTTCCATAGCGTAGGCAGCGTCTCCGACTCCGGGAAAAATAATTTTTTCACAATTTTCAAGCTCGGCCGGATTTTTTGAAAGCACAAATTCTGCGTTCAAAAATTTTAAAGCCCGCTCCACGCTTGTTATATTTCCTGCGTTGTAATCAATAATTCCAATCATACGCATATTATAAAAATTCCGGGAAATTAATTCAATTAATCATAGAGTTTTCTTTTTGTAAAAATCTGCATTGTTTCTACCGATAAAAAAATATGAAAATTTCGGAACTTTTGCCAATTT
>CAVBXG010000028.1:0-32678 GCA_963599585.1 bacterium
TTTGTACGCTCAGCATGGCGAATTGACGCGCTTTTTCTGGTAGCTTATTCAATTCCTGTGCGGAATTAATAAAACTTGACATTTAGGCTATTAAATTTTTAAAATATCTGATATAATTCTGCAAAGTGTAAAAAGTGGAAAGATTATGGGCGAAAAAGAAAGCAAGCTTCAGAAAATTATAGAACTTGAGTTAAAACTTGATGAAATAAAAGACGTTGACGTTCTTCTTGAAAGAATTCTTTCCGAATCCCGAAAGATTGTCAACGCTGATGCCGGTTCAATTTATGTAAAAGAAGGCGAAAAACTCAAGATAAAATATGCGCAGAATGATACTCAGCTAAAGGAACTTCCTCCCGGGGAAAAACTTCCGTATTTATTTTTCTCTTTTCCGATTGCTAAAACTTCAATCGCAGGATATGTTGCAAGCACAAAAGAAACTCTTACAATAGAAGATGCCTACAATATTCCAGAAGAAAAACCTTACAAATTCAACCGGCAGACAGATCTTACAACAAATTACCGAACAAAATCCATTTATACTTTTCCGCTTGTGATGAACAATGGTGTGCTGCTTGGGATTCTTCAGATTATCAACAAACTTGATGAAAGCGGTTGCGTTGTAAAATTCACAGAAGAGGACGGAACTTATCTAAAGCATTTTGCTCTTTCTGCAGTCCGGGCGTTGCAGCATGCGTATAATACTCGCGAAAATCACCGTAAAATGCTGAAAATGTCGGAGTTCCGTGATCCAAAGGAAACTTATCTTCATACGGAGCGGGTTTCCAGCATTTCACTTGAAATTTATGACCGCTGGGCATTTGACAAAAATATTCCGGAAAACATCCGTCATACTTACCGTGATAATTTAAAGATTGCCGCAAAATTCCATGATATTGGAAAAGTCGGAATTTCTGATTTGATTTTGAAAAAGCCCGGCCGCTTTGATGAGCATGAACGGCAAATTATAAAAGGACATACTTGCATCGGCGCGCAGCTTTTTGATCCGCCGGAAACAGAAGTGGATATTGTCTGCCGCGATGTTGCTTTGTGCCACCACGAGCGTTTTGATGGCGGAGAAACCGGCTATCCGGGAAAAAAATATTTTAACGGCGAATATGCGAATTTTCAGATTGGATTTCCTGTTGAAAAATCAACTCCGCTGAAAGGCGAGGAAATTCCACTTGCCGCGCGGATTGTTGCCGTCGCTGATGTTTTTGACGCTCTTTCCCATAAGAGGTGTTATAAAGAAGCCTGGTCGCTTGATGATGCTTTTGCAGAAATTCAGAACTGTTCAGGAACTCAATTTGACCCGGAAATTGTTCTTGCGTTTATGAAAGTTCGTGAACGCGTTGAAAAGATTCTTATAAACTATCGCGACGACGAAGAGTAATCATCGCTTTTTCAAGGCAGATTTTGTATTTTTCAAGCGTATTCTGGCTGTAGTTTTTTTCTTTTTTTCCGCCAAAGCCAAGTGCCGCCAGCTGAAAATTCAGGTTCCTGTCCTGTAGCCGGTATTTTATATTGTCCTTGTCAAAAATTGTTCCGCGGTCATTTATTGCAACAATATCATTTTTTACAAGCCGTTCGGCAAGCAAAATATCTTTTGTTACAACAAGAGTTTTTTTATCCGCATTGTTGAAAATATAATTGTCGGCCGCATCCTTTGTCTGCTCGCAGACAATCATTTCATATTCAGGATTTTTATTTTCGATTTTTTTATTCGCGACAATTTTAAGCGGAATGTTGTTCGTCTTGCAGTATCCGATTGTGAAGTCCAGCACAAGATTGGGGCAGTTGTCGCCATCGATAAAAATGGAAATCATTTCAGAACCTTGTCGATTTTTTCTATCAAAGTTTTTGTTATTCGGTCTGCTTCTTCGTCTGTTGAATTATTTTCCAGCGCGGCCTGAAATTTCAGCGAGCGACCTTTTGCCTTGTAAAGCTCATCGCTAAGCATTATTCCTGCAAGAATTGAAATTTTCAATGGATCTGTCAATGCGCCGCCTGCTTCAATCTGGTTTACAATTCTTTTGTAGTAGCCAAGGATTTTCTCAAGATAACTTGTGTCCTCATCTGCTTTGATTGAAAAAGATGTTCCTAAAAGATCTATTTGAAGCGTGCCTTTTGCCATAAGATTTTATTAAAAAATATCGAACTGACCATTTTCATCTTCAGAATTCGTCTGTTCAGAAAAATTCTGCTGATTCTGAATTTCTTCTGTTTGTGTCTGCTGGATTTGCGCTTCCTGATGAACTGGCTGCATTGTGTTGAACTGGGCTGGTTCTGAATTGTTTGTGTAAACTGCGTTTTGCTGCTGTGGTTCAGAGAAATTCTGTTCATTCTGAAATGCATCGGCCTGCTCTGGGTGAATTGTTTGTGCTTCGGCGGAAATTGTGTTCACTTGCTGATGAACAGGTTCGTTCTGGCTCTGCTGAACCGCATTTGAATTATTAGAATTATTGTTGGAAGAAAAAGAAGCAGCTTGACCAGTTGCCTTCAATACTGAATTTTCTATTGAATTCAAACGGTCAAGTGCTTTTAAGATTCCGCTTTCAATCTTATTTTGATCTGATTCAAAAGTTGAAAGTTGCTCCGACTTGCTGGAAAGCGCATTTGTGAGCTCAGAACATTTACTGCGCAGAGCATCGTTTTCAGCCTGCAGCTGTGCAATTTTAGCAACAGCACTTTCTACTCTTTGTTCAAGAAGCAAAATCTGATCAAGCGAAATCATAGTGAATTCCTTATGCCTTCAAAGCGTTCTTTGCAGCCTCTACAACTGCCTTGAATGCTACAGGATCTTCGATAGCCATATTTGAAAGTGCCTTACGGTTCAATGTAATGCCAGCCTTTGAAAGACCATCGATAAAGCGTGAGTATGAAAGACCTTCATCTCTTACAGCAGCGTTGATACGTGCAATCCACAAAGCGCGGAAGTTGCCTTTGCGGTCGCGGCGGTCAACGTAAGCATGGTTCAATGCTTTTACAACAGCATCTTTAGCTGGTTTATAGTTTGACTTTCTGTCACCGATAAAACCTTTAGCAAGCTTTAAGATTTTTACACGGCGATTCTTTCTTTTTGTTCCGTCTATTGCTCTTGACATATTCTATACTCCATTAACCGTATGGCAACATCTGCTTACGGATTTTCTTTGCGTCAGCTTCTGCGAGAATTCCTGTTTCACGGAGCTGTCTCTTTCTTTTTGGTGAACGCTTTGTCAAAATATGACGAAGGTTCTGTTTCTTGTACTTGATTTTTCCGCTGCCAGTTGTTGAGTAACGTTTTGCAGCAGACTTCTTTGTCTTCATCTTAGGCATTTCATTTACCTCAATTTTTTTATTTGGCTTTTGCTGAAATTGTCATGGACATTGTTTTTCCATCCATCGCTGGCTGTTTTTCCATGACATACGCTGAAGTAAGCCTTTTCAAAACTTCATTCAGGACATCATAGCCGAGTTCTGTGTGGGCAAGTTCGCGTCCGCGGAAACGGATTGTTACTTTTACCTTGTCGCCCTCGTCAAGAAATTCCTGTACATGCTTGGCTTTTGTATCAAGATCTCCAGGTCCAATCTTAGGCTGCATACGGATTTCTTTTAACTTTAGTACCTTCTGATTCTTCTTGGATTCTCGGAGCTTTTTTTCCTGTTCGAATCTGTACTTGCCAAAATCAAGTATTTTACAAACCGGTGGGTTAGCATTTGGACTCACCTCAACAAGATCAAGATCCTTTTCCTTAGCCAATTTAAGAGCTTCCAGCGTTGGAACTATTCCTTTTTGGTTGCCCTCTTCATCGATAAGTCGAACCTCTCGGACGCGGATCATTTCGTTTATCCTTTGCCCTTTGTTGTTGTTTCTGTTGTCTTGGTATGCCAACTATCCTCCTCGTGTTCATAAAACACAAAATACATATAAACGTAATTATCATTATATATGAAAAAACGTTGATGTGTCTATATTGAAAAAATAAAATCCCGCAACAAATTGAAGCGTAAAAGTGAAAACTCTGTTTTGGTTGTTGAAAATGTGTTTTTGTGGTGATATTCTTTAGTTACTCAGTTTTGAGAATATTTTTATTGAAGGTTTTTTATGGATTTTATTAAGAATTTGCGTGATAAGGCCAAGGCGGCTGGAAAAACTATCGTTCTTTGCGAAGGCGAGGACAAGCGAGTTGTTGAGGCGGCTTCTTCTATTGTAAAGCTTGGAATTGCAAAAATTATTCTTCTTGGAAACAAGGCTGAAATTGAAAAATTTGGTTTTGATATGGACGGCGTAAAAATTGTTGATCCTAACTACGATGAGAATGCCGATAAATACGCTGAAATTTTGTACAAAGCCAGAGAAGGAAAAATCAACAAAAAAACTGGTGCTCCTGAATATGCTGATGTTGCCGCCGCAAAAGCTGCCGCGCTTAAGGATTTTACAATGTATGGTGCGCTGATTCTTAAGGCTGGCGATGCGGACGGTTTTGTTTCCGGTGCGTGTCATTCTACTGCAAATACGCTTCGTCCTGGATTGCAGGTTATAAAGACTGCGCCTGGAATTAAAACTGTCTCTTCTTGCTTTATCATGGTTGCGCCGCCGACAGGAAATAAATATGTTCCAGATGGAATCGCAGTTTTTGGCGACTGCGCTGTAAATATTGAGCCTAGCGCGGAAGAGCTTGCGGACATCGCTATTGCTTCTGCAAAAACTGCTAAGACTATCGCAGGAATCGAGCCGAAAGTCGCAATGCTTTCATTTTCCACAAAAGGTTCTGGAAATGATTCAAAATTCCACGACACAGTTTCAAAAGTTCAGAAAGCTACAGAAATTGCAAAGGCTGCGGCTCCGGAACTTGAGCTTGACGGCGAATTCCAGTTTGACGCGGCGGTTGCCCCGGAAGTTGGCAGTTTGAAAGCCCCGGGAAGCAAAGTTGCAGGTCATGCTAACACGTTCATTTTCCCGAATATTAACGCAGGAAACATCGGTTACAAAATCTGTGCGCGAATGGGCGGATGGAAGGCGATTGGCCCGGTTTGCCAGGGATTTGCAAAGCCGTTGAACGACCTTTCCCGTGGCTGCAATGTTGAGGAAATCATTGATACAGTTGCGGTTACTGCGCTTCAGGCATAGTTTTTAGTGATTTTTCAATTAGTGAAATAGCAAAAAAAATGAAAGGCGGTGTTTCTTTTAGAAATGCCGCTTTTTTTTGTGAGGGGGGGGCTGGGCGTTTCCGCATTCGCGGACCGGACTTTTGCGTTATAAAATTGCTCCGCAATTTTTCCGTTCAGACAAAAATCCCCGTTCGCATTCGCTTTCGGGATATTTTTGTCCGAACCGCACGCTTCGCGGCGGCTGCAATTCCTAACGCTTCAAGCTCGCAGGCAAGCCTTTTCACGCCGTCTTCGCTCGCTGTCGGCAACATCCTGTTGCCTAATCGGGCTATTCGCCCGCGCTCGCTTCGCTTCAAATCCTGATTTATTTAAACAAAAAAAAGAACATCGGGATAATCGATGTTCTTTCTGTAAAAATAAATTCTTTCGGGCAAACAGGATTTGAACCTGCGACCTCAACGTCCCGAACGTCGCGCGCTACCAGCTGCGCTATTGCCCGATAAAAAAGCCTTCCAACAGGTTGGAAGGCTAGGCGCGAGTGACGGGGCTCGAACCCGTGATCTCCGGCGTGACAGGCCAGCGCGATAACCAGCTTCGCTACACCCGCGTGATGTTTAAGATAATATATGAGTGTAAAAAAAAGGTCAATAGGTAAAATCGAAAAAACTGAAAAAAAATTATTTTTTTTTATTTGGTATATATCAAAAGCGTGATTATACTTATATATAGACTTAATTTCGAGTTTTTCATGTGAATGAATATAAGCGTAAGCGGATTTACAATTTGTGAAGACTTTGTGCGATAAGAAAGATAAAAGTTGCAACGCAACCCAAATAGTTATAAGCGAAGCGCGAGCACAACCGTTTGGAGCAAATTGTAAATCCGCTGAGAGCGTTTTTTCAAAATTTATAAAAACTCGAGTATTAAGTCCAAAAAAAATAACAGAGGTTTTTATGCAGTTTGATAGCAGAAAATACGGATATAAATTTGATAAGGGCAAGTTTGAATTTTATTGTTGCAAAGAGGAGTATCCGGATCTTCTGGATTCTGAGTCAGTTTATGTGACCGGCACTTTTAATGGCTGGCTGAGCACTGGTGATTCTGACTGGCTTATGACCAGAAAAAATGAAAAAGGGAAAACTGTTTTTGTTCTTGAGAAAAATCTTGAAAATATTCTTGTTCCGGGAAATTCTGGTTATCCTGAATTTAAATTTTTCGGGCTTTCGGAAAATTCTTGTCATCTTCTTGCTGAAAAACTTGAGACGCCGAATGTTTTTCTTGGAAACAAGCTGATTCTTCTGGATGAATCGGAGCTGGCTGATGCTGAAAAATTAAAGAAGCGGACTGGAATTTTCAAGGAAATGGAAGATTTTGACCTTGCTTGTCCTGCTTGCCGTTCGGAGATTTCAAATTTCAGGCGCGCGCCGGGAACAAAGGCTCTTTTCCGGGGCTATCATCCATATAAAAAATCGCGTGGCTGGATGGACACTGAAAATGACAGAATTCAGCTTGTGCGCAAAGGCATGGAGCTTTATGGCGTAAAATCTGACATCACTTTGTGCGGTTATGAGGCGGTTTCGTCGTTGGCGGAAGAAACTCCATGCGAAATCATTGAGGAAATTGAAAAGAAAAACAACCGGCTCTGCGTTAATATTGACTACAATCTTGTGTATTTCCATTCTGATGCGGCGGAATATTTGAATGCCCTGCAGAAAATTTCTCATTTTATGCTTGAGCATCCAGGACCGTTTTATATTCATTGCCGCCTTGGTTCGGACAGGACTGGCGTTACTGTCGCTGTTTTTTCTGCTCTTTGTGGCGCAAGCTGGAAGGAAATTGCCGAGGATTATGAAAAGACAAGCAACTGCGGAATCGGTGAGTTCAGAAGCCGCCGTTTGCTTCAGTACAGCTTAAAAAAGTTGACAGGATTCGATCCTTCCGGCTCAAAAAATCTTGCCCATCTTATGCAGAGCGTTTTTATAAAAGAAAATATTTTGAATTCAAAAGAAATTGAGGCTTTAATCAAAAGGTTGAACACAGAACCTAGAAAAAAGGAGACGGACTTTTTTGATTTTAGCGGAAACCATATTTGTGCAAAAAAATCAGCGAATTAATTTTTTGGGGGAACAAAATGTCGGAATCATGCGGACATAACTGCGATTCATGTGGTCAGGACTGCAAAAGTCGTGATATGCACGAAAAATTGCGGGAGGGAAGTTCGGTAAAAAAAGTTATAGGAATTGTGAGCGGCAAAGGTGGCGTTGGAAAATCTCTTGTTACTAGTCTGCTTGCATGCAAAGTGAATAAAGATGGTTTTAGGACAGCCATTCTTGATGCGGATATTACAGGTCCTTCAATTCCGGAAAGTTTTGGTGTTGGCTTGAGCCGCGCGGAAAGTGACGGAAATTCCTTGAACCCGGTTGTTACGGATTCTGGAATTCAGCTTATGTCAATGAATTTTCTGCTTGAAAATGAAAACGATCCTGTAATCTGGCGTGGTCCGGTTATTGCCGGAGCAGTAAAGCAGTTCTGGACGGATGTTAATTGGAAAGATGTTGACTTTATGTTTGTTGATATGCCGCCGGGAACTGGGGATGTTCCGCTTACGGTTTTCCAGAGCCTGCCTGTTGACGGGATAATCATTGTCTCTTCTCCTCAGCAGCTTGTCCGCGTTATTGTTGAAAAAGCTGTGAAAATGGCAAATATGATGAACATTCCGATTCTTGGGCTTGTTGAGAATATGAGCTACGTAAAATGCCCAGACTGCGGAAAGGCGATTACAGTTTTTGGAAAAAGCAATATTGAAAAAATCGCTGAAAGTTTTAATATTCCTGTTCTTGCAAAAATTCCGATGGAAGAAGCTACTTCTGCGGCAGTTGATTCCGGCGATGTTGAAAGCATAAATAGTGAATATCTGAACGAGGCTGCCGCAAAAGTCGAGGCTTTGCTGAAATAATTGGTTTTCCCGGAATTTATTGTTCGTCCGGTTTTAATCCGTCAACGAGCATATTTTCTGGAATTTTTGAAGGACGGCCGTCTGTTGTTACTGAAGCCCAGGTTACATCGGCTTCGGCGCAGACTGATCCGTCCTCTTTTCTGATTGTCTGGTGGAATTCGCCCATAACGTGCTTTAGTTTTGTAGGATAAGTTTCAACAAAAAGCTTGTCATCCAGAAAAGCCGAGCCTTTGTAGTGAATGTCAATATGCGTTACATAAAGATAATATCCGGCTGCTACAATTCCCTTGTAGTCAAATTTTGCCGCGTGAAGAAAATCCATTCTGGCATGTTCAAGATAATTCAGATAAACTGCGTTGTTTACGTGGCTGTATGAATCACATTCATAAGAACGAACGACGATTTCTGTTACGTGCTTCATTTTTTCTCCTGAAATTTTGTTTCATTTTTTAGAAATATTATTATTTTTTGTTTGCTTAGGCAATTCAGATTTCTGGGCATTTGTGCTATATTAAAAGAATGAGAAAAATTGTTTCATTCTTTGTTTTTTGTCTGTTTGCGTTTTCCAGCTGCGGAAGGATAAAAGATCAGGCGCAGGACAATAAAGAAAAGAGAATGCGGAAAAATTCAGTTGCGGTTTATAACGCGTTGAGTCTTGCGCAGAAAGAAAAAAAGTCAGCTTTTGAAAAATATATTTCATCGGTTTCATTGCATGACAAAGTCTGCCAGCTTTTTATAGAAAATCTTGAGGGCGACACGGTTTTTGTTCCTGTTGAAAAAGATTTTGTTCCGGGCGGCTATCTTTTTTTTGGATATAATCTTGCGGATTCTCCGGCTGGAATCATAAAATTTACAGATTCGATAAAAAAATATTGCGCAGATAATGGTATTATTCCGCCTTTTTTGGCGATTGACCAGGAAGGCGGACTTGTGAACCGGCTGAAAATCGTGAACGGACCGCTTCCTTCCGCGGAAAAAATTGCTTCGCGCGCGGACATTAATTCAGCATACAAAATTTATTCAGCCCAGGCTGAGCAGATGAAAAATCTGGGCTTTGACATGAATATCGCTCCTGTTATAGAAGTAAAAACCGCCGAAAACGAGCATTTCCTGAACGGAAGAAGTTTTGGCGACTTAAAAAAAGTAAAGGAATTTGGAACTGCCTGCGTCAATGCGTATGAAAACCACGGAGTCGGAACGGTTGTTAAGCATTTTCCGGGGAACACGAATACTGATCCGCATACCGGATTGCCTGAAATTCTGCTTTCCGGGGCAGAACTTGAGGAAAGCCTTGCTCCATTTTTTGAGATAAACAGATGCGCGCCGGCAGGAACATTGATGAGCCACGCGCGTGTGAAATCTGTTGACGGGGAAATTCCTGCGTGTTTTTCTAGGCGCTGGGTTTCTGAGATTTTGCGCGGAAAAATTGGTTTTGAAGGAATTGTTTTTAGCGACGATATTTTTATGGGCGCGCTTGCGTTGAACGGATTTCCGCCGGAGGAAGCTGCGGTAAAGGCGTTGGAAGCCGGCGTGAACGTAATCATGGTGAGCGAAAAGCGGATTTCCGGGCCTGCGAAAGTTCTGATTTCAAAAGCGGAAAAAGACGAAAACTTTAAAAAACTGATTGATAATTCTTTCAGGAAAGTGATGGAATATAAAATCCGGCAGAATCTGGTTTCGTTTGAGAAAGATGAAGGCGGAAATTATTCGCTTGCTCCAGTTTTGCAGAAAGAGACAGTTGCGGCGCGTGTTGAAAAATTCAACAGGGCACGGAAAGAAAACATCGACATTTATATTGAAAAAATTGACTATGGCAAAAAAAACTGAAAAAAAATCCGCTGAAAAATTGCGGGGCAAAGATGGTTTTGAAAAATATTATTCAGATTTGTTTGGCGCGCGCTGGGAATCTTTAAGAACTTCGCTTTTTGGCGATAGCGTTTATGCTGAATGGAACGCGGGCGGCGTTGAAAAATATTTTCTTGATCCGGCGAGCGTTTTTGCGGCGTTGCAGCTTCCTGTGGATGGCGGAAAAAAATTCCTTGATATGTGCGCGGCTCCCGGCGGAAAAACGCTTGTGATTGCTTCCCGGATGTCTGAGGATGCGATTTTGGTGAGCAATGAGCGCAGCCCGCAGCGGAAACAGAGGCTTGTTCAGGTTTGCGGAAATTGCCTTCCTGAAAAAATAAATGCGCGGATAAAAATTTCATGCTCGGATGCGGCAAAATGGTGCACGACCCAGACCGAGGCTTACGACAGGATTTTGCTGGATGCGCCTTGTTCAAGCGAACGCCACGTTTTGCAGGATGAAAAATATCTTTCGGAATGGTCGCCTGCGCGGATAAAGTCGCTTGCGATGGAGCAGTGGGCTTTGCTTTCCTGCGCGTACAGGCTGCTTGAGCCGGGCGGATTTCTTTTGTATTCAACTTGCGCTCTTTGCCCGGCGGAAAACGATGATGTTGTCTCAAGATTTTTAAAGAAATTTGATGATGTGAAATTTGTTTTTGAGGATTCCGAGCCTTGCGTGCCTGAAAATATCTCTGCTTTTTGCAAGATGGATTTTGTGCCGGTTCCAGAGCGGACAAAATATGGGTTCCATATTCTGCCGGACCAGAAAGAAAAGTGCGGACCAATCTGGTTTACGCTTGTGCAGAAACGTGGCAGATAGCCTGGATTTTGAGTTTTTTTATTGGTTGAGAAATAAAATTGAATAAACTTCCAGTCAAAAGTCAAGATTTGGCTATGGTGAAGTGTTTTTTAGGAAGAATTATCTGCGCTTTTCTTTCAGAAAATGCTCGACAATTCTTTTATGCCATTCGGCAAAAATCGCAGAACATAAAATGTTCTGCTTCGCGAGTTTTCATTAGAAAACTCGCCACTTCAAGGACGCCAAACTTGACTTTTTCCTTCACGTTTATTCAATTTTGTGGATTCATCGTAAACTTAATGTTCAGCTATCTGCCAAGTTAGGGCGAGTTTTTAAAGTTCGCGCTGGATTTTCTTGGTTTTCTGGAGTTGCTTAGCCCCGATTGCCACGGAAAGACCGGAAAACGGAGTTTGAGGACTTGCAGTAAAAGCGGGTCGCGTATTGAATCAGCGCGCTTTGTATTATTGACATTAATTGATAATTTGAGTTAATATAAAGAACTATATTTATTTAACTTGTATTTTATTTTAAAGGAGATCCTCCATGTCAGGACATAGTAAGTGGGCAACCATTAAACATGCAAAAGGTATCGCTGATGCAAAACGCGGTAAGCTTTTCACAAAATTTATCAAGGAAATTTCTATTGCTGCAAGAATGGGCGGTGGTGATCCTAACTCAAATCCTCGCTTGCGTACAATTATCATTAAGGCGCGTGCGGCAAATATGCCTAAGGACAACATTGAGCGCGCAATCAAGAAGGGAACTGGCGAGGACGGCGGAGCTTCTTACGAGGAATTGGTTTACGAAGGATACGCTGCTGGCGGTGTTGCTGTAATGGTTGAAGTTCTTACAGATAACAAGAACCGTGCTGCTGCTGATGTTAGAAATATTTTTACAAAGAACGGCGGAAACTTGGGAACAACTGGTTCTGTTTCTCGTATGTTCCAGCGCAAGGGTACAATTGAATACGATGCTGAAAAAGTAAACGAAGATGAAATCATGGAAGTTGCTTTGGAAGCTGGTGCAGATGACATTGTGAACGAGGATGGTGTTATTACTGTAACAACTAGCCCGGACGCTTTTGCTGCTGTTGCTGATGCTTTGAACGAAAAAGGTTTTGAGTCACTTTCTGCTGAGGTGGGAATGGTTCCTGATGCTTATACTGCTGTTGACGCTGAGACTGCCGCAAAAGTTCAGAAGCTTATTGATAAACTTGAAGACAATGATGATGTTCAGAATGTTTATCATACAGCTGAATTCCCGGATGATTTTAATCCTGAGGAATAAGCTGGTTATTTGCCTGAAATCTTGAGTTTTTCTCTGATTTTGTTTAGTTTTTGAATAGAAGGGCTTCTTTTTGAAGCCCTTTAAGATTTAACGGTATTTTTTATGATAAATCCTTCCAAATCGTTTAATTCTCTTCCGGGAACGGAAACTGCGGAAAAAAACAAGGCGCAGAAGAAGATTCGTCGCGTTCTGGGAATTGATCCTGGGCTTGCGAACACTGGTTTTGGAATTATTGACTGCTACAAAAATAAATACCGGATGATAAGTTACGGCGTTATAGAAACTTCCAGAGGGGCAAGTTTGGGAGAGCGGCTTCTGATGATTTATTCGCGGCTCCAGGCGGTTATTGATGAGTTCAAGCCGGATGAGGCTTGCATGGAGGAGCTTTTTTTTGTACGGAATGTTACCAGCGGAATCAGCGTTGCGGAAGCTAAAGGCGTTGTTACTTTGTGTCTTGCGCAGAATGTGATTCCTTTGTGTGAATACAAGCCGAACCAGATAAAAAAAGCGGTTACTGGAACTGCGGCCGCGGACAAGGAACTTGTTGAAAAATATGTGAAAATTCTGCTGAATCTTGAGCTTCAGCCAAAGCCTGACCATGCGGCGGATGCGCTTGCGTGCGCGATTTGCCATTTACATTCAAGCGGGGAGCTGGGTTAGGGATTGGAAACACGCCGAAGGCGGCCACCGTAGCGGAGTTTGTGGGGCAAACGGAGCGAGGAGGCTGGAGCGGCAGCGGAATGTTGGAAAGCCCGGCGCGGAGCGCAACCTCCAGAAGATGTTTACTTTTGTAAACTCGCACAAAAAATTATCTGATAAACATTGCGTCGCCGTAACTAAAAAATCTATAGCGTTGCTCGACGGCTTTTTGATAGGCGTTCAGGATGTGCTCGCGGCCGGCGAATGCGCTTACTAGCATTATGAGTGTGCTTTCCGGTGTGTGGAAATTTGTGAACATCTGGTCGATGACTTTGAATTTGTAGCCAGGATACATGAAAATGTGCGTGCTGGATGTTCCGGCTTTTACAGTGCCGTTTTCGTCGCAGGCGGATTCAAGGGTTCGGACGGAGGTTGTTCCGACGGCTAGGATTGGGCGGCCTTCTTTTTTTGCCTGATTGATTTTGTCGGCGGTTGTCTGGGGAACGGTGAAAACTTCCTCGTGCATTTTGTGGTCTTCGATTTTTTCTTCGCGGACCGGGAGAAATGTTCCGAGCCCTACGTGGAGGGTTACGAACTCGCGTTCAATGCCTTTTTCGGTTAGGCGGGCAAGCATTTTTTCTGTAAAGTGAAGTCCTGCGGTAGGGCAGGCGGCGCTTCCGGTTTCTTTTGCGTAGACGTTCTGGTAGCGTTCGGAATCTTCTTCGGTGTCTTCGCGTTTGATGTATGGCGGAAGCGGAATGTGCCCGTTTTTTTCGAACCATTCTTCTGTGATTGGAAAATCGAAATGGAGCGCGCGGAATTCAGTACCGTTGTTTTCTGGGTGCTCGGTTATTGTTCCGATTGAGCCGTCCGGGAATTTGTAGCGCATTCCGGGTTTCTGTTTTTTGGCTCCTTTCACCATTGTGTTCCAGGTGTTCCCGGTCTGGTCAATCTGGTTCAGAAACATAAATTCCTGCTCGCGGCCGGTTGTCTCTTTTATTCCGTAGCAGCGGGCGCGTCTTACTTTTGAGTTGTTGAAAATCATCAGCGTTCCGGGAAGAATCTGGTCTGGAAGGTCGTCCATTTTGTGGTGCTCGATTTCGCCTGTTTTTCTGTTTAGAAGCATAAGTTTGTCCTGCCCGCGGATTCCGCTTGGATGCTGGGCGATTAGTTCTTCTGGCAAATTAAAGTCAAATTCTGTTAGTAGCATATTTTTTCTCTTTTTTGTTTTATTCGAACAGCGTTTTTTGCTGCTCTGGTGTTTCGGCGGAAATTCCGTCGTATTTTATTCCAAGATGAATGTAGCCTTTTTCGGTTACGATTCTGCCGCGTGGAGTGCGCTGAAGAAATCCGCATTGAATCAGATATGGTTCGTAGTAATCCTCAAGCGTGTCCTGGCTTTCCCCGATTGAGATTGCAAGCGTTTCTGCGCCGACAGGTCCGCCGCCAAAATTTGTTATTATTGTGCGGAGAATCTCGCGGTCAATCCGTTCAAGTCCAAAATCGTCTATTTCAAGGCGGTTTAAGCCTGCTTTTACAACTCCAAGCGTGATGGAATCTTTTCCCATTACGGTGGCGTAATCGCGCATACGGCGGAGAACCCGGTTTGCGACACGTGGAGTTCCGCGCGAGCATTTTCCCATAAGAAGAGCCGCGTCCGGTTCAACTTTTATGTTTAAAAGTTTTGCGGAGCGGTTGATTACATCTGCGAGTTCCTGCGGAGTGTAATATTCAAAGCGCTGGATGATTCCGAATCGGCTTCTGAGCGGGCTTGCGACGGCTCCGGCTTTTGTTGTTGCTCCTACAAGCGTGAATCGTGGAATCGGGATTCTTACAGTTCTTGCCGCGGCTCCTTGACCGATTATCCAGTCAAGCTCGTAGTCTTCCATCGCAATATATAGCATTTCTTCTATTGTATGCTTTAGGCGATGGATTTCGTCTATGAAAAAAACTGTTCCTTCTGTGATTGTTGAAAGAATTCCGACCAAATCTTTTGGTTTTTCCAGGGCCGGCGCGCTGGTGATTTTAAAATCTGAGCCAAGCTCGTGCGCGGTAATCTGAGCGATTGTTGTTTTTCCAAGTCCAGGCGGCCCGATAAGAAAAAGATGATCCAAAGGTTCTTTACGTTCTTTTGCGGCGTTGATAAAAACATCAAGGTTTTCGCGGACTTTTGACTGCCCGATAAAATCGTCTAAAAGTTGGGGGCGAAGATTTATTCCTTTTTCTATATCGTTGTCAAACTCGTCAAAATGCTGGTCGGAACGCACTATGTGAAGAAACTGGTCGTCGTTCATTTCCATATTTGCTTTTGAATTCATCGTGCCATCTCCATAATTGCCTTTTTGAATACAGAATCTTCTTTTTCAGACTGGGTTTTTGCTGAGAAATCCTGTTCCTTGGAAAAATCCGTAACAATTTTTGCGACTGTTTTTTCAGCCTCAAGGCGGTCGTACCCCATTTCGCAGAGAGAAGTAACAACAACTGAAAATGCGTTCTCTTTTTTTACAACAATTGTCTCTGTTTCTGGAATTGTAAGTTTTCCTTTTAATGCGAGCATCATTTTTGCGGCAGTTTTTTTGCCTACGCCGGGAATTTTTTCAAGAACTGAAACTTCGCCGGATTCAAGGACAGAGACAAGCTCATTTATGTTTACGCTGCTCATGATTTTTATTGCGGCTTTCGGTCCGATTCCGTCAACCTTTAAAAGGTCGAAAAATAAATTCCGTTCTTCGGGTTTTGCAAATCCGTACAAATCCATTCCGTTTTCGTAGTGGTTCAGATAAGTGTAGACTTTTCCTTCTCCGCCGACCGGCGCAAATTCATTCAGGCAGGAATCGGGAACGCAGACGCTCCATTCAATTCCGTTTGTGTCGATGAGAAGCTGCTTTGGATATTTTCCGGTTATTATTCCAGTTAAACTATTGAACATATTTTTAGTATACCTAAATTAGCTGCTCAAAGGAATACAGGACAAGATTTTTAAACTGCTGGCGCAAAACAGGATTGTATTCAGTTTTTCCCGCGCTCCGGTTGAATTGCTCGGCGGCTTCCTCAACGTAGCTTCCGATTTCCGAGGCTGCAAGCGGAAGGCGCGCTCCAAGCATTTTGTTTTCAAGCTCCTGGCAGCGGAATGTTATTTTCCCGGAAAACGCGATTTTCAGGTTTGTGATTACGCTTTTTTCAGAGTCGGCAAGAAATGAGAAAGTCGCGGAATCCTCTGAGATTTTGTGCTCCGGTCCAAGTCTTTTGAAAATGCTCACGTCCCAGTCGTTCATTGGAATTCTGATGTTTGTTACAACAAATCCTTTTGGAATTTCTGTAAAATTGATGAGCGGCGTGTATTTTGTTTCGTTTGGGGATTTTAGCTCAAAATATGCGTCCAGAGCCAGAAGCGGTCCGTAAAGCGTGCATTTTTGTGGGCTTAGCAGATTTCCTGCGATGGTTGCGATGTTTCTTACAAACGGATTTGCGACGGTTTCGATTGCTTCCGGCAAAAGTTTTGGAAGATTCCGCTCTCCAAGCTCAAGAATTGAAGAGAGCGAAGTTCCCGGCCCGAATTCTATGTAGCGTTCGTGTTTTTGGATTTGCTTGAAGTCTTTTATTAGCGTTGTTGAGATGCATTTTTCCGGCATTCTGGAAATTCCTGTGCAGGCTCCTACAATCTGAAGCCCGGTGATTGTTTTCATCTGATAGAAGAGGTCGGAAAGATTTTTTGCATAAAAAATGTTGCTGTGTTTTTCGTTCAATTTTTTTTCCTTTTATCTTGAATGCTCTCTGATGTCCGCCGCATAAATTATTCCGTTTATCAAAGTGTCCATGTCTGTGCAGCAGGGCGAAAGATGTTTTATCTGTTCGCGGATGATTGTGCGTGTCGGTTTTTGCTTGTTTCTAAGAATTGAGGCTGCCGCAAAAATTTTCCCGGCGTTGCAGTAGCCGCAGAATTTTATTCCGGCTTTTGAAAATCCTTTTGAAATCCAGGAATATTCCTCTGATTTTTCAAAATGCTCCAAAGTTTCAATTTCCTGGTTCATAGCAAGGGCGACTGCGAGGCGGCACGCAGGAACTGGTTTTCCGTTCAATAATACTGTGCATGCGCCGCAAACTCCACTGGCACATCCAAGTTTGACTGAAAATAAATTCATCGAGCGGAGTACGTCAATCAGTTTGTCTTCGGGGTTTGCCTGAATCATCGTTTTTTCCCCGTTGATTATCATTGGAATATTCATTGTGCCTCCTCTTCTTTTGTTTCATCAGCTACTGTCTGTTCTCGGTTTTCAGGATTTTCATCTGCAGCTTTTTCTTCTGGAATTTCTGTCTTTTCTTCTATTATTTCATCTTTTTCTTCAGTTTTTTCCGGGGCTTTTGTAAGTTCGTAAAGTTCCTGCTCTGTGCAAGGAATGTGCGTTACGGCTTTTTGCAGAGCCATCGAAAGCGCGGAAGAAAATGCAGCCGGAATCAGATTGTGGATAAGTTTTCCGATTTGGCACGGCGTTTCGTTTGAGCTTAAAAAAGAGATTTTTATCTGGTCGCATGAAACAATTGTGTCCTGCACAAGGCGTTCCATTTCCTGCTGGATTGCAAGTTTTATTGTGCTTTCCGCGGATTTTATTGAGTAAATTTTTCCGCAGTCAATTGCAACCCAGATTCCCTTGATTTTCTCCTGGTAAGTGTCAGCGTTCAGATCGACTTCAACAATCGCGGTTCCAAAAGATGAGGCTTGGTAAGGATGACCTGAAAATTTTTTTGAGTTCCATTGCCGTTTCATCGCCGGAGAAAGGACTTTTTTTACGCTGATTGGAAGTGATTCTTTTTCGCGTTTCTTTTTTATGTCCTCGCAGGCGCGTTTTAAAAGAACTGCCATTATGCTGATGTCATTGCAGAAACTTTCCGGCATAAAAGTTTCAGAATCCGCCGCATATTCAGTATTTATTGAAATCTGGTTTTCTTCGATTCCAAGAATGCTTGAGGCGATTTGTTTCCAGATTGAAATTACTGAATTTGAAGGAGTGATTGCGTCAATTTTCAGTTTGTTTTCTTCATCCAAAGTTACTTCGATTTTCTGCTGCGCGAGCGAGAAATTCGTTCCGTAAAAACAAGCTCCGTCGTATGCGCACGAAAGTCCGATTCCGCGCCGTGGCAGCGCAAAGAATGTATGTCCGCCTTCCTTTTGTGTCTGCAGCGCATTCAGCCGGTAAGATGAATATTTCCGGTCAAAATCGCTTTGTTTTACAACAGCCATAAGCGCGTCAGCCGGGCGATTAAAATGAAATTTGAATGGAGAAGTGCACTCGCGCTCGTTCATGCAGATATTTTTTATGCGGAGCTCTTCCGGCAGAATATTTGTTCTTTCGGCAATAAGCTGAAGATGGTTTTCCATGGCAAAAAATGCCTGCGAATCTATCAGCTGTGAATAGACTGAAGTTGGCGGATTGTCCGAGGAATGGACTTTTACTTTTATGATTACGTTTTTCGGATTGTAGAAACTGCATGCCGCAACAGCCATTCTGTCGGCGATTTCCTGCGCAAACGGATTTGAATAACCTGCATCACATTCTATATTTATAATCACGGTTTTTATTGTTCCATCAGTTTCCACTGCGGAACGGATTTTTATGTTTGTGTCCAGTCCAGGATGAAAATAAGTTTTTTGCTCCTGTTTTGAAAGAATAAGTTTTACGGGTTTTCCAGTAAGAAGCGTCGCAAGTGCGGCTTGAGCGGCAAGAGTTGTGTTTCTCCAGATTCCGCTTGTGTTTTCAGTCTGCGAAATTGTTTTTTGAACAACAATTTTGTCTTCCTCAACGTTCAGAACCTGGCTTAAATTTTTAGAAAGATACGAAGGCCATTGCGTTGTTGTCATTACATTCAGTTTTTGTCCTTCCTTGTAGCAAAAAACGCCGTTCGGCTCAATCCATTCAGGGCAGACCTCATCCATTGACCAAGTTGAGGTTATATCGAATGGGCATGCGCTGAATTCCTCGTCAAGAATCTGCGGATCTTCTGTGTAAGAAAAAAATCCGGCGGTTGCAGTTCGTTCCGCAAGAATCCTTTGCGTATGTTTTCCGGGATTTATGTTTTCAACGGCATCTTCAATCTGGGAAGGCTGAGTGTAGCTTGATTTTCTTGTTGGTTTCGGCATTGCGTCAAGTGAAGGCAAGACGTTTACCATGTCAACAATATCTGCGATTGCTGAGTCATCCGGCGCGGAATCTTTTTCTTGGGAATTGTTCTGCTCAGGATTATCTTGAGATTCAGCGTTTTGGCTTAAATTCAGATTTTTTACAATTTCTGAATGGTTCAGCTGCTGGGCAACTTCCTTTATTTCCGTGGAATCCATTGTTGTAACGTCAAAAGTAACTTGAATTTCCTGTGCGATTTTTCTTACTTCAATAAGATTCGGTCCGGCAACAATTCCCACCGGCTGCCCTTTGTAATGGACTTTTTCATTGCAGAAAATTCTTGTGTCAACTCCCATTGTTGAGATAAAATTCTTTCCGGGAATATCGCGCGCTGAAAAAAAGAAATATCCTTCCGGCAAATCTGAAAAATTGATGTTTGTGATTTTTCCGCCGGCTTCAGGGCTTCTTACAAGTGCCGCGTAAAGCATATCGTCTTTTATGCAGTCAATGAAAAAATCCTTTGAAAGATAAGAATGTCTTTTGTTTTTTCTGCGCGAGACTTTTTTTTCTTTTGCGGATTTTTCAGTTTTTTCCGCGGATTTTGTTTTTACAGAATTCTTGTTTTCTTCAGGCATGATTTTCATTTCCTATTCTTGTAACTTCTGCGATAACTAAATCAGCCATTTCTTCTGTCATGTCCGGCCACAAAGGTATTGAGATTGTCTGGCTGTAACGTTCTGCTGCTTCTGGATAATTTTCTGCGGTAAAATCCGGGTAAGTCGTTTTCCAGTAAGTAAAATAGAACAAAGGAATAAAATGGACAGAAATCCCGATTCCTGCCTGTTGAAGTTTTTTTGCAAATTCCTCGCGCGTGATTTTAAGTTTTTCGGGAACAATCCGCATAAGATAAAGGTGCCATGCGTTTCCCTTGCCGTCCGGCGGAAGCTTTATAAAATCAAGTTTTTTGAACGCCTCGTTGTATTTTTCCACAATTTTTATGCGTTTTTCGTAAAAAGTTTCAGCTTTTTTAAGCTGCTGCACGCCGATTGCCGCAAGAACATCAGGAAGGTTGAATTTATATCCCAAAGCCACAATGTCGTATTCCCAGCTTGCCCGCGGAGAAGTGTAGCGATCCCATGTTGTTCTGTCCATTCCGTGAAGGCGCATGATTGTCATTCTTTTTGCAAGATTTTTGTCCCTTGTGCAGACCATTCCGCCTTCAGCCGTTGTGATTGTCTTTGTTACATAAAATGAGAAGACTCCCACATCTCCGATTGTTCCGGCGTAACCGATTTCAGTCGGGCTTGGAAAAGCGTGCGCCGCATCTTCTATAACCTTGATTCCGAATTTTTTTGCAATCTGGCAGATTTTTTTCATATTGCACAAATTTCCTGCCACATGAACTGGAACAATCGCCTTTACGTTTTTTCCTTTTGGCGAAAGAAGAATTTCCTCAACTTTTTCCGGGTCGATGCTGTACGAGTCTTTTTCAATGTCCGCAAAATAAACGTCCGCTCCAAGATGTTTTGCGCAGGCCGCTGTTGAGACAAATGTGTACGGTGTTGTGATTACCGCAGTTCCAGGCCCAATTCCGCAGGCTTCCATTGCAAGAATCATTCCGCTTGTGTTGCTGTTTACCGCAAGGCTCTGCACTGGTTCTGCAGAAAGCCCGAGTTTTTTCCGTTCCTCCAGCATTTCCGGCTTAGAGTTCATGAACGCGGAAAAATCTTTTTCAAATTCAAGCGCGTATTTTCCCGTTGTAAGCCAGCCGGAATTTAAAACTTCCAGAACAAGTTTGTTTTCTTCTTCCGAAATTGAAGGTCTTGAAAAAGGAACTTTTAATGAATCTGCGTCAGACATTGTTTTCTCCCGTAAAAATCAAATCTTCCATATTTTAGCCAATTTTAATATTTTGCCGCCTCAAAATTTCTGTTTTTTTCATAGAATTCTTTTAAAGAAGGAAATTCCGAGCACAAAACGGACAAAAGATAATTTTTGTTTCTATATAAAGCAGTTTTTTCTGGTGAATTTTTATAAAGCGCGCAGACTGGAGCCAGTTTTTCCAGAAGATTTTCAAGTCGCTCCGGCTCAAACTCAAGATTTTTTAGCCTGAGGATTTTTGCGTATTCAGTTTTTGCAGGCGCTTCTTCTTTTAGCCAGAGCGGTTCAACAGAACGTTCGCCTTTTCTTTTTCCGATGATTTTAATTTCAATATCTTTTTCCGGCTCCAGCCCGCTGAATTTTATGATTTGTTTTGCAAGGTCAAGAATTTTTATCGGTTCGCCCATATCCAGAAGATAAGATTCGCTGTTTTTTCCGACTCCGCCGGTTTTTAGCACAAGTGAGCATGCTTCCGGGATTGTCATAAAATATCGCTCCATGTCCGCAGAAGTTACTGTGACCGGACCGCCATTTTTTATTTGTTCCATAAAAAGCGGAAGAATTGACCCGCGACTTCCAAGGACATTTCCAAAGCGCACGAACATAAATTTCTTCTCATTTTTGTCAGAGTTGGAAGAAGCTTTTTTTGCCGCATCAAGAACAAGTTTCTCGCAAATCATTTTTGAAACGCCATAAACGCTCACCGGCTCAACTGCCTTGTCTGTTGAAATAAGCACAAAACGCTGCACATTATGCTTCAGCGAAGCATCCAGAAGATTCTTTGTGCCGAAAACATTGTTCGCAATCGCCGCAACAGGATTTTCTTCCATCATAGGAACGTGTTTATACGCCGCGCAGTGGAAAACAACATCGCATTTTGTCTGATTTATTATGTAATCCGTGTAGTTTCTGTCTATCATGTCGCCGATAATCGGCACAATTGTAGCTTTTTCGCCGACGCCTTCAGCCTGAAGAAGTCTTAGTTCCCGGTCAATCTGATAAATTGAATTTTCCCCATGCCCAAAAAGATAAAGGCGCTCCGCTCCGCCGCTCAAAAGCTGACGGCAAATCTCAGCGCCGATTGAACCGCCTGCTCCAGTTATAAGGACTCTTTTTCCGCGCAGATATTCAAGGCTTTCTTTTAATGAAATTGTTACAGGCGTTCTTCCAAGAATATCCAGCGGATCGATTTCGCGGGTCTGGACCAGATGCGCAGAACCAGTCACAACCTGGCTGATTCCGGGAAGAATTCTTATGTTTTTGAATCCGCAGTTTTTCAGAAGCTCATAGATTCCGCGGATTTTTTCAACCGGCGCGGAAGGAATTGAAATTATCGCCTCGTCCTGGGATTTACAGCGCAGAACCGCGGCAATGTTTTCAATCGGTCCAAGAACAGGAATTCCTTCAATCTGAGTTCCTATGAGTTTTGGGTCATCGTCAAGAAATGCGCCGACCTTTCCGAAAATTTTTTTTCTTTTTATATCATCAGCAATGGTCTGCCCGGCAAAACCCGCGCCGATTATGTAAAGATTTTTCTCATTCTTTAAAGACATCTTGTGTTCCCGCTTAAAATAATTCTATCACAACTGAATCAAAGTAAAAAGATATGAAAATCGTTTTGTAAATTATGAAAAAACGCTTTCAGCGACTTTCCAATTTGTTCTAGATGGTTGTGCTCGCACTTCGTTTGAATTTGTTTGGGTTGCGTTGCAACCTTAGTCGTTCTTATCGCACAAAATCTTCACAAATTGAAAATTCGCTTACGCTTTTATTCATTTTTCTAAAAACTATGTGCTTGTGCTAAATAAAATCTAAACTCGGATTTTAATTTTGACGATATTTTAAAAGAGAAACGAAAATAGAGTGGGGTGTTCTATGGGGAAAAAAAATCTGCTGGCCGCGTTTGTTCTTTTTGCAGCGGCTGCCGCTAGTTTTGCAAAAAGCCTGTCTTTTCAGATTCTTCAGAAAAACGACAGTCTGAACTCAGTCTGTGAATCGGCTCTTGCGGTGGAAGATGAGATTTTGAACTATTTTTTTGAGAACGGCTGCATTGTTTCAAATGTTCCTGCCGCGGTTTCAAAAAGTGATGCCCAGGATTTAAAATTTTACAATGATGCCTACAATGAGGCTGTGAACGGAACTGTGGATCAGTTTTGTCTTATAAAAATCTATTTTACGGACGATGAAAAAGAGAACGGCAAAATTTCTCTTGGAAATATGAAAAAAATCAGCTGGAAAGTTGTTTCTGTAAAAACCGGAAATATTCTGGAAGATTCGTCTTCCGAGGTGAAAGCCGGAATTAGTCAGAATGAGGCGGCAAATGTGCGCGATTTTGCGTCAGAATTTGCGATGCATATTCAAAAAGTTATCAATCAGAAGTCATAAGGCAGGAAAATATGAAAAAATTATTTGTTGTAATTTTAAGCGTACTTTTATGTGGAACGATTTTTACATCTTTCAGTCCGTCTTTGGATGGACGCGCTGTTGTTGCGCCGGAAGGAACAATGCCAAAAGGTGTCTTTGCAAAAACTGTCGGTTATCTTCCAGGCGATTCAATCAGTGTTACAAGTCTTTCCACAAAAACCACTGTTGATATTCTTGTGATTGGCTCGATTGATTCTTCTGAAGGTATTGCGATTTTGCTTTCGCCGGAAGCCGCTGAACTTTTGGGACTTTCAAAAGATGCGAACAATGTTGTGAAAATCACAAAACGCTCCGGACAGCTTGATGAGGCAGTTGCCGGAACAGCTGTTATTGGCGGTGAAGTTGAAAGCGATGAGCCAGAACTTGAAAGTGCGGAAGCCACTTCTGATTCAGAAAATGTTGACGCACAAAATGCAGAAAATGAAACTGCTGTTGAAGAAATCTCCGCTGAAAATTCCGAAGAAACTGAAAATCCTGTTTCAGAAGAAGTTGTGGAATCTGAACCAGTTGAAACAGATGTTGAAAATATTTCAGAATCAGAGCCGGAAAAAATAGAAACTGAGCCGGAGGGTATTTCTGATTTAGAATCGCCGGAAACAGAAGAAAACGCGGCGCAGAATCCAGATGAAGAGTCAGTTGAATATGAATCTATAGAAGAAATTCCAGAAGAAAATGCTGCCGACGCTGAAAAAGTTGAGAATGCTGAAAATATTGAAGCGACAGAATCTCCTGAAATTCCTGAGCCTGAAACAGAGGAAAATCCAGTTCCTGTTGAAGAATGTCCGGAAGAAAATATTCCTGATGAAAAAATCGAGGCTGTTGAAAGCGATGATTTGTCTGAGCCTGTTGAAAATACAGAAGAGCCTGAGACAATCGAGGCAACGGAAGAAGCTCCTGTAGAAGAGCCGGAGCCTGAAAATGAGGCGATTCCGCTTGAAGATGAGGATATTGTTTCAGAAACTCCTTTTGATGAAGAATCTGTGGAAGCCGATGATTTGTCAGGACCAGAAGAAGAAAAATCAACTCCAGTTCCAGAAGAGTCTCTGCCGGAAGCTGAAGAAACTGTAGAGCCGGAGTCTGTTGAGTCTGAAATTGAGCCGGAAGTTGCTCCAGAACCGGCTGTTGAACTGGAAGAGGAATCCGTTGTTCCAGAAACTACAGAATCTGAAAAAACAGAGGAAAATTCAGACGAAGAAAGTTACGAGCCGATTGTTCTTGTTCCTGCAGAATCAAATCCGCCGGCTTCAGAACCTGAAAATACAGAAAATTCAGAAGCAGAAAATGCGGTCGCTCCATTAAAAAATGAGGCAGTTGCAAATCCTGTTGAAACAAAATCCGAGGCAAAAATTCCGGCAAAAACTGAAAAATCAAAACCGGAAAATACAAAAAATCCGCTTGAAAAATATAAAGTTGAAAGCCTGAAGAATCTTGAAAGCGGAAAATATTACATTCAGATTGCGGTTCTCGCTGACGAATCAAACCTAAAGGCAACAGTCGCAAAATTTGAAAACCAGTATCCTGTAACTTTAGTTCCGCTTGCAAGCGGAAAGGCAACCCAGGTTCTGATTGGACCTTTGAACATGGATGAATATGGCGCAGTCTTGAATAGATTTAAAAAATCTGGCTACAAGGACGCGTTCCTTAGAAAAATAAAATAAACCGCAAAAATGATGTTGCATAAAACGCTCTTTCGGGGGCGTTTTTTATTGTTTTTGTTGCGTTTTCTGCAATATGAAAATGAAAAAATAACGTCAGCTCAAACATTGAAAAATCATTTTTCTAGTGATAAGGTTAAATGATAAAAAAATAAAAAGTCGCACTCTGGGCGCGAACAATAGTGAGGTTATACAATGGGAAAGAAAAATCTTGATTGGGGTAATTTACCGTTTGGTTATATGAAGACAGACAAACGCTTTGTCGCAAATTTTAAAAATGGCGCTTGGGACAATGGTAAGCTTACAAAAGATAATATGGTAAAAATTAATGAATGTGCAGGCGTTCTTCAATATGCTCAGACTTGTTTTGAAGGTCTTAAGGCATACACAACAAAAGATGGAAGAGTTGTATGCTTCCGCCCTGATTTGAACGCAGCAAGAATGAAAAGTTCATGCGAGCGTCTTGAAATGCCTGTTTTCCCGGAAGACAGATTTGTTCAGGCTGTAAAAGATACTGTAAAAGCTAACATTGGCTGGGTTCCTCCGTTTGGTTCTGGAGCGACTCTTTACATCCGGCCTTATATGTTCGGCTCAAATGCTGTAATCGGCGTAAAACCTGCGGATGAATATCAGTTCAGAATTCTTGTTACTCCAGTCGGACCTTATTTTAAAGGCGGAGTAAAACCAATCACTGTAAGAATTTCTGATTTGGACCGCGCCGCTCCGCATGGAACTGGCGACATCAAGGCTGGATTGAACTACGCGATGAGTCTGCACAATATTGTTGACGCTCACAAGAACGGATTTGCGGAAAATATGTATACAGACCCGGCAACTCACACTTATATTGAAGAAACTGGTGGCGCAAACATTCTGTTTGTCACAAAAGACGGAAAACTTGTTACTCCAAAATCAAATTCAATTCTTCCTTCTATTACACGCCGCTCTTTGGTTCAGGTTGCAAAAGATTATCTTAACATTGAAGTTGAGGAGCGCGCTGTTAACAAGAGCGAGCTTGCAGACTTTGCGGAAGTTGGTCTCTGCGGAACAGCAGCTGTAATCAGCCCGATTGGAAAAATTGTTGACCATGACAAGGAAATCAACGTTCCTGCCGGAATGGAAAAAATCGGACCGGTTCTTGGCAAATTGCGCGAGACATTGACAGGAATCCAGATGGGCGAAATCAAAGCACCGGAAGGCTGGGTTGTTGAAATAAAATAAAACGAAAGAATAATTTATTTTGTTTCATTTTGTAGTTTTGTATGAGGGATAGTATTGAGGGCAGTCCGCACCGGCGGCATAACCGACGATGAGCGAAAGATTATTCAGGCAGTTTGTCTGATTAACTTTTACAGGAAATAAGAGAAAAACTCCGCACCGTTTGTTTTTATGCAGAACGGTACGGAGTTAAAACTTATTCAGCGACTTTTATGTTCTCGCTGAAAGCAACGGAATATGTGCCGTCTGCTAAGGGCCTTGTTTTTATTGCAGCCGCATATTTTTCGCCGGCTGTAAGATTGTCTGGAACATAGGCTTCCAGCGTTTTTGGAAGATTCCTTGTTACAACGCACTTGAGCCATTTTGTCTCATCCGCCTCTGCTTCGCCGTTTTCAGCAACAGGGCAGAAATACAAGCCACATTCCGCGCCTTCGAGCTTTAGCCGGTTTCCTGTGATGCTCACAAGTTTTCCAGATTTGACAGTCTTTTCTGCAAGACCTTCCCAAAGACACTTGACATTGCTTATAAGCGGAGCGGAATCTGCATAGACAATTTTATCAATTTCTATTTTTCCGACCGATTCAATCAAGGTTTTTGAAGGCGAGAATTTCACTGTAAGAGAAGAAATCTCGCTTGCTGTCTTTGGAGCAATCTTCATTCCGCCAGAAAGCGCGATGTAAAGCGTTCCTAAATCCAGCAGGTTTACAGATTTTGCGTTTGACAGGTTTGAAAGAATTCCTGCCTTTAAATCCTTTGCGAACTTTTTCAGCTCGTACTCGTTGTAGGCGGGATTTTTTTCGCAAATCTCTGTTATTAGATTGTCAATGTTCACTGTATTCCGTGAAACACGACCCACGAATGTTTCAGTTTCCTCATAAACAAGCCTGCGGATTGAAACACTGATTTTGTTTGTGGAGTTCTTGAACTCCGAAGCAATAGCAGCCATAGCCACCTCGAAAGCCATACTTTCTGATAAAATTCAAAGATGTATGGTATAATTATTAAAAAGACTGCAACGCAGCCTGCAAGACACTTTGTGTTTGTCTTACAGGGACAAAGATACAGTCGATTTAAAAAAGAAGTTGGCCGTCACTGGCCGCCGTTGGCCACCACTGGCCAAATGAATGAAAAAGGAGAGCAGTTGGAATTTTCTGATTTTTCTAAAATTTTATATTCTTATATTGGCTCAGGAGATGAGTATCCTAAATTTGTGATGGGGCTTTTTAGTCTTGTAATTTCAGATAAAGACGATTTTTCTTGCAGTCAAGATAATCCGTTCTTGAAAATGAACACAAGCACATTGAACGGATATTTTCGTGGTTCAAAAAAAATAAGCGAGAAAAACGCAGGCTTTATAAAGTCAAATTTTGATTCAACGGAATTTATCGACAAGATAGATTCCTTGTCAGTTGATTTGAAAACAAATTTGGCAAAGGAATTAGGAATTGAAGGCTTTGATATAAAACTGCTTCCTGAAAAATGCGCGGATATATTTCTTCAAATCATTTCAGATATTGCATCAGGAAAAAAGCAGAAAAAAGTTTCTTTAAACACAAACTCCGGGCAGAAAGACTTGGAGCAAAAATACGGACTGAGCCTTTTGCAGGAATGTAACAGTTTGTGTCCGCTGCCTGAATGTTCAAAGCCTCTTTATGTCAAAAAAGATGAGGAAAAACAGCCGTATTTTCAGATAATCCAGATAAATCCGCAGAAACCTTACGACAGGCTTTATAATTTGCTTGCAGTCTGCCCTGAATGTGCCGCAAAGCTCAACATGCAAAAAACTGAACATGATATTTTAAGGCTTGCTGAAATCAAGCAGCGCATGCAGAAAAACGAAGAGATTTCGGAACTTTCAGCTGAAGAAAAAATCGGGCAGGACATAACATCTTTAATAGAAAAAATAACAAATGCTGAAAGTGCAGAACTCAGCGAATTGAATTACAGCCCGGTCGAGCTTAATAAAAAGTTTCTTCCGTCAGAACATCTGCTGGAAGATGAGATAAAGCCGCGCGTTGTAAAATATTTTAATTTCATAAACGAGCTTCTGAAGCAGAAAGTCGAAAAAGAAAATTTCAACGAGACAAAATTCCGAAAGGCAGTAAAGCATATCTATGAAAACCTGGAAGCCGAAGAATTTGAAAAAACTCAAATCTTTGAGGCGATTTCAGAACGTTTTTATAATATGTCAAAAATCAGCCATATCGCCTGCCACATTCTTGCAAGCTATTTTGTCCAGTCCTGCGAAATTTTCAAGGAGGCGGCGCAACAATGAAACTTCCTTCAAAAATATTCACATATAAAGAAAGCTGCCTTTCAAAACTTGTGCCGGTTCTAAAATGTCTGGAAGAAAAAAGTGGCAGACCTGACGCCATTTACAAAGCGAACAAAAAGATATTTAAAAACACAATCGATTTTGCAGACTGCCTAACAGTTCTTTTTGTGCTTGGAAAAATAAAATTTGACCCGAAGTCGGAGAAAATAGAATTATGCTGAAATTCATTGAATGTGAAAAATTTATAGAAAAAGGATTTCCGCGTGGAAGAATTGAATTTTCATCGGGACTGAATATTTGTCTTGGCGAGGACAATGCGGAAAATTCTATCGGAAAAAGCACTTTTTTGTTTGCTGTTGATTTCTGCTTCGGCGGAGACAGTTATTGCTCGCAAAAGGAGCTGTTAGAAGAAGTCGGAAACCATAAAATAAATTTCTGCCTTGAATTTGACAAAGAGCCATATTATTTTTCACGCTCAACAGAAAATTCTAAAGAAGTTTCAGTCTGCGATAAAAATTTCAGTATAACGAAAAAAATCAGCGATGTTGACTTTAAGAAATTCCTGCTTGAAAAATATAATCTAGCAAAAACAGGCTTGTCATTCAGGCAGGCCGTAACATCATTTGTCCGGATTTTTGGAAAGGATTCCAGCGAAATCAAAAATATTGTCGGCGTTGAGGGGCATAACGGCGGAAAAAAAGAAATCTTGCGGAATCTTATAAAACTGTTTGAAGAATATGAAGAAATAAAAAATCTTGAAGAAAAGTCAGAGGCGATTCAGTCAGAAAAAGACGAGTTTTTATCTGTCGCAAAATCAAAAATCGTAAAAGACGGAAAGATAAAAAATCTGTCCACATTAAAAGAATCAGAAGACAAACTTGACCAGCTAAACAAGGAGCTTTCACAAATTGCAGAGTCAAACAGAATACAGACAGAAACTGTTGATGCTCAGAGGGCGGCACAGGCGGCAGAGCTTGAAAAACAAATCACAGTTTTAAGAAGAAACAGGACAAAGCTTCTGAATGAAAAATCAATTCTGGAAGCAAATCTTGGTTCTGAAACTAAAATTCAAAAAGAAAATTTCGACGAGCTGAAATCTTTTTTCCCGGATCTAAACATTCCGCACCTTGAAGAAATACAGAATTTCCATAAGCAGATTACAAAAATCCTGAAAGAAGAGACAGAGGAAGAGCTTTTAAAGCTTGAATACAAAATATCTGGAATCGAAAAGAATTTGATAGAAGCAACGCAGGAACTTACGGAACTTAGCGTTCCTCTTTCAATTCCAAAAAAAATTCTTGAGCAGTACGCCGCCGTTTCAATCCAAAAAAACGAGCTAGAAGGGCAAATTGATTTTTATAAAAATTCCAAGCAGATTTCAAGTCGCTTAAAAGAGACGAAAATCGAACTTGACGATAAAAAACTTTCAATCCTTAAAGAAATTGTTTCAAAAATCAACCGGAAGCTGGAAGAGCTTAGCGGCAAGGTAAATGGCAATGACAGTTATGCGCCCCGCCTTAATTTAGATTCAGCGTCAGGTTACAGTTTTTATGCTCCAAAGGACAGCGGAACAGGAACTGCCTATTTGAGCATGATTTTGTATGACCTTGCGGTGCTTGAGCTTACAAGACTTCCGTTTGTGATTCACGACTCGGTTCTGTTCAAAAATTTGAGCGATAACCGTGTCATAAAAGTTTTTGAAGAATATGAAAAATCAAATAAGCAGATTTTTGTCTCGTTCGACAAGAAAAATTCATACGAAAGCGATGTGCTAAAGAAAACAATCGAAAATCATACTGTAATAGAGCTTTATGCCGGTGGCGGCGAGCTGTTCGGACGCTCATGGGCAAAAAAGAAAAATTCCAACTGATGGGTGGTACAGTTACCAAGCTAGTTGCGTCGCATTTACCATGGAAGCTGCGATGCAAGTAGCTGGGAAGTTGAGATGCAGGTTCTTAGGGGATCTGTCATAAAATCTTTGTAAATGGCAGGGATTTCAAAAATTCTTTAGATATGCTATAAATTTGGTTATACATACGCGTAATTTCTTTTAATCTTTTTTGCAGTAATTAAATTACGCGTTTTTTGTAATTTTTTCTAAAACCAGGAATTTGGGCTAAATAGAAATGAATCACTAACTTTATAAAACAAGAGGTATTGGAAAATGCCAGGAGAGAACAGAACACTTACGCCGGTCTGGATAGCGTACGTTGACGGCAGGCGCCTTGGCACAGACTACGAGGGCGCGCTGAAAAGAATCTATATACATGACAGGCTGGACTTTGCCGGAAATGCAAGCCTCCTGTTCGGCATTCCACCTGCGGACTTTTGCAATGACGGCACATTTGCAATAGGAAGCGAGGTCTCTATACATCTTGGATACAAGGATGACGTCCATGAGGTTTTTGCCGGAGAGGTTACAGGATTTGCGCCCCGTCTTGATGAATACAGCGCTCCCCTGATGGAAGTAAAAATACACTCAAAGCTCCTCAGGCTGGAAAGAGGAACAAAATGCGCATCGTTTGAGCATAAGACGCCTGCAGGCATAATCAGGGACATAGTCTCTGAATACAATCTGGACTCCGACGTGGAGGAGTTCGGCCCTGAATACAATTATATCGAGCAGGCTATCTACACAGACCATGGCTACATCATGTACCTGGCGGGCAAATACGGAAAGACAGTCTACTGCCACGGAAACACAGTCTACGTAAAGACTGAGATAACGCCGACGGATGACGATGTGGTTCTTGAATGGGGAAAGTCCCTGGTTTCCGCAAGGACAAGGACAGACCTGTCTAAGCAGCTCTCCGCGGTAACTGCGACCGGCTGGGACATGAAGAAATGCACAGGCTTCACGGCGACAGCAACAATGAAGGATGTTCCGCTGAAAATCGGCGGAGAATACAGCTGGGAGGACAATGCAAAAGGCTATGACACCCACAAGGTTGAGCAGCTCTGCTCCGGAAGCTTCACAGACGAGAAGGACGCCATGGAGGTTGCAAGGAGCGTGCTTCTTAGCAGGTCGATGCAGTTCCAGAGCTGCGACGCAAGGACGGAGGGCGACAACCGCATAAGGCCGGGAAACAGGCTCACGGTGAAGTATCTTGGAAGCCAGAGCGACGGCGAGTATCTGGTCTACTCAGTGGAGCACGACTTCAGTGTTCAGGACGGATACTTCACAACGTGCCATCTTAAAAGGAACTTCTGCGGAGCAAGCAATAAAAACAGAGGCATAAGTGAAATCGACAGGGAGCGGATAGACAGCCAGGGCGCAAATGCACAGGAAGAGACCGCAGCAGCAACCTCTGCAATCGGAAATCAGACAGAAACGCAGAACAGCACAGAAGAAACCAGCCCAGAGAAAAAGAATCCATCAATCACAAACCCGCACTGGGAAGATAAAAACGGCAGGGCAATAACAAAAGCCCTGGTAGGCGATGAGGTGTACCTTTGCGCTGATGTAACTGACATCGCAGACGGTGCAGGCGCAAAAATCAGGATTGTAGAGAAAGATGATGACGGAAACGACGATTTTGTCGCAGAGCTGAACACGTCTGTACAGGAAGGAAAAATCCGCCGCAAGTGGAAGGTCGTCTACATGGCAGATGACGATGACACAGACAGCCAGCAGGAACTAGAGGAAAAAGGCTACACTCTGCCCGAATACGCGTTCACTGTAGAGTGCGATGGCACTGAGAGCGAGGAATCAGAGCAACTGGATGTTATGGGATGGATAAAAAAACAAATTGTTTATAGATATACAAATAAACCAATGATAAATCTTCCTTATAAATTATTTACAACCAATGGAAAACTTGTTTCTGAAGGTAAATCTGATAATTTTGGATATATTTCTGTTGAAAATATTAAAATAGGCAAATATAAATTGTGTTTTGGAGAAGATAATGGACTATGAATATTTTATTGATACTATGGATACAACTCCTTTAGTAGTCGAGCCTGACAATCAAAAGAAAGTTATTGTCGGTGTTTCTGTGAAACAAGAAGGAATTGATTTTATAGGACAGCATTCTTTTATAATGTTTATAGATGAAAATAATCCTAAAAAATCAATTATGTTAGATGCTTCTGGTCATTATGGCGAAGGACGGTCATCTGATGTCATCGATGGTTACCAGATGCCGATAACAATTAGCTCGTATTTGAAATACTGGGATAGTCTAGAATATTTATATACATTTGAGTTAAATATAAAAAATTCTGATGAAGAAAAAATAAAGCAACTTATCACAGAAATTGAAGGAAGGCATTGGTTTGCATGTACGGACATAGCCTCTTCTCTATTATTAGAAACTGGTTTGTTTAATGGGCTAAAACATAGGCAATTACCAAAAAATTTTTTAAAAGACTTAATAAAATACTCTAAAGCACACCGTGGTAGCATGATAATAAAAAAATTTGATATGAAAACGACCCTGTAAAATAAAGTGTGTAAATGGCTAACAAAAAATGATACTCTATAGGAGGA
>CAVBXG010000029.1:0-31297 GCA_963599585.1 bacterium
CGTGTTCCCGGCTTTAATTAATCTCTGCCATTTACACAAATTTTATGACAGGGTCTTAAAGTTTATTTTTTGTGAAAAATTCGCTCACAACAGATTTACAGTTTGCTCCAGACGGATTGGACTCAAGCTACGCTTGCAAAGTATCGGGTGCTTCGCACTCTAATTGATACAATCGCCCAAAGTCTTCACAAACTGCAAATCTGTCTGCGCTACAGTTGATTCAACAAACAATATTATTCCACGCGCTTTTTCTGGTAGCTTATTCAATTTCTTTCACAATCCCCTACTCCAAGATTCATCTTCCCTCTAAAATAAATCACTTTTTTATTGCTACACAAATCTCAAATCATTATAATTTTTGTAAAAATATTCAATTGGAGTGTATAAATATGCAGTCTGAAATCAAATTCATAGAAGGTGGCGTAACTGCTGCCCAAGGATTTACAGCGAACGGCATCCTGTGCCACATCAAAGCAAGCCGGAAAACAAACGACACAGCATTGATTTATTCTGAAAAACCTTGTGCCGCATCTGGTGTTTTTACCCAAAACCGCGTAAAAGCGGAAAGCGTAAAACTTACAAAGAAGAATATCGCTGACGGACGGATTCAGGCTGTTATCGCAAATTCAGGAAACGCAAACTGCTGTACCGGCGAACAGGGCGCAAAAGTCGCATACAAAATGGCTTGCCTTGCCGGAAACGCATTGAACGTAACCCCGGACGATGTTGTTGTATGCTCAACAGGCGTAATCGGAGCGCAGCTTCCAGTTGAAAAAATTGAGGCAAAAATCGATGAGCTTGCAAAAGGACTTTCTAAAAAAGGTCACGAAGAAGCCCGAACCGCAATAATGACAACCGACACAAAATACAAGGAATGTGCGGTGGAATTTGTTCTTGACGGAAAAACATGCCGCATGGGAACAATGTGCAAAGGCTCAGGAATGATTCACATAAACCTTGGAACAATGCTTTCTTTTATCACAACTGATGTAGCAATCAGCCCGGCGATGATAGACAAAGCCCTGCGCGAATCAATAAAAGGAACTTACAACTGCGTTTCTGTTGACGGCGACACATCAACAAATGACACGCTAGTTCTTCTTGCAAACGGAATGGCAGGCAACAAGGAAATTACAGAAGAAAACGAAGATTACCAGATTTTTCTTGCCGCGCTAAACAAGATGAACAAAATAATGGCAATGAAAATCGCTGCGGATGGCGAAGGCGCAACCCGGCTTGTTCAATGCACTGTGAATGGCGCAAGAAGCGTAGAAGCGGCGCGCGGACTTGCGAAAGAAGTCATTTCCTCTTCACTTGTAAAAGCCGCAATGTTCGGAAGCGATGCAAATTTCGGAAGATTTTTATGCGCAATGGGCTACAGCGGAATCGATTTTACCCCTGAAAAAACGAGCATCTGGTTCACAAGCAAAGGAAACGCAAAACGATATTTTGAGGACTACGAGAATTTCGATGTTCACGGAGAAAACAGCGTTCTTGTCTACAAAGACGGAGTTCCAGAAAATTTTGACGAAGAAAAAGCAAAAAAGATAATGAGCGAGGAAGCCGTGGAAATTCTTGTTCAATGTGGCGATGGAAACTGTTCAGGAACAGCCTGGGGTTGCGACTTAACATACGACTACGTTAAAATTAACGGCGACTACAGAACTTAAACAGGAAAAACTTATGACAGAATTGGAAATACAAAAAGATGAGAACCGCGGCAGACTTTTAGACAACGAGCATTGGTCTGACGTTTTGATTCAGGCAATGCCATATTTTAAGCAGTGGGTTGGAAAAACCGTTGTTGTAAAATACGGTGGAAACGCAATGCTTAACGAAGACTTGAAGCAGGCGGTAATGAAGGACATTGTGCTTTTGAACACAATCGGCGTGAAAGTTGTTTTAGTGCACGGCGGCGGACCTGAAATAAACAAGATGCTTGAACGCGTCGGAAAAGAGTCCAAATTTGTGAACGGACTGCGCTACACAGACGCGGAGACCATGGAAATCGTGCAGATGGTTCTTACCGGCAAACTGAACAAAGACATTGTTGGAATTTTGCTTCAGGAAGGTGGACGAGCGGTCGGGCTTTCCGGAGTTGATTCCGGTCTGCTGCGCGCAAAAAAGATTGACAAGGATGGCGCAGACTTGGGATTTGTTGGCGAAGTTACGCAGGTTCATCCTGAAATCATAAACGACTTGCTTGAAAAGGATTTTATTCCTGTAATTTCAACAGTTGCGCTCGGCGAAACCGGCGACCAGAGCCGCTACAACATAAACGCAGATACAGCCGCCGCAAAAATCGCAGTTGCGCTGAAGGCGGAAAAATTTGTTCAGCTTACAAATGTTGCCGGCGTCCTGAAAGACGTGAACGACCCGAAATCGCTGATTACGCGCATTCCAATGCCGACAGTTCCGCAGCTTATTAAGAACGGAACTATTGCTGGCGGAATGATTCCAAAAGTTGAATGTTGCATGATTGCCCTGAAAGGCGGTGTTCCAAGAACGCACATAATCGACGGCCGCGTTCCACACTCGCTTTTAATCGAAATGTTCAGCGACCGCGGCATCGGCACGATGATTTATTAGTTCAGAAGGAATCACAAACAGGATGTTTGTGCCGCGCTGCAATATTCCGATAGGAATATTGCTAAAATCAAAAATGGCAGGACGGCATTTTTGATTTACGGGACGATGATTTATTAGTTTGAAACCAAATTTTAGTTATTGTGAAATAAATTGAATAAACTTCCAGTCAAAAGTCAAGATTTGGCTATGGTGAAGTGTTTTTTGGGAAGAATTATTTCCGGTTTTACTTCGTAAAATCCTCAATAATTCTTTTATGCCATGCGGCAAAAATCGCAGAACATAAAATGTTCTGCTTCGCGAGTTTTCCAATGAAAACTCGCCACTTCAAGGACGCCAAACTTGCCTTTTTCCTTCGCGTTTATTCAATTTGTAGCTCGACAGAAAAACTTGATATTCAGTCTAATAATACAAAAAAGCGGGTTTTAGGGCGGCAGCCCTAGGAGAATGGGTAGGACGCAACGAAGTGCAGACGTAGGGAAAGACTTTTCCCCCTATCTTGATAAAAATGGAAGGAATTTTGTATGGGAAATCCGAAAGTTTTAAATAATTATGGCAGTTTTGACGTTACTTTTGCAAAGGGCAAGGGTGCAACGCTGACTGACGTGAATGGGAAGAAATATATTGATTTTTTGGCGGGAATTGCGGTAAATGTGCTTGGTCATGGCTACAAACCGCTGGTCAAGGCGATTTCGGCGCAGGCAAAGAAACAGATTCATGTTTGCAACTATTTTACGAGCGACATCGGGCTGGAATATGCGGACAAACTTCTTGCGGCAACTGGTTTTGAGGGCGTCTATTTTGGAAATTCTGGTGCGGAGGCAAACGAGGCGGCAATAAAACTAGCAAGAAAATACGGTCAGCTTAACGGCGGCTCAAAAAGAAAGACAATCGTTACGCTGGACAAGTCTTTTCATGGGAGGACGCTCGCAACTTTAACAGCAACCGGGCAGCAGAAATTCCACATTGAGGCATTTGCGCCTTACCCGGAAGGTTTTAAGACAATTGAGGCGAACAATTTTGACGCGCTGAATGGTGCTTTTGACGACACAACCGCCGCTCTTTTTATGGAGCCGGTTGAATGTGAGGGCGGAGTTATTCCCCTGAACCCGGAATGGGCAAAAGCCGCAGCAAAAGCCGCGCGCGAGGCTGGCGCAATCGTCATGTGCGATGAGGTTCAGACTGGAATGGGTCGTTGCGGCGCGCTTATGGCAAACACTGCGCTTGGAATAAATCCTGAGGTTGTAACTTTTGCGAAGGCGATTGCAGGTGGAGTTCCGATGAGCGCGTGTCTTTACCGCGGAAAAGGAAATGTTTTTCAGGCAGGCGATCATCAGTCTACTTTTGCGGGAAATCCGCTGGCTTGTGCGGCGGCAAATGTTGTGCTTGACACAATCACCGCACCGGGATTTTTTGAAAGCGTTATTGAAAAAGGTGAATACATAAAAAACAAGATTGCCGACTGGAACATTCCGTTTGTAAAAGAAATCCGCGGAAGAGGTCTTGTAATCGGCGTTCAGGTTGAAAAAAATCCTGCTGAGATTGAAAAAGAATGTCTTAGAAACGGACTGCTTTTTTCAACAGCAGGAAGCGATGTTCTTCGCTTTGTTCCGCCGCTGAATATTTCCTATAAAGAAATTGATACCGGACTTGAAATTCTTAAGAAAGTGCTGGAAGAACAGAAATAATAAAACTGCCGGCGCAAAAACTACAGGAAATTCTTTAATTTCTTTTTCATTTTTTTGTCGCCGGTGATTTTATAAATCGTTTCGTTCAGGTCTCTTGAGGCAGACCAATAATCTGGGAAAATTCCGAACGTCTCTCCGTGCCATTCAGGGCAAAAATCGCGGATTTCAAGAGATTTCATGTTTCCAAAACGTACTATAATTCCTGAATTTGGAAGGAACACAGTAAAAACATTATTATATTCAAGAACACCGCCCGTATTTGTGCCAACAACAAAAACCTGCTCGCCAAACGCTTCCTTAAACTGAAGAATCGCCCATTCCGCGGCACTGGAAACATTTTTATCGGTAATAAAAATTATTTTTCCGCCAAAATGATTTTCACCCCAGTTCATCAGAACCGCATCATGTTTATAGATAAGCCTTCTTGGATTTTCTTTTTGTTCCTCTATGTCCTTAAAAATACCAAAAGTATTTTGCCCGGCGAATATTAGTCTCTGAAGAATTATTTCATTCACACAAGGAGAACTCAACTCGTAGACATCAAACAGAGAATTTGACCATCCATCTGTTGCATAGCTCAAACCTAAGGAAGCGGAAACATCTTTATAGCCGTCATAAAGAGCCAGAAGAAATCTTGCCGGAAAAACAGCATAACCACCGGTATTTCCCCGCAAATCAATTATAATATTCTGTTTGTCCTGCCATTCAACGCTTTTCCGCAAAAATTTGTTTATCTGCACAAGATTTCTGTCTGTTTTCTGGTTCTGGTCATAAGATGGAAAAAAAGTATTGATTGAAACATATCCCGAATCTTCAGATTCCACGGAAGAAGAAAAACCCATTGCAACAGCTTTTGACGGAAATTCAGCTTTTACCGAAATCTCCATTTCATCATTGTCAAAAGAAAATTTGAATTTTTTTATGTCTGGAATATTGTTTTCATCAAGAAGAACGCCAACCCTGAAAATATCTTCGCCTTTTGCAGGATACAGAAAAAGATTTTCCGCCAGACCTGTGTAAATTTTTCCGGCTTCATTCCATTCGTCCTCTTTTACAATATATTCATCCTCAATTTTTTTGACGTAGACTTTTGTAAACGCGATGATTTTTTGGGCTGATGGTTTGTATAAAAAATTGTCTTTTACCAAAGAAAAGTGAGAATCATTTACATATTCTGAAAGAAATCGGCAAATTTCAAGGACAAAATCACTAGTCTGAATATCGTCTTTTTCCGCAAATTTATTTTTTAGGTTCAGTTTGAATTTTTCAATGTCAAAACCCTTTTTTATCATGTCATCGTAACCGATGTATGCGCTCTGCAAGAGATAGCAAAGCGAGTCCAAATCCTCATCAAATTCTTTAGGCGAAAGTGAATTCAGTTTTTTCACTTCGTTTTCGGAAACATAGACTTTCTGTGGAACAACCGGTGATTCGCTTACAAGTTCCGCGGAAAAACATTTAAACGCAAAAAATACGCTGATAAAAACAAGAATGGCTTTTTTCATAAACTCCCTGCAATTTTGATTTTTTTTATTCTAACATAATTTTGATTTCTAGTTTACCCCAAAGCAATTTTTTTATATTATAAAAAATTATGAAAAAAACGATTTATATTTTTGGTCACAAAAATCCTGACACTGACTGTGCGGTTGCGGCAACGGCGTATGCGCGCCTGAAGCAGCTTTTAGGTTACGACAATTACATCGCCGCGCGTGCAGGGCATTTTAATCCTCAGACTGATTATGTTTTTAAGAAATTCAACGTAAAATCGCCAAAATATATGCCTTCTTTGACTCCAAAAGTTGAATATTTTATGGAAAATGAGACAATGACCGTTCAGGGCGATGTTCCGGTCTGGAACGCAATACGCAAACTTCAGCAGACGCAGCTCCGCGCAATTCCTGTTGTTGACAAAAACGGAAAATACAAGGCTTTGCTGCATTATTCAGCTTTCGCGCAGAAAATTCTTACAATCCTGAATCCTGAGGCAAAAGTCAACATTTCAACAAGCATCGGAAACATCATAAAAACAATGAATGCCCAGCCGCTCGTTGTCTCAAACCAGGAGGAAATATTTAAATCTTCAATTCTTGTGGGCGGCGCAAGCGACAAGGCTTTTGAGGCAATGCTGGATGAGCACGCAAGCGAAAATGTAATTGTAATCACTTCTGACCGCAAGGAAATTTATGAGGAATGCATAAGCCGCAAGGTAAAACTTCTGATTATCACATCTGGCTACATTCTTAGCAAAGAACTGAAGGAAAAGGCGCAGAAAAACGGCGTAAGCGTAATCATGAGCCCTTTCACAACCAGCGACACGGTGATGATGATTGCATATTCAACTCCTGTTGAGCTTATGGCAGATCCGGAAATAAAGGCGGTCCACATCAACGACACAATCTCAAAAATCAGGATGACGATGCAGGATTCACCTATCAGACGGCTTCCGGTTGTGGACGAAAACGACAAAGTTATCGGAATTATCTCCGAGCACGACTTGAACAACGAGCCGAACATTGAAATTGTGCTTGTTGACCACAACGAGCTTCTTCAGGCTGTAGAAGGAATCGAGCACTACAAGATTGTGGAAGTTATTGACCACCACAGAATCGGTTCAATCAGCACAACGTATCCAATCACTTTTATAAACAAACCGCTCGGGTCAACCTCAACAATAATCACAACGCTTTACCAGGAGGCAAAAATCCCGATTCCAAAAGATATTGCTTCTCTTCTTCTCTGCGGAATTCTAAGCGACACATTGATTTTGCAGTCAACAACAACAACTGAAACCGACCGACAGATTGCTGAATATCTTGCAAACATAACAGATTTGGATATTCAGGCACTTGGAAAAGAAATTTTAACCGCCGGAAGCGGAATCAAAGGGCGCACAGCTTCTGAAGTAATCCACCAAGATATGAAGGAATATCAGGAAGAAAAAGGCTCTTACACCGTAAGCCAGATTGAAGTAAGCAGCATAAAGGAAATTCTTGACCGCAAGGAAGATTTTATGACAGAGCTTGAACTTGAGCGCCGCGGAAACAAGGCGATTTTTTCAGCACTGCTTGTTACAGACATCACCCAGCTTTCGTCAATTCTGCTTCTTGCCGCCGACCCTAAATTTGAAGCTTTTGTAACGTTCCCAAAAATGGAGGAGCACACTTACTACCTGAAAGATGTTGTAAGCCGCAAAAAACAGCTTGTTCCGCTGCTTTCAGAACAAGTTGAAAATTTTGAGAAATAAAGAGGGATGCCTAATAAGCTCTAGTTCTGGAGGTCATTGAGCCTGCCGAAATGACCAAGCACGCTGCAAGGTGGTTTCGACAAACTCAACCACCGCATTTCCAACTTTTAAGACATCCCTTTTTATTAAAATTCGGTTTTACTAAAATTCCTTTAATGTGCGGTCAATTCTTTCAATTGACTTTTCAACACCAAGAATAAGAATTGAGCCGATAAGCGGAGGAGAAACGCGGCTTCCTGTTACAGCCATTCTGATTGGCATCATAAAGTCACCAAGTTTTATTCCAAGTTTTTCAGCCATTTCCTTTGCAAGGTTTTCGCTTGCCTCGTGGTCAAGTGATGGAAGCTGCTTTACAAAATCTTTTGCGACTTCAAGAACTTCTTTTGTCTTTGCCTCGTCAAGGCGTTTTGGAACAATCTGCTCTTTTGGCGGAACTGCCGGTTCTGTGAACAAAAAGTGAACCATTTCAGCGGCATCTGTAAGATACTTAAGACGTTCCTTGATAAGCGGCATGAGCGCAAGCAGCTTTTGTTTTACTTCCGCAGAAGACATATTCATTGACTTATCGACACAAACTGGCTCGCCATCATCACCAAGCGCGATTCCTGAATATTCAGGACCTACTTTTGGCGCAGGCTGAGGATTTTCCGGGTTGATTTCAAGCGCCGCATCTCCTGTTCCTGTAACAAACGGAAGCGTCCACTTGTAAAGTTCCTCATCGCTAAGCATGCGGATATAGTTTCCGTTGTAATATTCAAGTTTCTTGTAGTCAAAAACAGCCGGAGCTTTGTTCAGATGCTCAAGCTTGAAAGACTTTGCAAGTTCCTCCAGCGTGTAAAATTCCTTTCCTTCCTCGTAAGAACAACCGAGCATGGCAACGTAATTTACAATCGCCTGTGGCAAATATCCGCGCGCCCTGAATTCATTTACAGAAGTTGAACCGTGGCGTTTTGAAAGTTTTTTTCCGTCCTGTCCGTTTACCATTGGAAGGTGGCAGAATTCAGGATGTTCCCAGCCAAATGCACGGTACATCTGAACATGAAGCGGAGTTGAAGGAATCCATTCCTGGGCACGCATAACGTGGCTAATCTTCATAAAATGGTCATCAACAATATTCGCAAGGTGATAAGTCGGGAAGCCGTCTGACTTTAGCAGAACTGGATCCGGCGAAATATCCTCGTTTTTCCATTCAATGTCACCAAGAATGTGGTCATGGAATTTTGTAGTTCCTTCCATTGGAACTTTTAGTCTGATTACAAAAGGTTTTCCAGCGTCAAGATTTGCCTTAACCTCTTCCGGCGTAAGATGACGGCAGTTTCTGTCATAGCCAGGAGCCATCTTGTTTTCAGTCTGGATTTTTCGGATTCGGTCAAGGCGTTCCGCATCGCAGAAGCAGTAATAAGCCTCGCCTTTTTCAACAAGTTCCATGGCATATTTTTTATAAAGCTCAAAACGCTCGCTCTGAACATAAGGACCATAGTCGCCACCCTTGTCGCCGCCTTCATCCCAGTCAATTCCAAGCCAAGCCATTGTGTCGTAAAGATTTTTTACATATTTTTCATCGTATCGTGTGCGGTCTGTGTCTTCCAGGCGAAGAATAAATTTTCCGCCCTTTGAGCGCGCGTAAAGATAATTAAAAAGCGCGGTGCGGACACCACCGATATGCTGCATTCCTGTCGGAGAAGGTGCATATCTAACTCGAACTTCTTTGTTTTCCATAATAAATATAACCTCTGATAAATAATTTTTTTATTTAAATAACCTGCGCTACGTCATCATTGCTGACACAGCGCATAACGAACTCGAACTTCATTTTTTTCATTATAATGAATCAAGAAAGGTTTCTCAACGGCAATCATGAACCATGTGAGCGAAGCATTTGAGAAACTTCCGCTGCCAGATTTATTTTCAGAATGAGTGCCGAATTTTTCCCAGTACATAGACCATTATAATCTCAGTAACAAAATATTATATTCTGTTACTGAAAACATTATGTTTTGTTACTGAAATCATAATATTCTCTTTAACAAAACATTATACTTTGTTAAACAAAACATAATATTTACTTTAACAAAATATAATACTCTTCAGTACATAAAATTTGCGCAGATTACACAATTTCTTACAAACTGCAATTTTCATGAACAGGATTTTTCAGTCTGTATTCTTAAAACCGCTATCTTACAAACAAAGCCTGGATTGCCCCGAAAGCGCCAAGGCTTATCGCAAGCATGATAATTCCTGCAAGAAGAACTCCACAGATTACAGCGATAATCGTTTCCTTAAAATTCATGTCCAAAAGACTGGCTGCTAAAGTTCCAGTCCACGCGCCAGTGCCAGGAAGCGGAATTCCAACAAAAATAAAAAGAGCCACAAAAAGTCCGCGGCCGGCTTTCTCCTGAAGTTTTTCACCGCCCCGCTTGCCCTTCGCCAAAAAAAAGCTGCAGATGCCGCCAATAAATCTCTTGTCCTGTCCCCATTCCAGAAATTTCCGCGCAAAAAGATAAATAAACGGAACCGGAACCATATTTCCCAGAATGCAAAGCGCATAAGCAAAAATGATTTTCAAAACATCATCTGATGGCATAAGTCCCATTGCGGTTGCCACAGGAATTGCTCCGCGAAGCTCAATCAGCGGAACCATTGAAATAAAAAAAATCGCAATATATTTTGTGAACATGAAAATATAATAACTGTAAAAATTAATTTTGAAAATAAAAAGTATTACAAATCTTCTATTTGTGGTAAACTTTTTTCTATGAAAAAGATTTTGTTTGTTTGTCATGGAAATATTTGTCGTTCGCCAATGGCGGAATTTATGTTCAAAAAGATGGTCAAAGATGCCGGCCGCGAAAATGATTTTTTGATTGAATCAGCGGCAACCAGCAATGAGGAAATCGGAAACGATATGCACCGCGGCGCAAAAGAAAAACTTACACAGATGGGAATTCCTTTTGAAAAGCGCAGGGCACGCCGCATAACACCAGAAGATTATTCAGACTTCGACATTCTTATCGGAATGGATATGGAAAATATGTACTATATGCAGCAGGAATGGAACAAAGACCCTGACGACAAGGTAAAACTTCTTTTAACGTTTGCCGGAAAAGACAAAGACATCGCTGATCCTTGGTACACAGGAAATTTTGACGAGACTTTCAGCGATTTGGAAACTGGCTTAAACGCATTACTAAAAAAACTGTAATAAAATATATAAAAATATATCAAATTTAATATATTTTCTTGCTATCACTTAATGATAGCCAAAATGTTTATAATAGCCATAAAAACCCAAAAGGAGAATTTAATTGGCAGATATTCATATTTTTGACCCGGCACCGGAAGGAACTCCGGTTTCTAATTTTGTTCATCTTCACGTTCACTCGGATTATTCGCTTCTGGACGGCTGCGCAAAGCTTGACTCTTTGATTGCGCGCGCAAAACAGCTGAATATGCCGGCACTTGCGCTTACTGACCACGGAAATATGTTCGGCGTTTTGAATTTTGAGCATATCTGCCACGCCAACGGAATCAATCCGATTGTAGGATGCGAATTTTACTGCACAGAAGACCACCAGAAAAAACAGAACACGCGCTACGGAAAGCACAATTATCATCTTATCCTGCTTTGCGAAAACGACACTGGCTACAAAAATATGTGCTGGCTGAATTCCCGCGCTTTTTGCGACGAGGATTCGCTTTATTACGGAAAACCGAGAATCGACTTTGAAATGCTCAAACAGTACCACGAAGGAATCATCTGCCTTTCTGCATGCGTTGCCGGTGAGCTTCCACAGGCGGTTTTGAACGGAAACATGGAGGACGCTGAAAATGTCGCGCGCCGCTACAAGGAACTTTTCGGGCCAGATCATTATTACATTGAAATCCAGGACCACGGTTTGCCGGAAGAAAAAATTGCCGCGGAAGGAATGATAAAAATAGCGCGCAAGCTCGATATTCCTCTTGTTGTAACAAACGATATTCACTACATAAACAAGGAAGACGCAGAAGCTCAGCTTGCATTGAACTGCATCGGGCGAAAAACGTTGCTGGACGCGCCAGAAAGTGCGGCAAAAAGCATGGGCGGCGCAAACAGAATCTCTGAATGGTACTTCAAGTCGGAAGAAGAGATGAAAATGCTTTTTCCAGACATTCCAGAAGCGTACGAGAACACAATCAAAATCGCGAATATGTGCAATCTTACGATTCATCAGTATTCAACGCCGGAACTAAAAGGCTGTCTGCCTCGGTTTGAGCTTCCAAAGGAATTCCAGACCCACGATGACTACACAAAAAATCAGGACGATTTTGTGCGTTCAATTGTAGAGAAAGGTCTGCGCCAACGTTACCCGGAAATCACCCCGAAAATCCGCGACCGCGCCGAATACGAGCTTGGAATCATCTTTAAGATGGGCTTTTCCGGCTACTTTTTGATTGTATGGGAATTCATCAACTGGGCAAAATCCACCTGGGACAATGTTAATAACAAACCGAAACCTTACATTCCGATTGGTCCGGGTCGAGGTTCCGGGGCGGGTTCGCTGGTTGCTTATTCAATGGGAATCACGGATATTGACCCGTTCCGCTTTAATCTGATTTTTGAACGATTTTTGAATCCTGAGCGCGTCTCAATGCCTGATTTTGACGTTGACATGGATTTCGACTACAGGCAAGATATAATCCAGCACACGCGCGACCTTTACGGAGACCCGCAGGTTGGTCACATTGTTACTTTCGGAACTTTAAAGCCAAAGAACTGCCTTGCAGATGTGGGACGAATCCTAAACATTCCGCTTTCGATTGTCGCAAAAGTAAAAGCGTGCATTCCAGATTCACCAAAAGCAAAACTGAAGAATGCGTTCGAGCCGCCAACAGAAAAATTTCCGGACGGTGGTCAGCTTATCGCCGTTCGCGAAAATCCAGAGGCAACAATCGGGCTGGACAAAGATGTTTTTGAACGCTGGATTGCTCTCTGCAAAAAACTTGAAGGAATGAACCGCAACACAGGTCTTCACGCATCAGGAATGGTAATCGGTCTTACTGCGCTCCCTGACTGGGCTCCTGTCTTTAAGGATGCAAAAACAGGCGAAGTCGGCGTGCAGTACACAATGGATATTATCGAGCCTTGCGGACTTGTAAAGTTCGACTATCTTGGACTAAAAACACTTTCCCTTATCCGTTATGCGGAAGATATTGTAAACCGTCATAAAAAGCCGGAAGAACCAACATTTCTTACTGCGAATGTTAGCGAGACAGACAGCGAGACTTTCGATCTTTTTGACAAAGGCGATTCCGTTGCAGTCTTTCAGTTTGAATCTCCTGGAATGCAGAAGATTCTGCGTCAGGTTGCGCCACGCTGCATAGAAGAGCTTGTTGCCTTGAACGCGCTTTACCGCCCTGGCCCGATGGACTACATTCCTCAATATATTGAAGGAAAATGGAAGCCAGAGACAATCCACTACCCTGACCCATGCCTAGAAGGACTTTTAAAAGAAACTTACGGCGTTATGGTTTATCAGGAACAGGTTATGCAGGTTTCCCAAAAAATCGCGGGATTTTCCCTTGGTGCGGCAGATATGCTCCGGCGCGCGATGGGTAAAAAGAAGCCGGAAGTCTTGATGGGTAAAAAGAAGGAATTTATTGAGGGCGCGATAAAACAGGGATTCACCGAAAAACACGCCGCAGATATTTTTGAAATCATGGTTCCTTTTGCAGGCTACGGATTCAACAAGTCGCATGCGGCAGCCTACACGGTTCTTGCTTACCGGACAGGATGGCTAAAATGTCATTACCCGGCGGCATTTATGGCTGCGAACCTTACAAACGAAATTTCCACAACCGACGGAGTTTCAATCTACATTGCAGAAGCAAAACGAATGGGACTAAAAATCGATCCGCCGGACATAAACGCTTCTTATTCAGAATTTGATGCAGTCGGCGACCACATAATTTTTGCCCTGCGCGGAATGAAAGGAATGGGAAAAGAAGCCGCGGACGCAATCGTAAAAGAGCGCGAGGAACACGGACCTTACAAATCATTCATTGATTTCCTTGAACGCTGCCTTCCTCTTCAGTCTGTTACAAAAGATGAAGAAACCGGCCGCGAAACTAAAAAAACTCTTATAAACTCAAAAGCTATTGAAGTCTGCATAAAAACCGGCGCATTCGACAAGCTAGGAAAAAACCGCCCTACTCTTACAGCAAACATGGAAAGAGCAATAACCTACGTTCAGGACAAAATAAACGGAACGAACAATGGCCAGGGAGACTTGTTTGGCGACACAGATGAAAAAGTCTACGCGGATTTTGAATTTGAAGAGCTTCCAGACCTTCCGACTTTTGAAAAGCTGAATATTGAAAAAGAAATCATCGGAACTTATGTTTCCGGCCATCCGCTTGGCGATTTTGAAAAAGTTATAAAAACCTGCATTACGCTTACCTCAAAAACGATGGAACGCGCGGCGGCGGAAGACAAAGCCTTTAAGGCAAGTTTGACCGGAAAAGACGCCTGGCAGAACAGGAATTCCGGCAAAGTCTACACTGTCCTTGGATTTTTGCAGAACCTTCATCCGATTGTAACAAAAAAAGCTACAAATATGGCTTTTGCAAAACTTCAGGATTACGACGGCGAAATTGATATGACGTTCTTCCCGAAAACATGGGAAACACTAAAAAACCAGATTCAGGACGGAAACATTTACGCATTCAAAGGAAAAGTTGACGGTTCGCGCGAAGCCCCAAGCTTCATTGTGGACAGCCTTGAGGACATCAACAATCTTAAGCAACATTCCATCAAGGAAATTCATATAGTCCTGGAAAATAATTTCACTTCTGAGCGCGATATTGTCAAATTGAAAGATTTTTTATTTGGCACTATGGGCAATTGTTCAGTATATTTTCATGTAGATACTTTAAATGGCGCATACATAGTCAAGGCAAACAGCTCGCTGACATGCTCTGCAACACCTGAAGTTCTTACAAAAATAAAAGATTTAGCTTTTGTAAAGGAAGTCTGGTCTGAATAGGATAAATTATGCTAAGAATACTTATTAATACGGCTGCCGGCGCAGTTTCTTTGTACTCAACACTTTGTTTTTTCAGAATTCTTTTAACTTGGATTCCATCGTTGAACTACAGCGCAATCGGAAAATTTCTTTCTTCAATCTGCGACCCTTATCTGAATCTTTTTTCAAGGCTTCCGCTCCGAATCGGAATGATTGATTTTACCGCGATGGTCGCAATCGGCGTGCTTTACGTAATTTCTTCAATTTTGACAAATATCGGTGCTTCTGGCTATATTTCGCTCAGCATGATTCTGGCGAACCTTATCAATATTGTATGGTCAATCGGCTCTTCAATCATAACAGTGATAATGCTGATATTTTTCGTGCGCTACCTTGTCTCGATTTTCAGCAAGTCAAGCAACCAGTATGACTCGCCGTGGCAACGTTTTGACGACGCAATCCGCAATATGGTCTTTAAAATCTGCAACTTTTTTACCGGCGGAAGAAGCATTTCCTACAAGACTGCGCTTTTAATTGATTCAATCGCAATGCTTCTGGTTCTTGTAGTCTCTTTCTTCCTGCTGAATTTGATTTTGCGCTTTGTACATTACATTCCTTTTTAAAATTTGAATCAAAATGAAACTGGATGAAATAAAAACGCCTGTCGCCTCGCTTTCAGGAGTCGGTCCTGCCGCAGAAAAACTGTTCGCAAAACTGAATATTTTTACTGTGAGCGACCTTTTAAAGTTTTATCCAAGAAACTATGAAGACCGCCGCGAGCGTAATCCAATCTCAAAATTTGAATCGGCAAAAGTCCACACTGTTGCGCAAGTTACCGCCCACGAATTTTTTGGCTACGGACGGATGCGCACGCTAAAAATAATTATTTCAGACGGAACGGCAGCCGCAAGCCTGATTGCATTCAACAGGACATTTCTGCAGCATTCGCTTCTGGTCGGCAGCATAATTTCTGTAACAGGAACTTTCACCGTAAAATACGGACAGATTCAAAGCACAGATTTTGATGTGACAAAGCTTTCTGAAAGCGGAAAAATTGAAGATTTTGAAAACCAGCCGTTGCCGGACTCAAGGATTCTTCCGATTTATCCGCTTACGGAAGGACTTACGCAAAAAACCGTGCGAAAAGCTGTTCAAGCTGCAATCAAGCAATACGATATTGGAATTGACGACAATCTTCCGGAAAAATATATAAAAAAACAGAATCTTCTTTCAAAAAAAGATGCGATAAGATTCATTCATCTGAGCCAAACGCCTTCTGAAATTCAAAAAGCCCGAAAAACTTTGATTTACGAGGAGTTTTTTTACTTTCAGAAAGCGATTGCAGAGCGGGCTTTTAAACACAAAGGCTCGATTCCGGCGGCAAACCTTGAGGAAGCAAAACAGGCTGGAACTGAGCAGTGGAACCAGAGCGGCAAGGAACTTTCTGCGCAGGAAAAATCTGATTTTGAAAAAAGCCTCTCGCCGTTACAGAAGGAACTTTTGAACAGACTTCCGTTCGATCTTACGCCGGACCAGATTTTTGTAATCGACCAGATGAACAAAGACATTGACAAGGGCTTCCTGGAACGAGCGGCTCTGCTGACCGGAAAATCCACCTCAAAAAAAATTCCTTTTACAATGCAGCGGCTTCTGCAGGGCGATGTAGGCTCCGGAAAAACTCTTGTGGCGTTTTTTGCCTGCCTCAGAATAATCAACTGGAAAGGCCAGTGCGCGTTTATGGCGCCAACAGAAATTCTTGCTCGGCAGCATGCTGATTCAGCCGCAAAACTGCTTGAACCGCTCGGAATAAATGTGGCTTTTCTTACGGGAAACGTAAAAAGTTCAGGACGCACCCGGCTTTTGAACGCGCTAAAATCAGGCGAAATAAATATTGTAATCGGAACACATGCGCTTTTCAGCAAGCAAGTTGTTTATAATGATTTACAGCTTGCCGTTATTGACGAGCAGCACAGGTTCGGCGTTATCCAGCGTCAGTCAATCCTTGAAAAAGGACGGCACACGGAAACAGAACCGCAGGTAACTTTTGAGCCTCACCTTCTGATGATGAGCGCAACCCCGATTCCGCAGACGCTCGCGCTTACAGTTTTTGGCGATTTGGACGTAAGCGTAATCAGAACAATGCCAAAAGGCCGCAAACCGATTCAAACTTATCTTGTAAAAGAAGGAAATGAGCATAACGCATACGAAGCCGTTCGTAACCAGCTTAAAATGGGGCATCAGGCGTATTTTGTTTATCCGGCAATAAATTCCGAGAATGAGAACGGCGAAATCCATGACATAAAATCCGCGGAAGAGAATTTCAAAAATCTTTCACAGAATATTTATCCAGAATACAAGTGCGCGCTTCTTCATTCAAAAATTGAAGAAGAACAGCAAATTCAGATTCTAAAAGATTTTCAGAGCGGAAAAATACAGGTTTTGGCGGCAACCACAGTAATTGAAGTAGGCGTTGATGTTCCAAATGCCACAAGCATCGTAATTGAACAGGCAGACAGATTCGGTTTAGCCCAGCTTCACCAGCTCCGCGGACGCGTTGGAAGAGGAAATTCTCAGTCATTCTGTTTTTTGATTTACAGCAAAAAAATAACAGAAACTGGAATAGAAAGAATGAAAGTTCTTCGCCAGAACACGGACGGTTTTGTAATCGCAAATCAGGATTTAAAACTAAGAGGTCCCGGCGAAATAACCGGAACCGCCCAGGCTGGAAACCTTTCACTGGGAATCGCAGACATCATCCGCGACCACGACATTCTTGTTCAAGCCCGAAATGATGCATTTGAATACACAAAAAGTTTATTCAACTAAGCAACATAGCTTTCAAGGCGACGCGCACGAGTCGGGTGCTGCATTCTAACAAGCGCATGTTTTTCAATCTGTCGGATTCTTTCCTTTGTAAGATTGAATTTATCGCCAACTTCCTTTAATGACATCGGTTTTTCAACTCCGATTCCATAGCGCATCTTAAGAACTTCAGCTTCCGCTGGTTTCAAAGTTGAAAGAACATTGTTTATATCTTTCTGCATTTCCTTGTTGATTACAAAATCTTCCGGCTGCGCATGAGCCTTGTCTTCAATCATCGCGCCCAAAGTTGTAACAGAATCATTTTTTCCGGCAACATCAGAATCAAGAGAAGCCATATCGCGGCTTATTTCAAGCAGTTCCCGAACATGACTTACATCCATATTCAGCATTGCGGCAATTTCAGAGAATTCCTGCTCTTCAGAAACCTTATCCTTTATTGTTTTCATCGCGTGCTCAATCTGAACAAGTTCATTCGCCCTGTTCTGCGGCAAACGAATCGCACGGCTTTTTTCGCAAATAGCCTTAAGAATTGACTGACGAATCCACCAGACCGCATACGAAATAAAATGATAACCTTTTGAAACATCAAATTTATCAATCGCGGTCAAAAGACCAATATTTCCTTCGCTGATAAGATCCTCAAGCTCAAGACCTTTTTTTTGATATTTTTTGGCAACATTGACAACAAAACGAAGATTTGCATTTATAATCTTATTCTTTGCAAGTTTATCACCTGCGGCGGCTTTTTTTGCCAATTCAGTTTCTTCCTCATAAGAAAGAAGTGGAATCTTGTTGATTTCTTTAAGATACATTGAAATTGTGCTGTCTGTCATAATTTGCCTCCAAAAATAATCTACACTAAATATTATGCAAGAATCGTGCCAAGTTTTTTTATTTTTATAAATTTAATTATTTAGCCTAAATTCCGAATTATATCAATTGAGCATAAAAATTGAATCAGCTACCAGAAAAAGCGCGACAATTCGCTATGCGGAGCGTAACAAGGTATCGGACTGCGCAATTTTCTTCAAAAATTGCTTGCCATCTCACCGAATAGCTCGGTTGCCGCTTTCTTTTTCTTCCCGCTCATTCAATTTATGGATTCAGAAAAAACTCAAAGTTTAGGCAAATTAATAAAATTGTGTAAATTTTCCCCACCTCAAAAAATCAGATTCAAAATTGAGTAAATTTTCCCCACTTCACACATTTTTTTCATTTTTTTGTTGACGATTCCGCATGGATTTTCTTATATTTGATGGTAGAAAAAGAAATTATTTTCCAAATAGGAGCAAAATAGAATGAAAATCAAACCATTAGCAGACAGAATTCTTGTAAAAAATGACGCAGCTGAAACAAAAACAGCAAGCGGACTTTACATTCCAGAAGCTGCACAGGAAAAAACACAGACAGCTACAGTTGTAGAAGTTGGTCCTGGCACAGAAGAAGACAAAATCACAGTAAAGAACGGCGACCGCATTATGTACGACAAATACGCCGGCACACAGGTAAAACTCGATGGAGAAGATTATCTTATCCTTCGCATGAGCGATGTTATTGCTGTTATTGAATAGTTTTTAAGAATGAATAAAAGCGCAGACGGATTTGCAGTTTGTAAAATCGCCTGCGTTTTTTTATTTAACACCAGATTTTATTTTTGTAACCAAAAGTTTTGCTTCTGCACTTTTTGGATTCAAAGTTGAACTGTATTCCGCGCAAATTCTTGCGTTTTTCAAGTCATTTGAATCAAGGTAAATCAACGCCATCCTATACATCGCAAGCGCCTTTATCTTTTTTGCCGAACTTCGTCCATTCACCTTTTTGTACAACTCCAAAGCATCTGTTTTTTGCCCAATAGAATTATAAACTGATGCAAGGTTCATTGCCGCAGAATCGCTTACCGCCACATTTACAAAATCTTTTTCGCTATTTTCAAAAACGCAATATTCTCCAAGCCGCACAGAATCAGAATTTCTTCCGGACAAAGCAGAAAAATAAAACGCATATTCAGATTCAACAGCGGAAAAAGCATTGATTTTTTTTATTACATTAGTCCAAAAATCATTGTCGCAAGGAATTTCATATTTCGCTGAAATATATTTATAGAAAAGTTCCCTCGCCTCGTCCGTCTGTTTTGTCTCCAAAAGAAAATTCAACGCATATTCAAACAAAATCTCTGGATAAACAGATGGAGAAACAGCATTTTCTTCAAGAATTCTCCAGACATCGGCAGTTTTTTCGGTTTCAGTAAGATTTTTATCAGTCTTATATTTCAGATCAAGGCGCACAACAAAAAGCAGCGGAGATTTTTTCCGGGCAAGGCTTTCATCAATCCGTCTAAGCGCATCGCTCAAAGGAATTTTCGGGCGGCGGTCATAACGCTCCATTTCAAGCGAAGCCAATCCTTCATCCCTAAGCTGCATCTGGGTAAATTCCTCATTTTGCGGCAAATTTGAGTTGTAGGCAAAATTTGCATAAGAAGTAAGACCTGGAACATAGTCGGACCAATTTTCAACGCAAAATCTAAGAAGCAAGACTGCACGGTTTTCATCACCGGAATCAATAGCCCATTTCGCGCTGTTCACAAAAATCGGCGGCAAAAAATCATTTTCAGTTCGTTCTGTTTCCGAAAGATTAAATTCTCCATTGGAGTTTTCAATTGAATCAAGATAATTTCTTCGTATTGTTTCCGCGCTTTCAAAATCACCGAGCCAAGTATAAGAATCCTGCAGAAGCGCACTTATTTCCGCAACAGAAACCTTGCGTTTTTCCTTTCCGGTCCGCGAATCCGCAAAAGAAATTGCCGCATTTCCATAATTCACAGCTTCGCCAAAACGAGCGGCATCATACATCACAAGCGACCAAAAATAACCGTCATTTGCCTCAAGAATCTGGTTGCTTCCCGGATGAACCGCGGCCGCCTTTTCATACGAACCAAGCGCAAGATGCAACAGCGCGCAGTTTCTTAACCAAGCCGAATCTTTTGAGCCGATATATGCATCAAAATAAACCGGAAAATATTCCGGCGCCAAAAATATTTTTGCAAGCTCAGCTTTTTTTGATTTTTCAAGGACATTCCGAAAAACCGCTTCTGAATAAACCGAACCGTACCGCGTTCCCTGAAGCCCTTTTCCCGCGGCAAGAGCCTCTTCCGTCCTGCCGTTTTTTAAAAGAAAATGCGTATAAACTGCGTTCAGCTCGTTATTTTTAGGATTTTTCTTAATCGCGCGGACAATAGCTTTTTCAGCCTTTTCAGAAAGGTCAATTTTTAAATAACGCTTAAAAATTCCGATTTCAATCCAGGAACTGAAAGCCCTTTTTTCAATCTTATCAAGTTCCCTCTCGGCATCTTTAAATTGTTCCTGATTTATAAGAATATCAATCTGGTCAAGCGCAGAAGAAATTGATTTTTCTTCCGCACTGTTTGAACATGAAAAAAAAACCGGCAGAAACAGCACGGCCAACGCAATGCACAAAAAATTTCTGACCGATTTTTTTATCATTTAAGAATTTTTCTCCGCCAAATCTTTACTGATATGATCGAGAATTGCATTTGTAAATTTATGCGTGTCGTCCTCGCCATAATCTTTTACAATCTCAACAGCTTCATCAATTGTGATTTTCGGGTCTACATCCTTTTGGTAAAGAAGAGAATAAACGCTCATTCGGATTACGGCAAGCGCAACCTTATTAAGACGTTCAATTGTCCATTTTGAAGAAAGATGGCTTTTTACAATCTCGTCAATCTGCTGGATATTTTCAACAGTTCCTTTAACAAGAATTCTTGCGTAATCAAAAACTTCCTGTTTTTTTGCAGGCGTAAGTTTTTCAAACTGATTCATCTGCTTTTCCTGCAGACAATACTTTATTTCCTCAGATGAATCCTCGCCCACTTCAGAAGCATCAAAAACGTCACGCTCAAGCCACGAAAATGAAATCAAATCATTTACATCAACACCGGCAACATCCCACGAATATAAAGCCTGAAAAGCAAGAATTCGGCTTATTCTTCTAGACATAAATTCCTCCCTGCCTTACCAAGAAAGAAGTTTTGTCAGAGCGTCACCAGTCTTTTTTCGTTCAACATTTGCTTCTGTATCAAGTTCCTTTGCAATTTCCTGCGCCGCAACTGTAAAATACTGCATAACTTTCTGCTGCCCCAAAGAACTGCGGATATAATCGTAAACGGTCGTTGTGGAATCAGGCTGAACTACATCGCTCAAAGAAAGCATTTTCGCATCATACTTTTTGATGATTGTATAAAACTGAAAATGCGAATCGAATTCACCAACGCTAGAGAAATAGCCAACATTGTTTTCAAACAAAGACAAAAGATCCTTGTAAGAAATTCCAAGCTGCTGCGCACTAACCTGATTCTTGTTGATAAGCATTTCGCCAGACTGGAATCCAGAATTTTCTTTCTTTGACTCAACAGTCATCTGATTCACAGTAAGTTTTTTGTCCTTCAGCTTGTTGAAAAGGTCGTTTGCCTTTGCGCGAGCGGCTTCAGCATCCTTGTCTTTTGGAATAACAACCATATAAAGTTTGAGCATATCAGTCCATACAAACTGAGATTTGTTCAACTCGTAGAACGCGCGGATTTCCTCATCTGTTGCGGCAACCGACTTAATCTCATTTTCGCGCTGATGAAGAATGTACTGCTGAACCAATGTCTGGTTTTTTAGATAAGTCTTGTATTCTGCGACAGACATTCCAATCTGCTGTTTCATAAAATCATCAAGAGAAAGATTTGTCTGCTGTTTGATTACAGTCTCAAGCTCAGACTGAGTTGCATTTCTTCCAAGAAGCTGCTGGCTCATCTGCTGAAGGAACATCTGTTCAATCTGGCTGTCTGTGATTGAAATTCCAGATTTCTGGGCAGCCTGAAGAACCAGTTTTTCCTGAATCAATGCGTCAAGAACTTTTTTTCTGTCATCAACAGAAAGAACAGAACCTCTTTGTTTCTCATACATTTCAACACGAGTTTTAATCTGCTTCAATGAAATTGATTCGTTTTTGTTAAGTTTTACCACTGCAAGAACCTGAAGATCGTTCTGTGCAAAAAGTGCCGCGCACATAAATAAAGCTAAAAATGCAACTGCAAAACGTTTCATATATAAATTCCTTTTTTTTATTTTCTAATATTTTACACCATAAAACCCACAAAATGTGAAAATAGTTACAAATTTTTGAGTTTTTTGCAAAAATATTATTTGTCCAGCGGAAGTCCGCCGCTTATTGTAGCCCTGATTCTACGAACACCGGCAGAAGAAGACTGTTCTTTTTCAATCTTGAATTTTCCAATCTGTGCTGTGTGCTGAACGTGAGGTCCACCACAAACTTCCTTTGAATACCAGTCATTCTTTGCGTCGCGTCCGATTGTGTACACTTTTACCTGCTCGCCGTATTTATTAACGAACAAAGCACGCGCGCCCTCTGCCTTTGCCTGGTCAAGCGGCATTACTTCCATTGTTACAGGCAAATCCTCGTTGATTTTTTCATTAACGATGTCCTCAACTTTCTGGATTTCCTCTTTTGTCATCGGGCGACCGAAAGTAAAGTCAAAGCGCATTCGCTCATTGTTTATATTTGAACCTTTCTGGGAAACTTCATCACCAAGAACGTCAACCAAAGCCTGCTGAAGCAAGTGCGTTGCCGTGTGATATTTTGTTGTGATGTCAGACTGTTCAGCAAGTCCGCCTTTTGCCTTTCCTGCATCAAGAGATTTTGAGGCTTCCTGGTGCTTCTTTTCCGCTGCCATAAATCCTTCAACATCAACGGTAAAGCCGTTTTCCGCGCCAAGTTCCTGGGTAAGCTCAAGCGGATAGCCATAAGTTTCGTAAAGATTGTATGCGACTTTTCCAGAGATAATCTTTTTTGGGTTTTTCATAAGATTTGGAAGAAGTTTCTGGAATTCAGCCTCGCCCTTTTTAAGCGTTGTGCGGAATTTTGCTTCCTCGGCGGTAAGTTCGCGGAAAATCTTTTCTTTATTCTGCTCAAGTTCTGGATATGCGTTCTTGAAATTTTCAATCACAACTGCGGCAACTTCCGCAAGGAATTCCTTTTCGATTCCAAGTTTCATTCCGTGTCGAACTGCACGGCGAATCAAGCGGCGAAGAACGTAGCCTGCACCGACATTTGAAGGAGAAACGCCTTTCTGGTCACCAAGAATAAAGACTGAAGCGCGGCTATGATCTGCAATAATTCGCACGCTCTTGTCTTTTTCTGCGTCTGTGCCATATTTATAAGAAGAAAGTTCCTCAATTTTTGCAATGATTGGCTGGAAAACTTCTGTAAGATAAACCGAAGTTTTTCCCTGCAAGATGCAGTTTGTGCGCTCAAGCCCCATTCCTGTGTCAACATTTTTCTTTGGAAGCGGCACAAGAGTCTTTTCATCAACGCGGTTGTACTGCATAAAAACGTTGTTCCAGATTTCCATCCAGTTTTCGCTGTCTGTGCCTTTGTTTGAGCCAGCCGGTGGAAGTCCTTCGCCAACCCAGTAGAAAATTTCTGTATCAGGACCGCAAGGACCGGTAGGACCTGCAGCCCACCAGTTGTCGCTTGCAGGAAGATATGCGATTTTGTCTTCCGGCATTCCGTTTTCTTTCCAGTAAGTCGCAGCTTCTTCATCGCGAGGAGCATTGTCGTCACCGGCAAAAACTGTCACAGAAATTTTTCGTGGATCAAGACCGAGCCATTTTGGGCTTGTAAGGAATTCATAAGAAAATCCGATTGATTCTTTCTTAAAATAATCGCCCAAAGACCAGTTTCCAAGCATTTCAAAACAAGTAAGATGGCTTGGGTCGCCAACTTCATCAATATCACCTGTGCGGATACATTTCTGATAATCTGTAAGGCGTGTTCCAGAAGGATGTTTTTCTCCCAAAAGATATGGAACAAGCGGATGCATTCCGGCAGTTGTAAACAAAACTGATGGATCATTTTCTGGAATCAAAGACTGACCAGAAATTTCAACGTGATTTTTACTCTTAAAGAACTCAATGTATTTTGAGCGTAATTCGTTTGCAGTCATAATAGATAATTATAATGACGCGTGCCTTATTTTTCAATCTTAAAATACTATTTTGATTCTTTTGTAAGAGTGATTTTCATTCCGTCTGTAGCGTAGCAAGTGTCCGGCGAAAGTTTTACCGGCGACATGATAATTGTATTTTTATCAACAACAGTTCTTACGGTCGGATTCTGGTTTCGTCTTTTTGCCGGAATAATTTCTTCCGTTGTCTTGAACTGCATTGCGTAAGCCGGAAGCAGATTTGACTTCTGCGAATTTTCCGGGCGGAACTGAATCACAGGAAATTTTCCGACTGTATCAATAAGATAAGTTCCTTTTTCTTCGATTTCTGAATTTACAAGAGTATAAATTCCATTTTTAAAAGTGATTTTCCGGTTTTCTTCATCCTGCCAATTCTGGACTTCAGAGAGGATTTTTTCGTATTCAGGATGAGGATAATCAATTTTTTCTTCACCAAAGGTACTTTGAAAGGACATTTTTTTGTAAGTTCCGTCCCAGTGGTTATTCTCCTTGATTAAAAGCCCGACATCCTCGTGCACGCGGATATAAACTTCGTTCACGCCGGTAAGCATAATATCAAGGCGACGCTTCATGCTTGAAATGATAGAATTTACAAGCGTAAGATAAATTCCGCTTCTTCTTAGGCTGGAATTTTCCCATGAATAAACGCCTTCTGTGTCATTTGAAAGAAAAATAACTTCTTTTGTTCCATAATTAAAATAAATATAGCTGGCTGACTCATCTGTACTGGAAGTTTTGTACCATAAGCCGTCAAGGTATTCCGCAAAAGTCGCCACATTTCCATTTTGAATCCGGGCAAGCTCACGAGCGGCAAGGCGGCTTCCTGTAACACGAATCTGGCGGTTCTGCGTATATTTCTGCTCGCCCTCGTTCCAAGTGTATTCTGTCTGGATTTGTCCAATTGCAACTGAAGAAGATTTCTGATCCTCTGACTTATCAGAACTGTAAACCCAAACGCTGAAACTCTGTCCGCGGGTCTGGGAAAGCTCGTACGCCTCTGAACGTTCCGTCTGCACAATAAAAATTGTTCCATCAGATTTAAAGTCGCCGATTTTATTAAGCTCAACAGAATTTTTCTCACGGTTGCAGATATAGATTTTCATAACTGAATCACCGCTGTTGTCAACACCTTGATACACAAGCGCATTTCTGTGATTTCCAATCATATCAACTGCATTAAAAGAAAAAGTCCGTTCCCGCGAAATATCCGTTGAGATTTCTGCGACGCGCTCATAAGAATTTGAAACTGAATTGTAAAGACCAACGATAAGAAAAAGATTTTCCGAACCGGCTTTGTGAATCGCAACAACCTGATCGTCAAGATTGTCGCCATCAAAATCAAGCGTCAACGCGCTGATTAAAGTCTCGGTCGGAAGCAAAGGAATAAAAGATGTCATCATTATATTTTCGCCGGAAATCTCGGAAGATTCTGTTCCGTTCCCAATATTGTCCGCAGAAACCGGAGTAACAACTTTTGCCCGTACACTTTGAGTTTTTCGGAAAACAGTAAATCTTAAAGCAAGGACAACGGCAAGAACCGCAAAAAGTGTGCTAAAAAAAATGACAACAACTTTATTTTTCATACAATTAATATACAAAAAAAAATCGGCATTCGCAACGAATACCGATTTTTTTCAAGCCAAAAACATTCAGGTTTAGGGCTCTACCGCCTTAATAACCCATCCCTGGCAAAAGAGGTATTTCTCCTGAAAAACAAACTCATTCCTCTTTTGCCTTCAGTTTTGCAGGGCAAAACTGACCAGTGGATTGAATTCTAAGGCTTCAACGCCTTAGTATCCCATGCCGCCCATGTCTGGGGCTGGAGCCGCAGCTGGTTTTGGTTCTGGAATGTCTGTTATTGCGCATTCAGTTGTAAGCAAAGTGCCTGCAATTGAAGCGGCGTTCATCAAGGCAGAAGTTGTTACTTTTGCCGGGTCAATGATTCCAGCCTGAATCATATTTACCCATTCGCCTGTGTAAGCGTTGTAACCAACACCGTCTTTCTCGTTCTTTGCGCGTTCTGCAACAACAGCACCGTCGATTCCAGCATTGTCTGCAATCTGGCGGATTGGTTCTTCCAAAGCGCGTCGGACAATCTTATAGCCAACCTTCTCATCTTCAGAAAGTTCTGCAGGAACTTTTTCAAGAGCCTTTGCAGCCTCAACCAAAGCGATTCCACCACCAGAAACAATTCCTTCCTCAAGCGCAGCGCGAGTTGCGGCAATTGTATCTTCAACGCGGAATTTCTTTTCCTTCATTTCTGTTTCTGTTGTAGCACCAACATTGATTACAGCTACACCGCCAGCAAGTTTTGCAAGACGTTTCTGGAGCTGCTCCTTGTCATAAGTTGATGTAGATTTTTCAATTGCCTTTTTGATTTCAGCAACGCGGTCAGAAATAGCTTTCTTGTCGCCAGCACCGCCAATGATTGTTGTATTGTCCTTGTCAATCTTAACAGATTTTGCCTGACCAAGAACTTCCGGTCCGCAAGATTCAAGTTTCAATCCAACTTCTTCAGAAACAACAGTTCCTCCAGTCAAGATTGCAATATCCTGAAGCATATCCTTTCTGCGGTCGCCAAATCCAGGAGCCTTTACAGCGCAAACCTTGATTGTTCCGCGGATTGTATTCAAAACCAAAGTTGTAAGAGCCTCGCCGTCAACATCTTCTGCGATGATAACCAATGAACGGCCAGCGTTCGCAACTTTCTCAAGCAACGGAAGCAAATCTTTCATAGAAGAAATCTTTTTGTCGTAAATCAAAACGTAAGCGTCTGAATAAGCAGCTTCCATTCTTTCGCGGTCTGTAACAAAATAAGAAGAAATATAACCACGGTCAAACTGCATACCTTCAACAGTATCAACAGTTGTGTTCATGTTCTTAGATTCTTCAACAGTGATTACACCGTCTTTTCCAACCTTTTCAATCGCCTCAGCAATAAGGTTACCAATCTCAGGGTCGTTGTTTGCAGAAATAGAAGCAATGCTCTTGATGTCAGCAGAATCCTTAACAGGCTTTGCATTCTTTTTGATTTCCTCAACAGCAGTCGCAACAGCCTTATCAATACCGCGCTTAATTTCAATCGGAGTCATTCCGGCAGCAACAGACTTAAATCCCTCGCGAACAAGCGCATAAGCCAAAACTGTAGAAGTTGTAGTTCCATCACCAGCGTCATCATTTGTCTTAGAAGCAACTTCGCGGACAAACTGCGCACCCATATTTTCATAAGGATCAGCAAGCTCAATGTCTTTTGCAACAGAAACTCCGTCCTTTGTGATTGTCGGCGCACCGTATTTTTTATCCAGCATAACCATTCGGCCGCAAGGTCCAAGTGTAACCTTTACAGCCTTTGCAATCTGCTCAACGCCAGAAAGCAACTTTTTTCTTGCATCTTCATTAAATAACAACTGTTTAGCCATTTTCTTTATTTACCTCTTAAATTAATTTCTATTTGATACTATCAAAAATATAAAAAGATTTTAAAAACGGCAACAAAAAAAATAAAAAAGGCGCAAAGATTTTTTCCACGCGGCACGAAAATCCAAAAGCCCAAGTTCCTCCAGAAAACGGCACTTCCAGGGCCCGCTAACGCTCGGTCTCGCTCCGCTCGCCTGGCTCCGCCACCCTTCCACCACCGCGCAAGCCCCTCCAGTGGCTAATTCATCAGCCCAAGCACACATTTTCCCAGCACAAACGCCGCCGGAAACGTAACCAGCGTAAGCAATGTGGAAATAACGCAGCTCCGGCTTGCAATCGCCTGCTCGCAGTTGTGCTCAACGCATGCAATGCTCAATGTAACGCTTACCGGCGCGCTAAAACCAATCAGAATCGCCATAAGCGAAAATTCATTGAACCTGTAAATTCCAGCCTTATGCAACAAAAGACAAACCAACGCAACAACAACCGGACCGGCAATATTTCTAAGCAGCGCAATAATCCACGAAAAACCGTCAGACAAACATTCCAGAAGATTCGCGCCTCCAATGCTCATCCCAATCATAAACATACAAAGCGGCGAAACAAGCCTGCCCAAAGAACGCACAGTCACATACAAAACCGGCAAAGTCTTATCAACCCTAAAAATTGAATAATTTTTTCCTTCAAACAGAACCTGCGGCATAAAATTCTGAGTGACAAAAACAAAAATTCCCAGAAACATTCCAATCATAATCGGCGTAAGAAAAACTTTTTTAAGCGAGCCGCCCAGATTCTCAAACGAAATTTTATTGCCGACAATAATCGAAAGCCCGATAATATACACAAAAATCCTAAAAACAATGCTGATTGTGCTTATGTAAAGCATAACTTCTTCGCTGCGCCCCGCGTAAACAGACTCAAGAATCGGCATGCTGAACAAAGTCGTCTGCCCAATCGCCATAAAAAGCGCGCTCAAAAAATATGAATCAGTAAAAACAGCAGTAAAAATTTCCATATTTATTTTTTTGAAGGGAAAAGGTTTTCCTACGTTCGTAACTAAAGTTACGAACTACTCAAAAATTGCCTAAAGTCAATTTTTGACACATTTATTTTCAAAGGGAAAAAGTTTTTCCCCTTAAAAACCCCTTATAAAAATAAACGGCGGTTTTTTAAGCCACCGTTTTTAACTCTAAATATATTTTCACAAACTACAGATTGTCAAAAAATCCTTTTGCCTTTAAAAGTTCTGCGTTCAGGATTCCGCCAAGGGCTGCGCCGCGCTTTGTGTTGTGGCTAAGCGAAACAAACTTGATGTCAAACACATTGCATGGGCGAAGGCGTCCGATTACGCAAGCCATTCCTTTTTCAGTCTCGCGGTCGCGGCGTGGCTGCGGACGGTTTTCCTCGTGGCGGACAACAATCGGATGCTCCGGCGCGCTCGGAAGATTCAATTCCTGCGGAACTGATTTATAGGAAGTCCAGATTTTTTCAATTTCTTCAAGGCTTGGCTTTTTGTCAGCAAATTCAAGCGAAACGCAAGCTGTGTGCCCGTCGATTACAGGAACGCGCGTACAAGTTGAAGAAACAACCGGATATTCAGCATTCACGATTTTTCCGTCCTGAACTTTTCCAAGAATCTTAAGACATTCTTTTTCAGTCTTTTCTTCCTCGCCGCCGATAAACGGAACGATATTGTCAATCATGTCAAAAGAAGGAACTCCCGGATAGCCTGCGCCGCTTGTTGCCTGCAAAGTTGTGACAATCATTCTTTTGATTGGGTAGCCGGCCTGAATCAGCGCGTGAATCGGCATCATGTAAGTCTGGAGCGAGCAGTTCGGTTTTACTGCAATAAATCCTTTGTCCCAGCCGTGGTGCTTTTTCTGCTCGGCAATAACATCAAGATGAGAATAATTTATTTCCGGCACGAGCATTGGAACATCTTCTGTCCAGCGGTTTGCCGAAGCGTTAGAGACTACCGGAATTCCTTCAGCGGCATAAGCGGCTTCAAGCGCCTTTATTTCTTCCTTGCCCATCTCCAGCGCAGAAAAAACAAACTGGCATTTTCCAAGAGCCTTTTTCTCATCGTTTGCGTCTTCAACAATCAAATCCGCAACACCGGCAGGAATTTCAGCGCCGATAAGCCAACGGTTTTTTACCGCATCTTTGTATGCTTTTCCAGCTGAACGCGGACTTGCCGCAACGTAAGTCACTTCAAACCACGGATGGTTTTCCAAAAGCTTTATATAACGCTGGCCAACCATTCCAGTTGCGCCCAAAACACCTACTTTCAATTTATTTGCCATAATATTTCCCCTAAAATCTGATTAAATTTATAATTTACATTCTGCCAAAGCGTCTTTTATAATCTCTTTGGCTTTTTCTGTAACTTCAACAAGCGGAAGCCGAACACAAGGCTTGCATATTCCGCGGATGCTCATCGCATATTTTATTGAAGTCGGATTTCCGTCAACAAACGCGGCTTTAAAGAAAGGCAAAAGTCTGTAATGCAAAGCGCGGGCAGTCTTAAAATCACCGTCCAAAGCCGCATGAACCATCTGTGTAACAAGTTCCGGCGCAAGATTAGAAACAACGCTGAAAACGCCGTCTCCACCAGCCGCAAGCAACGGAAGAGTCAAACTGTCGTCTCCGCAAATCACAGAAAAATCAGGATGTGCAGATTTTACCTGAGCAATAACATCCATCATCTGGTTGATATTTCCACTGGCTTCTTTTACGCCTGCAATGTTCGGAAGATTTGCAATCCGCGCCAAAGTCGGAGTGTCAATATTTTTGCCGGTTCTTCCCTGAATATTGTAAACAATGATTGGAATTCCAACCTTTGAGACCGCCTCAAAATGTCTGAAAATTCCTTCATTGCTAGGCTTATTATAGTAAGGAGTTACAACAAGAGCCGCATCCGCACCAGCCTTTTTAGCACGCTCACAGTAACGAACTGCATCACGCGTGCAGTTTGAGCTTGAGCCAAGAATTATATTTATTTTTTTAGCGTTTGCCTTTTCAAAAGCCCTAACTTCTTCAAAAGCAATCTTGATAATTTCGTCTTCTTCGTCTTCTGTCAAAGTTGGAGTTTCTGCTGTAGTTCCCAAAGGAAGAATTCCATCGATTCCACCCTCAAGCTGGCGTTTGACCAATGCACGGAATCCTTCATAATCTACAGATTCATCTTCATGCATAGGTGTGACTAAAGCTGTCATTGAACCGCCAAATTTTGCCATACGAGCCTCCAAGTTAATTTTATTTATTCCAAAGTATTGCACTTTTATAGTAAAAATTCAATAAATCTGATAATCTTTAGTAAATCAATATTGTATTACTAAATTAATAAATTGAATAAGCGGGAAGAAAAAGAAAGCGGCAACCGAGCTATTCTGAGCGATAGCAAGCAATTTTTGAAGAAAATTGCGCAGTCTGATACTTTGTACGCTCAGCATGGCGAATTGACGCGCTTTTTCTGGTAGCT
>CAVBXG010000030.1:0-9472 GCA_963599585.1 bacterium
TTTACTAAAATGCAGAGGAATATATTGTTTTGCACCTATAGTATATATTGCTGTATGAAATGGATTTGCTGTTTTTTGACTTGTGAAATCATCAATACCAAATTCCCCGAAGAATTCAAATCCAATTTTATCAAATGACCAATTTATAAATATTGAGACTTTTTGATCTTCACCATCACCATTTACATCATTGTTTTGAGAAAATGTAAATAAATTCCAAATATATTTTAAATTTTTTCTTTTCCATGTTGTAAGAAAAATTCTATTTATGCCAACAGAAAAACCTGGCAAAAATACTGGAGCATAAGCAATAGAAATTGCATTTATCATTCTATAATTATTTGAACTGTCATTGTCAAAATAATCTGATTCTGAAAGTTTTCCGCACCATACGCGACCTTCTATGTCTCCAATATACCAGCCAATCCATGGTAAATGAATTTTTGTTCGGCGTAAACCTATATCAAGTTTTGGGTAGGTGCCTGCATTGTTGCTTCCTAGCATTGGATTTAACCATGCTGGACCAAGCCACGGTGACTGAAATCCAAATCCTATTGTAAATGTATGCCAAGCCCATCGGAGCTCTGTGTCTCCCCAGTCAAAATTCCAAAATGAACTGTCTCCGTAACGCTGTACTAAATCGATATTCCCTACCCAAAAGTATGAGTATTTACTACCATAAACACCTGGCATATAATCAAACTCCAGATTCTGGCTAAAACTTACCTGTGGCTTAAATGTCGCCTCAAATCCGAATGCTTCTAATCTTGCGCCGGCGGTCAGGCTTGTGTTGTAGCCTTTTCCTTGCCAGAGTGCACCATCGTTCTGGCCATATGGGGCTGCGGTATTGTATGAGTTGAACCATTCTGGTCCGTAGATTTTTAGTGATACAGAACGGTTTAGACCTTTTGTGAACCAGTTTGTGTTTTCGGAATTTGATTTCCAGAGAATCTGTTTTGTGCCCAAGTTGTTATTCTGCCATGGATGAGTAGTTTCTTCAGCTTTTTTTGTTGTTTCTGTTTGAATTTCACTGGTTGTTTCAGTATCTGTATTTTCAAAAATTTTGCTTTTATTTTCTTTTATCGCCCAAACAGAGTCGCTTAAAGTTCTATAATTTAAGGAAGGTCGTTCTGTGATTCCCAAAAGGCTCAGAAAGTCAAAATATTCTTCTTCCGTTGATTTTAATGATTCCTGCGAGAATGTGTTCGTGGCAAAGGATAAAAAAACTGCCACAAAAACTGTAAATGCTGATAATTTTTTCATAATGGCTTTTATTATAGAATTTATAAAGAGGTTTGTCATCAGATTGGGGAAAGATAAGAGTTCATAAGTGGGGGGGGCTTTTATAAACTCACGGCTTTGATAATAAAACTCTATGTTAAAGATACTGAAGTTGTCTCTGATATAAACTTTTCACAAATTCAATAGAAAACTTATTCATTCTGTGCTATCATAGAGTAAATAAAACAAGTTTTACTTTTTTTTGGGAGTTCGTATGTCTTTTTATCCTGTGATTCTTTCTGGCGGTGCTGGAACTAGGCTTTGGCCGTTGTCGAGTGGAAATCATCCTAAGCAGTTTCTGCCGCTTGTGAGTGAAAAAACTATGATTCAGGAGACTTTGCTTCGTCTTGAGGAAATGGAGCATTCCGAGCCGGTTGTTGTCTGCAATGAGGCTCACCGTTTTATTGTGGCGGAGCAGCTGAATCAGATTGGAATGAAAGAGCCTAAAATCATGCTTGAGCCGATTGCGCGGAACACAGCTCCTGCGATTGCGGCTGCCTGCTATCAGGTTATGAAGAGCGACAAGGATGCGGTTGTAATTATTCTTCCGAGCGATCACGTGATAAAAAACAAGTCTACTTTTCAGGATGCGGTAAAAAAAGCCGTTCAGGAAGCTGAAAAAGGTTTCCTTGTTACTTTTGGAATTGTGCCTACTGAGCCAAACACCGGCTACGGATATATAAAGACTGGAAAAGAGGATAATGGTTCTTTTGAACTTGAGCGTTTTGTTGAGAAACCGAACCTTGAAAAAGCGAGGGAATATCTTGCGGACGGAAATTACAGCTGGAACAGCGGAATGTTTGTTTTCAAGGCTGCGAAATTTCTTGCGGAACTGAAATCTTTTGAGCCGGAAATGTATGATTTTTCTATAAAAGCCTGCGAGAATGCCATTGTTGACAAGGATTTTATCCGCTTGAACAAAGCTGATTTCGAGGCAATAAAAGGAAATTCAATTGACTACGCTGTGATGGAAAAAACAAAGCACGGTAGGGTTGTAAAGCTTGACGCAGGTTGGAACGATGTCGGCTCCTGGTCGGCTTTGTGGGAAATAAAAGAAAAAGATTCTGACGGAAACGTCATAAGCGGTGATGTGATTAATCTGAACAGCAAGAACTGCTACATAAATTCAAAAAATATTTTTGTTGGCGCAATCGGGCTTGATGACATTGTTATTGTAACTTCCGAGGATGGAATTCTTGTCTCAAAGAAAGATAAAGTCCAGGATGTAAAGATTATTGCAGAAGAACTAAAGAAGCGGGCAAAATAATATGAATCCAATTTTCTTGAATCCAGAGGTGAAAAATCTTATCTGGGGCTCCGAGCAGTGGGGAATAAGCGCGCATCCGAACGGTGATGACTTTGTGTTGAACAAGGAATACGAGGGGCTTCATTTAAGCGACTTGTGGAAATCCCACCCGGAACTTTTTGGAAACACAAAGGGCGACAGATTTCCTCTTCTTACAAAAATCATTGACGCAAAAAAAGACCTGAGCATTCAAGTTCATCCTGATGATGACTATGCCGCAAAAAAAGAGAACGGTTCTCTTGGAAAAACTGAATGTTGGTACATAATGGACTGCGAGCCTGAGACAAAAATTGTAATCGGGCACAACGCAAAAGATTCCGCGGAAGTAAAATCAATGATTGAAAACCAAAAATGGAACGATTTTATCCGCGAAGTTCCTGTTCACAAAGGTGATTTTTTCTTTATTGAGCCGGGAACTGTTCATGCCATAAAAGGTGGAACTGTAATCCTTGAAACCCAACAGTCAAGCGATATTACTTACCGCGTTTACGATTACGACAGGCTTCAGGATGGAAAAAAACGTCCTCTGCACGTAAAACAGAGCATTGATGTCATAAAAGCGCCTTTTTCGCAGAAAGAGTTGCCGTTAAATGAAGAAAAAAAACTTCATTCTTCATTTGAGCAGCTGGTTTCCTGCGATTTGTTCACAGTTTGGCACGCAAAAGTCAGCGGAAAAGTTTCTTTTGAGCAGACAATGCCATTTTTGCTTTGCTCAGTTATTTCCGGCAACGGTACGGTGAATGGAATTCCGGTAAAAAAAGGAAATCATTTTATTTTGCCAGCCAAATTCGGCACAGTCAATTTTGACGGAAACATGGAACTGATTTTAAGTTCAATATAATATAAACAGATAAACACAGGAGATTTTATGAAAGGAATAATTCTTGCAGGTGGAAGCGGAACCAGGCTTTACCCGATTACCAAGGCGGTTTCAAAGCAGATTCTTCCGCTTTACGACAAACCTATGATTTATTATCCTTTGAGCGTGCTTATGCTTGCAGGCATCCGCGAAGTTCTGATTATTTCAACTCCGCGAGACATCAAGTTGTTTGAGGAGCTTTTTGGCGACGGCTCGTGGCTTGGAATGCGTTTTGAATATGCGGTTCAGGAAAAGCCCCGCGGTCTTGCGGACGCTTTTATTGTCGGAAAGAATTTTATCGGCAATGATGATGTTGCGCTGGTTCTTGGCGACAATATTTTTTACGGCCAGAGTTTTACAGGAACTTTGAAAAATGCCGCGGAAAAAATCAGGAACGAGAAAGGTGCGGTGATTTTCGGCTATTATGTAAAAGATCCGACAGCTTATGGTGTTGTTGAATTTGACGGTTCAGGCAAAGTTCTTGGAATCGAGGAAAAACCTTCAAAGCCAAAGTCAAATTACGCAGTTCCGGGACTTTATTTTTATGACAATTCAGTTGTCAAGATTGCGGAAAATATAAAACCTTCGGCACGCGGAGAAATTGAAATAACTTCTGTAAACAATGAATATTTAAGCCAGAAGCAGCTTAAGGTTGAACTTTTAGGTCGTGGAATGGCTTGGCTTGACACAGGAACTTACGACGGACTTCTTGAAGCTAGCAATTTTATTGCCACAATCGAAAAAAGACAAGGAATGTACGTTTCCTGCATAGAAGAAATTGCCTATAGAAACGGATGGATTTCAAAGAATTCGCTTTTAAAGATGGCGGCAGAATACAAAACCGAATACGGAAGATATTTGGAATTCATTGCGGAAAATTAAGATTCACGAGGAAATTATGTCATTTGAATTTAAAAAATGCGACATCAATGGTCTGTATGAGATTCAGCCAAAGATTTTTGGCGACAACCGCGGTTATTTTTTGGAGACTTACAGCGAAAAAGATTTTTTTGAGGCTGGTCTCACAATGAAATTTGTACAGGACAACCAGTCGAGCTCAACAAAAGGTGTATTGCGTGGGCTTCATTTTCAAAAGCAGCATCCGCAGGGAAAACTCGTCCGCGCTCTTTATGGAAAAGTTTACGATGTTGCTGTAGATTTACGCCTTGGAAGCGCGACTTTTGGAAAATATTACGGTGTTGTGCTCGACTGCGAGAAGCAGAATATGTTCTATATTCCAGAGGGATTTGCGCACGGATTCTGTGTTCTTTCAGACTTGGCTGTCTTTGCCTACAAATGCACGGATTTTTATCATCCGGAGGATGAGGGCGGACTTATGTGGAATGACAAAAATATCGGTATTGACTGGGAAAAGGTTCTTCCTGGAATTACAGAAAATGCAAATCTAAGCGAAAAAGACAAGAAACATCCGGCTTTTAGTCTTGAAAACAGATATTTTGACTTGAACGGAAAATGGATTTTGTAAAAAGGGGAATTTATGAGAAAACTTAAAAATATTATGGTTACCGGCGGTGCTGGTTTTATCGGCTGCAATTTTATTCACTATCTTCTTGGCGAATCAACTGCCGGTGGTGCGGCTTTTACAGATTCAGGTTTTGACGGAACAATTGTAAACGTAGACTGCCTGACCTACGCCGGAAATGCAGAAAGTCTGAAGGATATTGAAAAAAAATACGGCGGAAAACGCTATTTCTTTGAAATAGTTGACATCTGCGACCGACCGCAGATTGAGAGAATCCTTAAGCAGTACGACATTGACACAATTATCCATTTTGCCGCGGAAAGCCATGTTGACCGCTCAATTTTAGGTCCAGAAGCGTTCATGAGAACAAACGTTATGGGAACTTTTACACTTTTGGACTGCGCAAGAAATTTCTGGAAAAAAGAAGATGGCTCTCTCCGCGACGATGTTCTTTTCCATCATATTTCAACAGATGAGGTTTATGGTTCTCTCGGAGCAACTGGATATTTTACAGAGACAACTCCTTACGACCCGCGCTCTCCGTATTCTTCTTCAAAGGCAAGCTCAGACCATATTGTAATGGCATATTACCACACGTACGGACTTCCTGTAACTTTGTCAAACTGTACAAATAACTACGGACCGTTCCAGTTCCCTGAAAAACTTCTTCCTCTCATGATTTCAAACATAAAGGAAGGAAAAAATCTTCCTGTTTACGGTGACGGAAAAAATATCCGCGACTGGATTTATGTTGAAGACCACAACCGCGGCGTATGGCAGATTGTAAAGAATTCTCCGGCTGGCGAAAAATGGAATCTTGGCGGCGAAAACGAATGGGAAAACATAAAACTCTTGAACACAGTTATTGACTTGACTTCAAAAGAACTGGGTAAAAATCCAGAGGAAGTACGAAAAACAATCACTTACGTAAAAGACCGGCCGGGACACGACCGCCGTTATGCGATTGACTGCACAAAAGCAAAAATAAAGCTCGGCTGGGAACGCAAAATGACATTCGAGGAAGGACTACTTTCCACAATAAAATGGTACTTGAATCACAGCGAATGGATTGACCACATAAAATCCGGCGCATACAAAGACTGGATAAAAGATAACTACGGAAACCGATAGGATATTTAGCTGGCTATTTGCTGGTTGATGCGATAAAAAATCCATTTTTTTTCTATGGATTAAATAGCGCAGGCGAATTTACAATTTGTGAAGACTTTGGACGATATAACAGATTTTAGTGCGAATACAAGCGAAGCGCAAGCCCAACCGTCTGGAGCAAATTGTAAATCCGCCGAAAGCGTTTTTTTACAATAAAAATCAGTTTTTTTATTTATAACTCTCGTAAACCGTATTCTTTGTCATAGTTTCGTTTTCAACAAAACTTTCATCGTATTTTTCAACAAGGGTAGGTTCTTCAGAAAACAACGAGCGTCCCAAGTAAATTCCCTTTCCTTCAATTTTGTTTCCTAACGCCTCCAGAACTGTCGGCATAACATCGAATGAACTGAATTTCCGGTTCTGGTTCACATTTTGCAGTTCCGGCGCAGGATTTATGATTATATCAAGGAATCTTCTGTCTGCTGCAATCTCTTTTTTATTCAAATCTGAATTTCTTGTTATAAAATTGTTCAGTGGCGCGTCAAGATAATTGTGGTCGCCGGTTATTACAATTGTTGTGTTCTCATACCAGCTTTGCGTTTTTGCCCATTCAATAAAGTCTGCAATCTGAAAATCCGCACATTCAAAGACATTTTCAATCTTTTCCTTGTAATTTTCCTTGCAGAGCGCGCATTTATAACCGTCCGGAAAATGCGTGTCAACGGTCAGCATTGAATACACAAACGGCTTGTTTTGCGCAGAAAGATTTTCCAACTCAAATTTTGCGAATTCATAAAGTTTCTGATCCTCAAAGCCCCAGAAAACCTGATAGTTTTTATCCAGAAGATTATTCTGCTTGTACCAGTCAATGTCGTGGATTTCAAAATGCTGCTGCTCAAGAACAATATCCCTGTCCTCAAACTGTTTTTTTGAGCCCATTGAAAAAACAAGATTATAATCCTGCTCGTAAAGGAAATCCCCAAGTTTTTTTAGGGCAGGAAGGCACTGCTTTTTGCCGTCTTTTGTTACAAAAGGACTGAAATATGGAACTGCCGAAGTTTTTGAGAAAAGTCCAGCGACAGTCCAGGATGTTCCCTGAAGATTTATTCCGCCACGCATCACATTTTTGTCGCCGAAATTTATGTTTTCTTCCGCAAGATTTTTTATGTTCGGAAGAAGATTTTCGCGCAAAAGTCCGCCGTTTTCCACAGAAGCAAAGCCAGGTTCCATGGATTCCATGAAAATATAAATCAGATTGCGTTTTTGTTCTGGCGGAATAACCTTGAAGTTTTCCTCTGAAACAAAATTTTCCTCATAAAATTTTGACTCAGAAGGTTTTCCTAATATATTTCTTGCAATCTTAAAATAAATCCACATTTTTGCAGCCACAAAAAGAATTGAAACTGAGACAACAAAGGAGCAGAGCGTTGTGATTTTGTGAATTATCATGAACTTTTTTTCATTTTTTACAAAAAAGCACATAATCAGCTTGAAAACTGCAAAGACAATCAATGCTGGAATTACAAAACCGAATAAGATTGACTTTCCAGTTCCGCTGTCCGCACCGGAAGTATCTGCCGCAAGAACAAAAAACACATTCCATTGAAACTGTAGCGGATAATTCTTGAATCCCCACGGAAGCGCAAAAAACAATGCGATAGAAAATAAAAGAATAGCATCTAAAAAAATCAGCTGGACAATTTCTTTTGTTTTTAGTTTCATTTTATCTAGGCTCAAAATTTTTATTTTTTAGGAAAAATTCCAGACTCTGTTTCCAGTCTGGAATTCTGATTTTTAGCTCTTTCTGGATTTTTGTTTTGTCTAGAACAGAATATGCCGGGCGTTTTGCTGGTGCTCCGTATTCTTCTGTTGTGCATGGACTTATCTCACATTCTGCGGAAGTGATTCCAAGTTTTTTTTCCATTTCGTAGATTGTTTTTGCAAAAGTAAACCAGTCAGTCTGACCTTCATTGGTAAAATTGTAGATTCCAAAGGCTGGAATTCCGTTCCTTCCAAAAAAAGTTTTTGCCTTCATTGTGCGCAAAATAATTCTTATAACAGCGTCAGCCAAATCACCGCAAAATGTTGGAGTTCCGAACTGGTCAGAGACAACTTTGATTTTATCGTGTGAATTAAAAAGTCTTGTCATCGTGTAGACGAAATTTTTTCCGTCAAAGCCGTAAAGCCATGCCGTTCTAAGAATGTAGTATTGCGTCATCGACTTCATTATCGCGTCTTCACCGGCGGATTTTGTTTTTCCGTAAATTCCTGTGGGATTTTTTTGCGCAGTCTCTGGAATCGGTGCGCCCGCAGTTCCGTCAAAAACGTAATCAGTTGAAATATGAATCAGCTTTGCGTTGTGCGCCCTTGCGACTCTTGCAAGATTTTCCGGTCCGTTTGAATTCAGTTTTTCGGCATTTTCTGCGTCTTCTTCAGCTTTGTCAACATTTGTATAAGCCGCGCAGTTTATAATCCATCTGATTTTTCCGCCGTCGGCATCCAAAGAAGGCTGATTGTGATATTTTGGATAAAGTTCAGTCTCTTTCGATGTGAAAAATTTTTCCAGAGTTTCGTAATTTGTTATATCTGTCTCGCTGCCAGTTCCAATCCAGGCAAGCTTGTTTTTTTTAAGTTGACGGCAGATTTCCGTGCCTAACATTCCTTTGCATCCGGTGACCCAAATCATTTTTGCATCCTTAAATTTTTGTAAAAACGTAGTTGCAGAAAGTCTTTATCCTGTTTATGAATGAAGTCTCAATTCTGCTTTCAAACATTGCGATTCTTGGGGCTTTGCATCCGCCGATTCCGTACAAAATCCAGTTGTCGCCATCTTTAAAAAGAACGATTATTGATTTCATGTTGCGGGCTTTTACAGCGGTCATTCCTTTTATTTTCAGCGAATTTGAATTTGAATTTGTATAAATCAGATAATCTTCACCTTTTTCAATGGAAATCGGAGTAGAAATGATTCCAAAAGGTTCCATGTAAAGCTCTGTTTCATAAGTGAACCGGCTGCCTGAAATCTGTTCCTGCTTTAAAATCTTTGCGGAAGAATAAAGGTCGTAATATCGTTCGTGGCGCACTGACCAGTATTGAATTCCTGCGTAATGCTCAATATCTGAAAGAACGTCAAAAAGTTTCTGCGGCAAATCCTCGTTTCCTTCATAAGGGCGGATTTGAATAAGCTCTGCAAGATAATTCGGCGACAGTTCCTTTATCTGCTCCTTCATTCTTGCAACTAGCGGAGAATCGCTTTCAATTCCTATATTCTTGAATTTGTCGATGTTCCTTGCGACAACTTTGCCTTCCTCAAGAAGTTTTAAGTCTTCATCTGTTACTTTGCTGTTGAACGGCAACGAGAATCCCAAAGATGAGATTAAAAAAATTGTAAAAACGGTAAAAATCTTTTTCATATATTTTATAATAATAGAGT
>CAVBXG010000030.1:9482-28552 GCA_963599585.1 bacterium
TTTTCAATAAACACTTGTGATATAATATCGTTACTATGATTTCAAAAAATATTAAGTCAATTTTGGAAAGTCCGACTGCGGGCGTGATTAGAAAAATGTTTGAAGAAGGCTCGGTTTTAAAAGAAAAATTCGGCGCTGATAATGTATATGATTTTAGCCTGGGAAATCCAGATCTTGAGCCTCCGGAGAAAGTTCTTGCGGCAATTCAGGATGTTGCGAAAGACAGAAGCCATAACTGCCACGGATATATGCCTAACGCAGGTTACCCGGAAGCGCGTGCGGCAATGGCGGAAAAAACTGCGCTGGAGCAGGGCGTTCCTGTTTCTTTTGATTCTGTCGTGATGTCAGTTGGTGCGGCTGGAGCAATGAATTCTGTCATAAAAGCTCTTGTGAATCCCGGGGACGAAATTATTGTGCCGTGTCCGTATTTTGCTGAATACGACCATTATATTCACAACCATGGTGCGGAAATTTGCCGCGTCCAGACAAAAGAGGATTTCAGCCTTGATGTTGAGGCGATAAAAAATGCGCTGAATGAAAAGACTGCCGCAATCATAATAAATTCGCCGAACAATCCGACTGGAAAAATTTATTCGGAGGATGATATAAAGTCTCTTGCGGCGGTTCTTGACGATTTTGGAAAGAAAAACGGCCGTTATCCGTACATTATTGCTGATGAACCTTACCGCGCGATTGTCTATGGCGGAAAAAAAGTTTCTCCGATTTTCCCATATTACAACAATGCGGTTATTGTGACATCTTTTGCAAAAAACTTGAGCGTCCCTGGTGAACGAATCGGATACATCGCTGTAAATCCGGCTGCAACCGACTTTAAGGAAATGGTTCAGGCATGCATTGTTACAACCAGAATTTTAGGTTATGTTAATGCACCGGCATTTTTCCAGAAAGTTATCGCAAAAAGCTGGAATGCAAAATGTGACTATTCACTTTATGAAAAGCGCATGAAAGAAATCACAGAAGTAATGGATTTTGCCGGATTAAAATATGCTGTTCCAGAAGGAGCATTTTATCTTTTTGTAAAAGTTCCAGACGGATGGAACGGCGACGATTTGGCATTCACAAACCATTTGAAGAAATTCAATGTTCTTTGCGCACCTGGAAGCGGCTTTTCAGGAAAAGGCTGGTTCCGCATTTCCTATTGTGTTTCCGAAAAAACAATTCTTAATTCAAAGGATGCTTTTAAAAAGGCTGTAGAAAGCAAATAGTCTGCAAATGAAAATTCTTATGGTAAGCGCAGAAGCCATTCCGTTTGCAAAAACCGGCGGACTGGCGGATGCAGTTACAGCTCTGTCAAAGGCACTTGTTGAGGCAGGGCATGAAGTAAAAATTCTGATTCCTCGATATTATTTTATAGACCGAAAAAATCTTATGCTTGAAAAGAAATCGGTTCTTGTAAAAATCGGTTTTTCTGATATTGTTGTGAATTTTTACAGCGCAACTTACGAAAATGTCCAGATTTACTTTGTTGACTACGAAAAACTTTTCGGCCGCTCAGGAATTTATGGTGAAAATGCGCAAAGTTCTTACGCGGACAATCCGTTGCGTTTCAATGTTCTTGCAAGGTCGGCTTTTGCGCTTTGCCGCGAATTGAACTGGATTCCTGACATAATGCACGCAAACGACTGGTCCAGCGGAATGGTTCCCGTTCTTTTAAAATATTTTGAAAAGGAAACGTTCAGGAACACAAAATCCGTTCTTACAATCCATAATCTGGCTTATCAGGGAACTTTTTCAGACAGGGCTTTTCCATTGCTGGGGCTTCCGCCGGAATTCAAGACAAAAGCCTGGTTTGACCAGTACGGCTCGATAAACTTTTTGAAGGCGGCGATTTTCTGTGCCGACAAAATCACAACTGTAAGTCCTTCCTATGCGAAAGAAATCTCCGGACCGGAATTTGGCTGTGGTCTTGACGGATTAATCCGCCTGCGCTCCAAGGATTTTGAGGGAATTATTAACGGCGCGGATCTTTCTGAATGGAATCCTGCAACCGACAAGTATATTCCTTTTCAATATTCAAAGGAAAATCTTGAAGGCAAGGCAAAAAACAAGGCTGAGCTGCAAAAACGTTTCGGCTTGAAAGTTGATTCTGAAATTCCTGTGATTGGAATTGTCTGCCGGCTGGTCGAGCAGAAAGGCGTCAGGGAACTTTTCGCCCCGAACTACGGTTCAATGTACAGAATGTGCAAGGATTTTAATGTGCAGTTTGTTGTTGCAGGAACAGGCGAGTCCTGGTGCGAAAACGAGATAAGAAACCTTTCAAATGTTTTGCCGAACCTTGCCCGATTTGAAGGCTATTCGGAAGAGGTAAGCCATCTTATTGAGGCAGGCTCAGACTTTTTTTTAATGCCTTCAAAATATGAACCCTGCGGACTGAACCAGATTTATTCCATGATTTACGGAACTTTGCCGATTGTGCACGATACAGGCGGCTTGAGCGACACTGTTAGTCAATTTGATGAATCTACAGAATCCGGAACAGGTTTTAAATTCACAGATTTAACTCCAGATGCAATCTACGGAACTGTAAAATGGGCGCTTTCGTTTTTTACCAACAAAAAATTGATGAAAAAACTTCGCGTACAGGCGATGAACCAGGATTTCAGCTGGAAAAAATCCGCGGAAGAATATATCAATAAAATCTACAGAAGCTAGAATTCAAACCAGTTTCCATCTCTTGTTAAATACCAGTCGGCAAGAACCTGGGATTTGTCGCTGTTGTACCAGCTTATGCTTCCGTCCTTGTTCAAAATTACAACGCGTGTTGCATTCTGGCAGACTTTTATAGGAAGAGAAGCTGAACGCCTGAACTGAAAATTTGTATTTGAATTCAAGTTGCATGAGCGAATTGAATCTTTTCCGATATTTGTGTACAAGAATGGATATTTCAGATATGTGAACGCTTCTGAATCCTCATCGTTTAGCCTAAGAATTGAAGTCGTCATTTTTGAGATAATATTAAATTTGAATACGATTGTTTTTTTTACGTTGTCTTGACTTTGTATGCTGATTCCGTAAATATTGTTGTCCTGAACAGAAAGCGCAAATGCGACATTTCCCTTAAGATTCATCGGAACAGTTTCTCTTGTTGTAAGATCTACGCATAAGAGAGAGGAGCGTGGATTTGTCGCAAAAGATTTTGCCACGTAAAGTTTTCCGTCTGAACAAAGAACCGCATCCTGAAGCCCGGCTCCTGTATAAACTTCTTTCAGCGAATTGTCTTCCATATCAAAAAGATTCACGATTGAGTTGCTTTCCATTTCAATAATTTTTGTTCCAAAAAGCCGCACGGACTGCAGACTGTTTTTCGGTGTGAAAAGAGTTTTAACTTCCGGTTTTGAATAATCGTAAAGCTGTACTGGCTGGCGAGTTCCTTTTGACCACAAAATCAGTTTGTCGCCATAAGTAATCATCTGCGTCTGCCCAGGATTTTCACCAAGCCTGTTTACAATTCCTGTGTCATAAGAAGACTTGTACAGAGATTTTCTTGTAAGAAAGTAAAAATCTTCTCCGATAGGCGACATGTCAAGAATCTTATCGTAAGTGTTTTCTGTAAGAAGCGAAAAATTCTGAACGTCAGTTTCAACGGAGGAATTTGTCCTGTAGACATTTCCGCTGTTTGAGCCCAAAAGAATTTCTCCGCCAAGTTTTGTTCCGCAAGTGATTGCATCTAAAGAACCGCGCGGACCTTTGTAGATTTTTATAATCCTTGGTGGAGTAACACCTTGATTGTTTTCGTTTTCCAGTCTTTGCAGCGTGTAAGTGCCTTTCATGTCATTTTCAAGATAGTAAAGATCTGAATCAGACTTGCTCTGTAGAATAATCGCGTTTTCAGCTTTTACAGTATACAGAATATTTCCCGAAAGCGCGTGGCTTACATAAATCGTGTTGTCTTTTACTCCGGCCAGATAAAGATTATTGTTAAAAAGAACTGCCTGCTCAAGTCCCTGCATTACTGGAAATTTCTGCTTTAATCTTCCTGTTGTCATATTATAATAAGAAAGATTCCCAGCAGGCGAATACATTACCGCAGTTTTTTCAGTCGCACTCGTTGCGGCGTAGCTTACAATTCCTGTGTTGTCGTGGATTTTATCAACAACAGAACCGTCCGTCGCCCTGATGAAAACTGCTCCGTCAACAGTTGCAGTTCCAACAATGATAAAAGTTCCTTTTGCAGAATATGAAAGCGATGTGATTGAATCAGAAAATCGTCTTGCAAATTTTCGGCTTAAAGTATCCCAGTTCCATACAGAAATTCTGTTTGTTGAGCCGCCGTCTGTTTCGTAGACTGCAATTTCTTTTCCGTTTGGCGAAACCACCGCCATTTTTATTTCCATGTCAGAAATCTGGTAATGCTCGCCCTGATCGTCAGAAGTCCATTTTACAAGAAATCCATCCTTTCCAATTGTAAAAAATGATTTGTCAAAATCACTTTCTTGACTGGCTGGAATAACCATATTTATAGCTTCCTGATGAGCCTGTGTTGAAATATGCGACTGCGCCAAAATGGAAAAATTTGCTCCAGAAAAAATTATAGTTGAGGCAAGAAACAAAAATTTCGCAAGATTTTTCATTTTATTTTTTTCCTTTAATTAAATTTATAAAATAATGAACGTCTCCATTTATTCCGATTACAAACATAACGGCAATAAATGCAATTCCGACAAATTGAATATAATATAGAATTTTTGGCGATAATTTTCTACGGAAAACAAGTTCAATGAACGCAAACAAAATAAGTCCGCCGTCAAGAATCGGAATCGGAAGAAGATTCATGATTCCCAGCGAAATGCTTATGACTGCCATAAAACTTAACGTATTCACAATTCCAGTTTTTAATGAAGCCCCGAATGACTCTTTTACAGCCTGTCCCATCATATCTGCAATTCTTGCCGGTCCGGAAACTGTTTCTGTAAGGTCAACACCTTTGAACAAAGTTAAAAATCCTTTTACGGTAAGATACGAATATTTGCACGTTTCTGTAAGTCCTTCCTCAACTGCAGGCAGAAGCCACTTAGGTTTCTTTTCTTTTTTTTCAAGGCTTTCAGTCCGTGCGATAATTCCGATTTTTCCGCCGCCAGTTTTTTTATCCATTTCTGTATGGACTTTAAATTCCAGCTCTTTTTCATCCCGTAAAACTGTAAGAACAATGTCCTGGTCAGGTTTTGTGCTGATTTGTTCTATTAAGTCTGAAAAATCTTCAGTTTTATTTCCATCAATCCTTATTATAGCATCACCGCTTTGAATTCCCGCCTCTTTAGCGACACTTTTTATTTCCGCATGATTGTTTTCATCTGGAACATCAATCTTGTTTGAGTAAGAATAATATGTGTAGCCAATAAGACTTATGCAGGTCAGGGCAAAAAAAGCAAAGAAAAGATTGAAAAAAGGACCCGCAAACGCAATCAAAAGCCTTTTGAACGGATGAACTCCGTACATCGAATCTTTTTCCGCCTCGATATGATCCAATCCTGCATCCAAGGACTTTTGAAAGTCTTTTTCACCTTTCATTGAACAGTATCCGCCGACTGGAATCAGCGAGAACCTGTAGTCTGTGTCGCCTTTTTTTCTGTGGAACAATACCGGACCAAAGCCAACCGAAAACGCCTCAACTTTTACACCAAAAATCTTTGCGGCAATAAAGTGCCCCAGCTCATGAAAAAAAATAAGAAAAAAAAGGAAAACAAGTCCAATTATTATTCTCATTTAAGAATTTCCTCTGCGGTTATTCTGGCTTTTTTATCAGTCTCAAAGACGGATTCAAAACAGTCAGGTGATTCAGACCAGTCTTTTTCCAGAACTTTTAATACAATTTCAGGAATTTCTGTAAATTTAATTTTTCCGGAAATAAATTCTGCAACAGCGATTTCGTTTGCTGCGTTGTATGCAATTGTGTATGAGCCATTTTTTTGAGCGGCGGTAAAAGCGTAGTTCAGCATAGGAAAATCTTCATAGCGCGGCTTAAAAAATGTCATCTCGTGGTCAAACAAATCAAAAGGCTTCAGATAATTTTTCTCATTTTTTGGAAACGTAAGGGCAGAGTAGATTGGGTGCTTCATGTCAGGATCGCTTATCTGCGCGTAAAGCATTCCATCGTTTGTGCGCACAAGTGAATGAACTAAACTTTGCGGATGAACAACAACCTGTACTTTCTCAACAGGAAAATCAAAAAGCCGGTTTGCTTCTATTACTTCAAGTCCTTTGTTTGCAAGGCTTGCTGAATCAATAGTGATTTTTGTGCCCATGCTCCAGGTCGGATGTTTCAATGCGTCTTTCACAGTAACTTTGGAAAGTTCTTCTTTTTTTAAAGTCCTGAAAGGTCCTCCGCTTGCTGTTATCACAAGCTGGCTTATATTTTCCTTCCCAATCTGATTTACAAGATTGAAAATTGCAGAATGTTCAGAGTCAACCGGAATTATTTTTGCATTTTTTTTGTCAGCAAGAGATTTTATGAGCGGCCAAGCCATAACGACAGTCTCTTTGTTTGCAAGAGCCAAATCTATTCCTGCGTCCAGAACAATTTTTGAAGGAAGCAGTCCGGCTGAACCTGCAATTCCGTTCACAACAATATCAGGTTTTGATTCATCAATAAGTTTTTTTATTCCATCAACGCCATCTTCTGAAGTCAATGAGCATTTGCAGTTGAATTCTTCTGAAAGTTTTGCAAGTTCTTCTTTTTTTGAGTTGCAGGTTATTCCGCATACAGAAAATTTCTGCGGAAATGCGCGGCAAATATTCAGCGTATTGCTGCCGATTGAACCTGTGCAGCCTAAAACTAATACTTTTTTCATTTATCACCTGACATATAATTTATTTTGCTACTATTTCCGGATGAAAAAGAAAATATGAGGCAACGTAAAAAATCGGGGCAGAAAAAACAATTGAGTCAATGCAGTCAAGAATTCCACCCCGGCCAGGAATCACATTACCACTGTCTTTAATTTCCGCAGAGCGTTTAAAGACTGACTCAATAAGATCGCCTGTTATTGCGGCAATTGAGCTTAAAAATCCCAAGATTATTGAATAGTACAGCGGTCCTTTAAAAAGTTCCGGCCATATATATTTCGCAAGAATGCAAGAGGCAACCGCACCAAAAATTCCACCGATAAAACCTGCGATACTTTTGTTCGGGCTTGCCGCAAATATGTTCCGGTTGTTTTTCCCCAGCAGAACTCCAAAAAGCCATGCAAGAGAATCATTCATAAAGACTGTAAAAAGAAAAAGTCCCAGAAAAACTGTAGATTCCTTGAACAATGTAATTCTTGTTATAAAAGTCAAAAGAAAACCGCAGTAAAAAACAATAAATATAGAAGAAGCCAGCCGCAAGTTAGATGCTTCAAAAGACTTATGACCAAAAACTTCTGTTCCCATAAGAATCATTGCCGCAATCAAAAAAGCCCACGTTGAATATTCAACTCCAGAAAAAGCGTTGTTCAGTAAAATTGTAAGATATTCAATAAGTGGCATTGCGCAAGAAAGAATTATCAATAATTTTCTGTTAAGCAGGGGAGTTTTTTTCTGAAATATTCTATAAAGCTCATCTGCCGCAAATGCAGAGACAATGCAGGCCAGCGCATTGATAGGAAGATGATTCCAGTAATCAATAAAAACAATTCCAAGAACAATCGGTATTCCTATAAAAAATGTAAGCAATCTTTGTGCAAGCTTTGTCATATTCCACCCATTCTTTAGTTAGAGTTTACGCCGCCAAAACGTCTTGTGCGTTTTTGGAACTCCTCAATATCGGTATAAAACTCTTCCTTATTATAATCCGGCCATAGTGTTTTTGTAAAAACAAATTCTGCATAAGCGGCGTGCCACAAAAGAAAATTGCTGAGCCTAAGTTCCCCGCCAGTTCTTATAAGCAGATCCACATCCGGTAAATCTTCAATATCAAATGATTTTGCCACAGACTCTTCTGTAATCTGTGAAATGTCAGGATTTTCAGAAACAATCTTTTTTATTCCACGGACAATCTCATCGCGTCCGCCGTAATTTATTGCAAGAACAACTGTAAGTCCTGAAAAATCAGCTGTCTCTTTTTGAACATTTATTATTTCCTGCTGAATATCTTTCGGAAGTCCAGCCAAGTCGCCAATGTGTCTTACACGTATTTTATTTTCTTTGTAAAACTGGAACTCTGCCCTAAGATGACCACGGATTAAATTCATTAAAAATCCGACTTCTTCCTGGGCTCGTTTCCAGTTTTCTGTTGAAAAAGTGTAGAGCGTTACATATTTAACACCGATTTCAGCAGCAGCACGCACAATATTCTTTGCAGTTGTAAGCCCTTCTTTGTGCCCACTTGTGCGAGGAAGATTGCGTTGTTTTGCCCAACGGCCATTGCCGTCCATAATTATTCCAATATGAACAGGAACTGCTGCCTTATCAATCATTATTCCAAGATTTCCTTTTCTTTTGTTTCGTAAATCTTATTGATTTCGCCGATGTATTTATCTGTAAGTTTCTGAAGAGCATCTTCTTCTTTTTTAAGTTCATCTTCTGTGATTTCAGATGCTTTCTGCTTTTTCTTCAAATCATCGTTTCCATCACGGCGGATGTTGCGGATAGAAGTTCTTGCTTCCTCAGCATAAGTTTTTGCCTGCTTTACAAGTTCCTTGCGGCGTTCTGCTGTTAACGGCGGAATTGCAATTCTGATTACTTTTCCATCGTTAGAAGGATTCAATCCCAAATCAGCTGTAAGAATTGCCTTTTCAATCTCTACAATCAAAGACTTGTCAAACGGCTGGATTATAACAGAGCGTGCTTCTGGAATAGAAACTGTGGCTACCTGATTAAGCGGAGATTTTGTTCCATAATAATCTACACGAACTTTATCAAAAATAGCGGCAGATGCGCGTCCTGTGCGAATTCCATTGAATCGCTCTTTCAACGAAGCAACGGTTTTTTCCATTTTTTCTTCTGACATATAAAATCTCCTAAGGTTTTGCTTATATTATAAAACAAAAAAGCGGCCAGCGCAAAACCGGCCGCTTTTCATTTCTTTAGTTATTTACCAAGAACGAAAAGGACAATTTTTTCAAAAGACAAGTTTGCGCCGGCTGCTTTTCCAGCTTCTGCAAGTGCCTGTTTTACAGTGATTTTTTCATTGTCAAGGTAAGGCTGATCCATAAAGCAGTTTGAAGCCAAAAGCTTGTTTACTTTTCCCTTAAGAATTCCTTCCTTTACATTTTCAGGTTTCTTGGCCATAGCAGGATCTTCTGCCATCTGAGCCTTGAAAATTTCTGTCTGCTCATCAATGTATGCCTGTGGAACATCAGACTGGTTGATGTAGTCAGGTTTGTTTGAAGCCAAGTGAAGACAGCAAACATGAGCAAATTCTTTTACAGATTCTGCCTCAGAACCTTTTACAACTACAACTGCACCGATTTTATGGTCGTGATGAACATAAGTAGATGCAACGCAACCAGCTGGAACTTCAATATATTCAGCGCGTTTTACAGACATATTTTCACGGAACTTAACAAGAATTGTGTCGATAAGTTCCTTGTGTTCTGGAAGAACTCCAGAGACCTGCTTAGCAAGAGTTGTCTCAGCGGCTTTTTCTGCAACATTGATAAAGTCTGCATTGTTAGAAACAAAGTCTGTCTCGCAGAGAGTTTCTGCAATGGCAATCTTGTTTCCGTCCTGCTTTACAACGATGCGACCTTCCGCAGCAGTGCGGTCAGTTCTTTTAGCCATGGCAGCCAAACCTTTTTCTTTCAAGAGTTTTTCTGCTTCAGCAACATCGCCGTTAGTTTCATTAAGAGCTTTTTTACAATCTAGCAATCCTGCGCCAGTAGCGTCGCGGAGAGCCTTTACGTCATTAGCTGTATAATTCATTTTAGATCCTTATTTATTCTCGTCGTAAATCTTATCTTCATCTACAAGCTGGTTTTCTTCTTCAGCAGGAGCTTCTTCTTTAGCTTCTGTTGGCTGATAGTTTGTATAATCAGAGATTTCTTCGTCTTCTTTCTTGTTTGCAGCGTCTGTCATAACTTCTTCATCGCTGTCAAGATTTTCAAGAATCTTAAGACCGTTCTCGTTGTCTGATTCAATTACAGCATTTGCAATGATTGAAGTGAACAATGAGATTGCGCGGATAGCATCGTCGTTTCCTGGAATAGGATATGTGATTCCCTCTGGGTTACAGTTTGTGTCAACAACCGCAATGATAGGAATTCCCATACGGCGAGCTTCTGCAACAGCAATCTGTTCCTTGTGTGTATCAATTACAAAGATGATTCCTGGAAGTTCTTTCATTTCCTTGATACCGCCAAGGTTCTTTTCAAGTTTTGCCTTTTCCTTAAGAAGAGCAGAAACTTCTTTCTTTGTAAGTTTTTCGATTGTGCCGTCAACTTCCATCTTTTCGATTTTCTTGAGGCGCAAAAGTGATTTTTTGATTGTAGAGAAGTTTGTGAGCATACCACCAAGCCAGCGGTTGTTTATATAGAACATTCCGCAGCGTTCAGCTTCCTTCTGGATAGCCTGCTGAGCCTGTTTCTTTGTGCCTACGAAAAGCACTGTTTTTCCTGAAGCCACTGTTTTTCTAACTGCTTCGTAGCTGTCTTTGATTGCAGCGATTGTCTTCTGCAAATCGATAATGTGGATTCCGTTTCTTTCTGCGAAGATATACTTCTTCATGCGTGGATCCCAACGCTTTACCTGATGACCGAAATGTACTCCAGATTCAAGCAGGTTTTTCATGGTTACAACTGCCATGATGTTCTCCTTCACTGGCAAGATTTCTTGCCCCGTACTCTTTTTCTCGTGGCTAAAAAGCCCGGAAGATTTGATATAAAATATATCAAGCAGTTTAATTCAAAATAGAATAATTCTGCTCTTTTAAAATATCATAAAGTTCATGGATTGGCAAGCCTGTTACGCAACTTTGAGAACCTTCGATTTTTTCTATGAAAATGGAAGCAAGGCTTTGGATTCTGTATCCGCCTGCGGCTCCGTGCCATTCTCCGCTTTCCAGATACCATTGGATTTCTTCATCTGTCATCGGCGCAAAAGTTACATTTGTTTTTGCGACTCTCGAAGTTGTTGATTTCTGCTTGCCATTGTATAGAACGATTGCTGTTACAACAGTGTGGGTTTTCCCCTGAAATTCCTTAAGGAATTCAGCCGCCTCGTCCGCGTTCTGTGGCTTTCCGTAAATTTTCTTGTCCTTGATGATTACTGTGTCTGCGCCTAGAACCCACTGGATTTCCTGCTGGGAAGGAAGTGAATGGATGACGGCTGAAACTTTTTCACGCGCAAGAAGCTCTGGAACGTCCTCGATGTCAACGCTGCTTGTGAGCGTCTCGTCGATGTTTGGAAGAATTACCTGAAACGGTATGTCCAGCATTTTTAGTATTTCCTGTCTTCTTGGAGAAGACGAGGCAAGGATTATAGGTTCCATTTTTTACCCTGTCCGTGTGCAAATGAATATTTCCACCGCAGAAGATATTCGCGGTGGAAAAACTGTGTTATTTTGCGTCTGCTTCTGATTTTCCAGAGGAAGAGTCCGAGCCGCTGATGCTTTTTAAAAGTTTCAATGCCTTTGAGCGGATTGGCGAAGCATAGTGATAGTCTGCGGCAATTTTTGAAAGAGAATCAATGATGATTTTCTTGTTTTCTGTGTTGTCCGCAAGTTTCGCATAAGCGTCGATGACTTCGAATGCAAGGGAAGAGGTCGGGTTCAGGATCTGGTTTCTTCTGTTTGCAAAAGAGATTGCGTCCACAACCTCGTCGTTTGAGTTGATTCCGATTTCTCCAAGTGAATTTACAGCCGCGGAAATAACCATCGGCTCGTTTTCCGCAAGCGCAACTTTTACAAGGTAATTCTTTGATTCTTCTGTCTTGATTTTTCCAAGCGCAAGGCATGCCCTGCGGCGGATGTCCGGATAATTGTTCATAAGGCGACCGTTTGTCCTTGACTGGGAAGTGATTCCTTCGCCCGCAAGCTGGTTAAGCGCCTTCATTACATCCGGGGAAGAGTTGCCGTTGTCAACAGCCTCTTCCAGAAATTGCATCGCGACCAGCTTGTTGTCATATTCATCAGACTGGGCAAGGCTCAGGATTACAACGCCGTCAACATCGCTCATATATTCTTCTTCTACAGAAGTTTCTGATTTTGAAGATGTGGAATTAGCTTTCTGGACTTTCTGTTCCTGTGCAAAAATCAAAGATGTCATCAAAAGGCATCCTGCCGCAAGAACAAGTTTTTTTGTCATTTTCATTAAATTTTCCTCCTGGAAAATACATTTGTGTACAGTAAATTATAAATTAACTATCTGATAAAATCAACAAATCTGTTTTTGTGAACCTTTATAAAGTTGTAAAAAAATAATGATTCAGCCTTTAGTTCTGAAGTTCCGGAATATTCACCATCCATTTTCCGTTTATTCTTACAAAATTGTAGTAAACTATGTCGCGGTCTTGCATTGGCTGGACAGCTTTTACAGAATCCCGTGAAATGTAGCGGATTTCTTCTACGGAGCGGCCTTTTCTTGATGGGACAAAAACATAGCGGAAATAGTCGTTCAGGTTGGAGAGCCGCGTTTTTGACGGAAGCCTTTTTGATGCGTTCAAAAGATTTCTTGGGTTTGACCAGTATCTTAAAGATTCCGGGTCGATATATTTCATCCATGAATTAAAATCGTAGTCAGTCATTATTATTGAAAGTTCTTTTATTATCTGGAGAATCTCGTTTTTGTCCGAGTTGAATTCCTCGCGCGTAATCTGCACGCCTTGTGTTGAGCGGTTGAATTCATCATCAGTTTTTGCCGGCTGCTCAGTTTTTTCAGCCGGAATAAATTTCTCCTGCTGCTTGACTTCTGCCTTTGTTGAGTTGCAGCCAGCGATATTAAGTAGAAAAAATATTGAAATAATCAAAAAAAATAATTTACTTAGCATATTTTGTATCTTACAACGCTTGTATCTTTTCGTCAAACAAAGTAATTTCTTTTTATATGACAAAAGCTATTTTTCCAGGATCTTTTGATCCGCCGACTAACGGACATATAAATATAATTCAGCGAGCCTGCAAGATTTTTGATGAGATTGATGTTGTGATTGCCGTAAATAGCGCAAAAAAATGTCTTTTTTCAGCAGAGGAGCGGCTTTCTATGCTTGCGGAGCTTGTAAAACCGTTCAAGAATGTTACAGTTCACACATATTCCGGGCTGATTGTCCGATATGCGGTGGAAAACAATGCGAAAGTCCTTATCCGAGGAATCAGGAACGCTACGGATTTTTCCTATGAATTTGATCTTTCCCTTATGAACCACAATCTGAACCCGGAAATTGAGACGATGTTCATTCCGACTGACCAGAAGTATATCCTCTTAAAAAGCAGCGCAATCAAGGAACTTGCTCAGTTCAAAGGTGATATTTCTGGAATGGTTCCTTCTATTGTTCAGGAGGCTCTGGAAAAAAAATATTGATTTTTGCCAGAAAATTTCTATTTTTTGCAGATTTATTTAATTTGGTTGACATTTTATCTTAATCTGCTATACTTTATTGACATACTGATTCGAACTGTTGTATTATAGACCGCAGTAAATCAGATAATAATCTTATTAGTGAGGTTTATAAATGGCAGTACCTAGATCGAAAACATCTAAAGCCGTTACAAAAAGACGCCAGTCAATCAATATGCGTTTGGCATCTCCTCAGCTTGTTGAATGCAACAACTGCGGAAACTTGATCCAGTCGCATCGTGTTTGTCCTAAATGCGGATTCTACCGCGGACGCCAGGTTATCACACCTGAATCAAACGGCTAAATTAAAGGGGAAAAATATGGACGAATTGTTCGAAAAAATCAAAAAGCTTATCGCTGAAAAATTGGATATTGATGAATCAAAAATCACTCTTGACTCATCATTCCGTGGTGATCTTGGCGCAGACAGCCTTGACACATACGAACTTGTTTATGCTATTGAAGAAGAACTTGGCGTAAGCATTCCTGATGAAAAAGCAAACGAATTTGAAACTGTTCGCGACGCTTACGATTTCATCAAATCACAGCAGTAAACTATTTTATTGTTATGTGCAAAAACACAGGCTATATGCTTGTGTTTTTTTTTTGTTAAAATTATAGTTTCTATAATGAAAAAGATAATTTCCTGTGAAAGAAAAAAGGCACTTTTGGCTTTCTGCAAGCCTCTTGGATTAAAATTTAAAAATCTTGAAATTCTGGATTTGGCATTTCATCACTGTTCGTATTCTAACGAAAATCATTCTGAGAAACTTTACAACAATGAGCGGCTGGAATTTCTTGGAGATTCAGTTTTGGGGCTGGCGACCGCAGATTTTCTTTATAAAGATATGAGCCGGACTCATTCGGAAGGTGATTTGGCAAAGATAAAGGCCGTTGTTGTCTCTGAAAAAACTCTTGCGCCAATCGGACTTCGGTTTGGAATTGACAAAATGCTTGTTCTTGGTCATGGGGAAGAAATGACTGGCGGACGCAAAAAGCCTGCGATTATTGCGGACTGCATGGAAGCGATTATTGGCGCGTATTATCTTGATTCTGGCTATGACGCTTGTGAAAAATATGTTCTTTCTTTTATTGTTCCAGAAATAAAAAGGGTTCAGGAATTTGGCGGAAAAGATTTTAAGACTCTTCTGCAGGAACTTTACCAGAAAAAATGCAAGCAGGCGCCGCATTATGAGCTTCTTGAGGTTTCTGGACCAGACCATGACCAGAAATTTAAGGTGAACGTTCATCTTGGTGAGCTTGTTTATGGACCGGCGGAAGGAAAATCAAAAAAAGAGGCGGAGCAGAAAGTCGCGGAAATTGCGTATAATTCTTTGAAATAAGGGAGAGAGAAATATGAAAAAAGTGTTTTTGATTCTGGCGGGATTTTTTTGTTGCCTTTTTGCGGTTTCGGCCCATTCAAGGGAAAATAATCTTTTTTCTGAGACAGGAACTGTCCGTTCTTTTGGAAATATGCCATTTGTTTTTCCGGGATTTGTTGCAGACGATGGAAAACAGTATTTTATTGAGGCGGATGAAGCGTTAAAAAATGAATTGCTGGGCGTTCAGGGCGAAAAGATTCTGTTGACAGGAATTCTTGGAAAAAAAAACAAAAAAAATGATGTTTCAATCAACAGATTAAAAGATGGAACTGTAAAGGCTGAATCTTTTAAAATAATTGACAGGAAATAAAAATGAAAAAAGTTGTTTTACCGGCAGTTGCGATTGCGGTTTTGTTCTGCGGCTGCTTTTTTGAAGATAATTCCAAGAAAAGTTATAATGAAAATATTGTAGATGTAAGTTCTGATGGAACATATTCTTTTAAGGCAGAATTGCAGACAAAAGATGCTTATCTTGTCTGTTACAATGATTCTGGCACTTCTGAAAAATCTTCGGATGATTCTTACTCGTGGGAAGCGAGCGGATATTCCACCTTGGGCAGTACAGGGAATTCTTCAAGAATTGCAAATGCAAAAAATGATAACGCTGAAAAAAAGTCAGTTTTAAATATGCCGAAAAGAATTGACTATATTCAGGAACCGATAGATTTTAAGCTGATTCCCGCTTCGGATTCAAGGGCTGTAACATCAAAATCTTTGCCGGATTACACTGGAAATTCAGCGCAGTTTTATCTTGATGAGAATTATAATTACAAGCAGGTGACAGCCGAAAAAAAAGTTGAAGGAAAATATTGCCGCGTCTGGTATTATGAGGATTCTTCTATAGAATCGCCATCCGATTCAATTTTTAAGGATCTTGCGAAGTGGTTCGATAAGATTTATCCGGTTGAAACAGCTTTGTTGTGCTCCAACGTTCCTACGCGAAGTTATGACAATATTATTGATGTTACAAAATCAACAAAAATCAACATTTTGGTTTATGACCTTTTTGACGATTATGAGGAAACTGTAAAAACTGACGGCGGAACTTTTGGATTTTTTTCTCAGCAAGACATGTTTACAGAATCTTTGCAGTATTATGGAAAAACAATTCCTACTAATAAATGCGAGATGTTCTACGTGGATACATATTTCCTTACAGAAGAAAATGCGAATGGTCAAACTGTTTTATCTGAAATGATGATTTCCACTTTGGCGCACGAATTCCAGCACATGCTTGGATTTGTGCAAAAGGGTTTGAACTATAATTTATATGAAGGAACAGGGCAGACTTGGTATACAGAAATGCTTTCTATGCTTACAGAAGAATTTTTTGTTGAGTATCTGGGAATTCTTGAATCTGCAGGTCCGCAAGCAAGACTTTCGGAATATCTTTTTGGAAGTGCATACGGTTTTTCAAGTTGGAATTCTTTAGATTCAACAACTGTCTACTATAATTATGCTAATGCCTATGCTTTTGGCGCATATCTGGCGCGCAATTTTGGCGGAATTGACTTGATTCAGCGGATTTTCAGAAATAGATACACTGACGAAAACTCTATTGTCCATGCGGTGGAAGACAGCGGATATGGTTACGATTTTTCTGAACTTCTTGCGCTTTTTTCTGCGGTGCAGGTTTACACCAATGGTTCAAGCCATATTTCATTATATAAAAGTGGCTCAAAAACCGTGGGGGGGGGTAACCTGAGCTATCCAGAGATTAATTTAAGGGAGTTTCGCTCATTTTTGCTGCCTGTAACTTCTAAGCAGACTTTTGATAGTTTTCTTGAGCATATCTATCCAGTTCCGTATATTAATTCAACTTGTACAACTGATGATGGAAAATATCTTATGTATACAGGACCGATTTATTACAATGCAAATCCATCTCTGAACGTAAAGCCGACCGGCTCGTATATAGTTCACTTGGGAAATATAAAAGAATTCTCAATGGATAAAGATTCCGGTCTGAAATATTATATTCTGTTCAAATAAACGGCAAAAAGAAAGCCTGGCACTCATTCAGAATGTCAGGCTTTTTGTTTTTATATAAAAACTTACAATGCTATGACAATGATTTTTGCTGCAAGAACAATAGAAACAAGCGCAAATGGATATGTTGCGGCATACGCGCTGGAAACTTCATCAGTTCCGGCTGTCGCAATCAAAGTTCCCAAGGCCGGGGTAGAAGTCATACCGCCGGTGATAGAACCCAGGTTGTTCAAAATGCTCAGCTTGAACACGTAGCGGGCAATGATATAGCCGATAATCATAGGCATAAGCGTAAGTGCAACTCCATACAAGAAGTAGGAAACACGGAAGTTTGCCACAAAGTTTACTCCACCAGGAACGCCAGCACCAATAAGGAACAGGACAAGACCAAGCTCACGCATGAAGTTCAATGTTTCCTTCTTGATTCTAAGATCCAGAAAACCTAAATGTGCAAAATGGGCAACAATAAGACCGCCTACAAGACATCCACCTGAATTTCCAAGATTAAAATAGGAAATCTGCTTGATTGTCTCGCCGTCCACAATTCCTTCTGTTGTTCCAACAGGAATCTTGATTGCACCGATAATGCAACCAAAAGCGACTGCCAATACAAAAGGGAAGAAGTCAAATGGATCAAGCTGTATAAGTTTTCCTTTCGGCTCTGGAACTTGAATCGAATTTGCGGCCTTGAAGTTTTCAACTTCTTTCTGCATGTCAACTTTTAGGATTTTTGGAACAATCTGAACAAAAAGAACAACGCCCATAACACCAAAAAGATATGCGATTCCGTATCCGGCAACAGTCTGGTCAGCATTCTGTGCAACTTCTTTTGCCGCACTCAAACCTGGTGTACTTGTCAAAGCTCCCGTAAGAAGACCAACCGCCATTTCTGGAGAAAGATTCTTGTCGCACTTTACAAAAATTACAGCTGTAATAGTTCCAATCGCAATAACAATTATGCCAAGAATTATGTAGGAAAATGTGCTCTTATTAAAACTTCTGAAAAATTTTGGACCTGCAATAAGACCAACCGCCGTAACGAAAAGGGCAGTTCCTATGTTAGAAACCATACCAAAATTTCCTTTGATACTAGTTCCCCATAAAGTAATTGTCGCACCCTGAACCTTAAAATTTGGAACATAACTTACAAGAACGCCATAAAGAAGCGCAATAAGCAAAACGCCGGCAGTTCCCAGTTCAATTCCTTTGATTTTAATGCCACCAATAAGATACCCTAATGCGCCTATCGTAAAAATGATAAACACAAATGAAAGCCCCGAAGAAAGGACTCCACCTAGATAACCAGTCATTTCAACCTCGAAAAATATTAGATTCTTTCTATTATATAGGGATGTGTGTTTTTTAGCAACAAGGGGAAGTTTTTGAAGAATTTTTATAAGTATAAATTCATGTATTGATAAATGACAATTTTACATTTATAATGAAAAATAAATACGATTTTAATAAAAGAGAGATATATCAAAGTGAAATTTCCAAAATTATTGATTCCTTTTTTAGCAGTCTTGCTTCCTACAGTTCATTTTACTCATAATGAAACAACAGATAGTCAGACTGATTTTCATAACAAAGAAGAACATGATGGGGAAATTTCAGCGGATGAATCTGGTTCTCATGAAATAATTTTACAGGCATTTGATAATTCTGAACGATTTTTAAATTTTGCAAAACACAGTTCACATTCTTCTCATCGTTCTCATAGCTCTCATTCATCGCATAAAAGTGGAAACCATAGTTCGCACTATAGCGGAAGTGGCAGTTCTGATTGTAGCTGTAATGGCTGTGAATTCGATGTTGATGAAGAGCAGTGTCAGGAAAAATCAGAAGAATCTTTGGTTGCAATAAAATAAAATGTTTCCAGAACTACATATTTTTTCTGTGATTGTACCAATGTATGTTCTTTGCGTTGCGACAGGTTTTATGGTCGGTACAATTATATTGTATTTAGATTTTAATAAAATCCATATTGATGCAAAATACGTTTTTCGACTTATGATTTTTGTTGAAACCGGAGTAATAATTGGTGGTAAAATTTTTTATCTTACTGTAAATATTTCAAAATTGCAGCGATATTTTTATTCATTTGGTTTTACTGGTATTTTTACAAAAAGTGGATTTGTTTTTTATGGTGGACTTTTAGGAGGTGTTTTTTCAGTTTGGATTTTTTCAAAGATTTACAGACTGAAATTCATAG
>CAVBXG010000031.1:0-27935 GCA_963599585.1 bacterium
TTCCTGAATAGGTTCTGTTGTAGAACGCTCATTAGGATTACCAAAGAAGATATAACCTAAGCGGAAAGACTTCGTAGATTTCCATTCGATTGAATAATCCCAAATATTAAATCCAGTTCTATAAGGGTTTGCCTCAATACCAAGCAAGAACTTCAATAAATTAAAGAAGCTCTGGTCTATATATGCTAAATCTTTTTTGATGTATTCGGCATAGTCTTTTACAATCTGTTCAACATTTATGCCGCCTTCAGTACGAATATAAAAATCTTCTGACTGGTCATCTCTTACAACGTATTGTCCTTGTGTTGCAGTAATAAGATTATTTGCTGTAGTTGCAATTGTATCTTGCAAGAAGTCCGGTTCATCAATTCCCATGATTGTATAACACAGGTCTTCTTTTAATGTAAAAGCGTTTGCACCAAGATGTTTATCCAAATCATCACACAATGCACGGATAGCTAATGCATTTGCAATTCGGTGTGCCAATGGCATTTTACTTTTAAGAGCAGGTTTTGATGCAAAATAATTTTTAACTTTTTCATCAATGATTTCAATTTTGTCATTAATTGCAGCAACGTCTGCAATTGAAAGCATAGAAGAATCTTTTTTCAAATCTTCAAAGTAACTGTCATAAGTAATAAGTCCAGGATTATCTTCCGGTACGGTCTGATTTGCCATATCTTCAAAGCGATAACTCAAAATCTTTAAGATTTCACGCTTATCTTTTCCATGTTTTATCTGCTGGAATGTAGCAATATAGTTTGGATGAACAGGGAACAGTTCTACATAATCATTAAGATTTGTATTAAGTCCATCAAAGAGATGTGAGAATTTATTTAAGTGTTCCCGAATTCTTTGTTTCTGTTCAGGTGTCTTTTTCAAAAGACGATTCTTTACAACGAATGCAATATCTTCTTTTGTAATAAGAACTTCATCAAAACGGGCCTGTACTTTGTTTAATGTATCAGCAGCTGGCGCAAGCATTGGATCACGATAAAGCTGTTCCTGAACACCATAGATTACTTTAAAACGAGAGCCATCACACATTTCACCCATTTGGCGTAATGTCATAAGGTCACCGTTTACTTCCATAGCACTACGGCTGCGCAAATATTCCAAAAGCTCATCAATAACGATAAGAAAATATTTATCAGGGTAAACTTCTTCAAATGCAGCCATCATCTGCTGAAGCTGCTCTTTATATGTGTCTTTAGAATCAGAATCAAAATGGAAATCTACATTAATTGAATTAAGGAAGTTTTCTATGCGATAGCAAACAAGTTCATAAAGAGGTTTTGTAGTTCCAACTTCAAAGCGAAGAACTTTATATTTTCCGGCAAAAGCTTCAAAATCTTGTTTAATTTTATCATTATGAACATACTGTAAGAAGTCAGCATCTTCTGCAACAGAAGAAATTACTGACATAAGGTGAGATTTACCAGTACCAAAACTACCAACAACAGAGATACCTTTCTGTTCTGTGACCTTTCCACTAGTATCAAGGTTTGGCACAACAACACCAGAAAGGAGATTTACCATCTTCTCAGAAAAAACATAAGTTTCTACATTGTGCTTTCTTTTTTCAGCCTGACTATCATCTGCAAGTTTAATTACAGTTGTAAGTGGTTCAAAGTCAATTAATTCAGAATACTTCATTTTAATCCCTCTTGTATTAGTTTAAGGTCTCAATAACACCTTGTGAAAATTCAATTTTGCTTTCTGGTTTATCAATGTTCCAGAAAAGTTTATTTCCATCTATTATGTTAAATGAGCCTTGTAAAACGAAAACTTGATAGTCCTTTGCATATTCCAGCAAGAACTTAGGCACATCTAAGGAAAAATCTTTTTCCAATAAGATTCCTAAATTCGTAAAGACTATTCTAGTTTTACTAGGTTCTATTACGCTATCAATTATCTGCCGGAAATAACAAAAAGCATCAAAATTTGATTCTTTCTTAAAATCCGATGGATTCTTTTTATATTCATTTGCAAGAACTTTTCCAACATCAATAGTGCAACATTGGTCCTGCTGTTCATGAGGCATTTCCTTTGTTACATAAATCTTGTTTCGCATTTTTAATCTTTTTCCTCAATGTCATTCACTACACAAATATCGCCAACATCGCATTCCAAGGCCTTACATACTTTTTGAATGCTTTCCATAGAGACAAATTCGCCTTTATTCATCTTGGCCAGAACATTTGAGGAAATTCCAGCTACAGATATTAAGTCCTTTTTTTTCATGTCCTTATCAATTAATAGCTTCCATAGCTTCTTATAATCTACATTCATAGTGTTTTCTCTAGCCTATATTATAGCTCACTTATGAGTTTTAAGGTGAAAAAACATCACGAAATGCAAATATTTTTTTTATATTGAACCAGCCTTAATTCGGTCTAACCATTCCAATTTTGGCCTCAGTCTTCAAAATCATCAATCATTCCCTGGAAATGGATCTTAGCGAATTTATTCTTCTCTAATTTTTATGCCTGAGTTCTATATTCCGGTTTTGTCTTTATCATTACCGCTCCACTTCCCCAAACTCACCGTGCATCTCATCCATAGCATCTTGATTACCCATATCAGCCGCCTCTTCGTAGGAATAATCATCTGATTCCGGCTCTTCTGCATTGTTGGAATAACCAAATTAAGCACTTTTTGTTTACCAGAGTTTCTTTTGATGGATTGATGTATTCAAAATCGAGGTCGAGGCTTTCCGTACAGAAAAGCTTATGAAGAATGCGGGCTGTGTTATATGAATCACTCAAAGATGTATGAACCTGTCCATTAAAATCCATCTGAAGTAGTCTCATTGCAGTTTCAAGACCGACTGATGTCTTAGAAGAAACAAGCTTTCCGAAGATATTCCGCAAATCTACAAAGTCATGGAGGGTTCCAAACAAATCATATCGGTGCTTTCTTTTTGCTTCAAGTTCTGCCCAAAACTGATTGATTATTGTGGTAACAGAACTGAATACAGGCTTTACATAAGAACTGAATTCGCTGAGCATGTCTGTCGTAGTTTTCATCCAGCATAACCGAGCAAAACTGAATTACTTCGCCGTTTACCACAGGAACAAAACCTCTCTGAACTGCGGTGAACTCTGCCATTTCAAAATCAATGCAGACATAACGTTTGGCAGGAGCCTTATGATTCTTGAAAAATCCAGCTTAATCTTACTTAAATCGATTCCAAAAGAAAAAGGGCCTTCCATACAGGATAATCATATCCGTTGGTGCCGAGATTAAGAGGTCTGACATTTACCAACCTTTATTCTTTTTGTATCTGTTCTGTGTATTCGCAGTAAGGGTAATTTGTGCAGCCGATGAACCAATGTCCATTTTTCTTGCTTTTTCTTTTTATCAGGAATCCGCCGCAGCTAGGACATTTTTTTGGATTTGATAAAACTGTTGCGTCATGGACAGAATATTTGCATCTTGGAAAATTCGAGCATCCGACAAAAGATTTTCCGTTGTGCTCAACTTTTAAGAGATTTCCAGTTTTGCAAAGCGGGCATTTTTCCTGACCTTCATTTAAAGATTGCCTTACAGAAATAAAACACACTGAATTGGAAACTGAAAATTCCTTCAAAAACGGGGAAGGATTTCTGTTATCCGTAAGAATAAATGTCCTGTTCTTTGTGCGGGTAATTGCAACATAAAAAAGGCGGCTTTCCTCTGCAAACTTAAAGTTTTCCGCATTTGTAAGAACAAGATTCAAAACCTTGTCATCTGCAATTTGATTCGGGAATCCGAGTTTGTCATTCTTAAAGTTCAAAAGAATCACATTGTCCGCCTCAAGTCCTTTTGATTTATGTACCGACATAAAATCAATCTGAAGTTCAGGAATCGGAATGTATTCAAGTTTTTCTTTTCTGTCTTTATAAAATATTCTGAAAAGTCCGGTTTTCTTTGCAATCTCCAAATCGTAGTTTGTGCGCCCCAAAAGCAAAACAGAAGAATTTACTCCAAAATCCAGGGCTATTTTATTTATCATCTGCTGCAAGGATTTTCTTGGGTCATCATCAAATCCCCAAAACACAAGCGGATAATCAAGATTCTTGTCTGAGCGCAAATTCTTTTTCAGCTGCATAGGATTTTTAAGGACAAAATTTGAAGCCTCGTTTATCAGTTGCTGTGAATTGCGGTAAGTCTTTTCAATCCGTAAAATCTTTGTATAGCCAAAATATTTTTCAAAATCCGTAAACAAAGAAATATCGCTTCCGGCAAAACGGTAAATCGACTGCCAGTCATCGCCAACACAAAAGAATTTCGCTCCAGTTCTGTCCGCAATCGCCTTTAAAAAATTGAACCTTGATTTTGAAATATCCTGATATTCATCGACAATCACATATTTATATGGAAGAATATTGCATCCGGCAGAAACCAGCTCGGCGGCATTGTTTATCATATCAGAAAAATCAATGGCATTATTTTTGTGAAGATAATTCTGATATTCTTCCAAAAGAATTTTTATTATATCAAGGAAAAGATTTGTACGCTGGCAAAGGAATTCATTTTTTTCTTGTGAAAGATATTTCAAGCGCAAATTTTCAATTTCGTCGGTTTTGTAATTGTTCGACTTAAAAAGAGTTATAAAAGTGCAGCAGAGCTTTATAAATTCGCTAAAATACTTGTTGCTCTTGCTTGCATAAACTGTGTTGAAAATATCTGTAAAATCGCGCGGCTTAAATTCAACATTATTTTCGGCAAGAAGCTCCTCAAGTTTTTTTAGCAGAATTCCTTCCGAGCTGTAGTACGAATAAGTTTCAATAAGCTTTGTGCCGTTTTCCTTATGAAAATCACGCTTCCATAAAATTCCGTCAAGATACTTTTTTTCTTCAATAGGCGAAAGCCAAGGAACTGTAAAATCTTTTGATATGCCAAAATGCTCCAGATAAATGTCGTAATCGCAAAGATAAAAATCCGGTCTGTACGCTTTTCTTTTCGGGTCATCACTTTCAAACGGATAGAGTTTTTCGTATTCATATTTTATTCCGTGCATAAAAAGAAAATTGGCGATTTTTGTTTCCTCAATGCTTTTTACCTGCTCGTTGTTCAGCGTCCTTAATGCCTTTGACCTTTCTGCTCCAGTTTCGCGGATATATTTTTCCCGGTCATATTTTGATTTTAATGTTTCAAGGTCGGCAGTTTTTTCTTCTTCATACAATTCTCCAAGCGAAGAATATTCTTCCATATTTTCAGGAATTTCCAGAAAGTAAGTAAAATATTCTGTAAGATTTTTTATAAGTTCAGGATGATTCAAAAGTTCATTCTCAAAAAAATTGTGAATGAAATCGCCAAGAACATTTTCATCCAAAACTTCCGGCCGCCTGCCGATTGTATTTTTGATTATTTCAAGACCGAGCTTGTGAAAGGTCGTTGCCTCCGCATTTATTCCAATCTTTTCCTGAATTCGTTCTGTCATTTCCTGCGCGGATTTTTTTGTGAACGAAACAAGAAGAATTTCATTCGGACTTATGTTTTTTACTTCGCAAAGATATTTTACCTTTGCCGCAATTGTAAGCGTTTTTCCGCTTCCAGCTCCAGCCAGAACCAAAATTCTGTCCTCATCAGTAATAACCGCCGTCCGCTGCTGAAAATCCAGACTTTTTCCGTCAACATTTGAAAACAGCTCATCATATTTTAAAGATTCATTTTGAATAAACTGCTGATTTGCATTTTCAAAATAATCGTGCAGCAAATTGAAAACAGTTTTAAAACGCTCAACTTCTGAAAATTCCTCATCTTCATTGTGAACGTCCGCATGATTTGACTCAAAAAAAAGTGGCTCCCAGTTTTTTACAAATTGAAGTTCCGCGGAATGGGCAACATAATTTTCAGTAAGTTCGAATAAATCATTGAAAAAATCAGATATTTTTTGAGCAAGATTTTTGACTTCTTCTTTGCGTTTTATTTCTGCATTTGACTGCAAAATAATGCTGCGAAGATTTTTATAAGTTTCCTTGAAGTGATTGATTTCTGAAAACGCCACATTCTTCTTAGGAATACTGTATCTGACAAGTTCAGAATAAAGCTCCTGCCATTTTGCTGTGAACTCATCTTCCTGCTCTTTTGTTACAACCTGCTTTAAAAGAAAATCAAACTCCGCAAAAAACGCCTTTATCTGCTCCCGAAAAAAAATTGTTTTCTGAAGAAATTTTCTTGAAGCCTTTTTTCTATAGACAAAAAGAATTATAAGAGAAAAAAATATTACAAATGCAACTGAACTTCCAACGAAGATAAGCATTTTTGTATTATATCATCGTTCTGGAGAAATTTTCTAGGAAATGTATGAAGGGGAATGAAGGACTACGGGACAGGTTCAGTCATTTTTAGCCGTCGATTTTTAGGACAGAAATTTTTATTTACAGTAACTACTTTTCAGTATATACTTTTTATATGAATGTCGAGTGGGATGAAAACAAAAATCAGCAGAATAAGCAAAAACATCACATAAGCTTTGAGACAGCAAGCTATGTTTTTGCTGATCCATTCAGACTTGAACGCTACGACCGCTCGGAAAACAATATCCGTGAAGAAGATTCTTTCCAGACAATCGGAAAAGTCGGAGATGTTCTGTTCGTTGTTTATACAGAAAGGCTCGACACATATCGAATTATTTCGGCACGGTTGGCGGATGCAGAAGAAAGGAGGCTTTATTATGGAAATAGTAAAAAAAGAAATCAAGATTGGCGACCAGCCAACATTTGACACACTAAAAGAAGTTGAAGCCGCAAAAAATCACGAAATAAACTATGAAGACGCTCCAAAATTGTCAAAAAAGGAACTTTCAGAGTTCGTTCCAGCAAATCCGGCATACTATAAGCCTAAAAAACAGCAGATTACACTGAAACTTGACGCAGATGTCATTGAAGCATTCAAAAGACTTGGAAAAGGCTACCAGACAAAAATAAACGCGGCTTTACGCAAGGCTATTTTCAACTGAAAATTAACAGGATTCAAAAAATATGATATAATTCTAAAGATTGTTTCAGTTCAAAATGGAGGCGTTTATGTTTGCAACAACTGGTTATGTTCAGGGAAATGTTGTTCGTGCATCGGATAATTCTCTTGAAAAATTCAACGGCAAAAAAGTTATAATTACAGTTCTTGATGAAGAAAATCCAACATACACTTTTGCTTCCGATGAAGATGTACAGAAAATTTCAGATGCCCTTATAAAACAAAATCTTGAAGCATATAGAGAACTTGCAAAATGATTTTAATTCCAAAAGAACAGGTTTTAAGAATTCATACTTCTCTGATAAAAGAAACTGGCGGAATTGATGGTGTTCGTGATGAAAATCTTCTTGATTCTGCCTTAAATTCGCCTTTTCAAACTTTTGACACAAAAGAACTGTATCCTGAAATTTCGGACAAAGCAGCGCAGTTATCATATTCAATCATAAAAAATCATCCTTTTTTGGACGGTAACAAAAGAATCGGTGTTCATATCATGCTTGTCTTTTTGGCACTAAACAATGTAAAAATTTCATATACCCAAAAAGAACTCATAGACTTTGGACTAAAAGTTGCCGACTCATCACTTTCAAAAGATGAAATAAAAAACTGGTTAGAAAAAAGGACCGTTTTTCTGGACAATAAAATGGCGTGGAATTCAAAATCTGGCGAATTGAACTTTTCCTCGCTTTCTGATGATGAATATTGGAGTCTGTTCAACTTTGTTTTTTCTGAAAGCTGCCACAAAACTTCAACCTACAAGTTCGCTCTTTTAAAATCAATTCTGGACAATCTTCTGAACAACACACCGAGCGAAAATGGGCAGCTGATTTCTTATTCTGACCTGTTCGCAAAATTCGCCGAAAGCTTTTGGAATCTTGTTGTAAAATATCATCTTCATCAGCAAAAACCGACGGCTGAAGGAAAAACTTCAAAAATCGAGCAGATATTCGGTGAGGCTATAAAAATAAATCCGGTTCTTGAAAATCTTGAATTCGCTTCTATCGAAGAAAATACAAGAACGCAACTGACTCAAAAGGTTCAGGCAGAATGTAAAAAATATGTTCTCGGTGCGCTGTACGGTGATTTAGACGGAAAACTCTACGGCTTTGACCAGGACGGAAATTCCATCACGGTTTCGCAGAGTGCTTACGAATTTCTTCTGAAATATAAAACCGAGCTTGAAAAACTGAATTACTACGCTTGGGCAAAATTCCTTGAGAAAATCAACGAGGAAAATGTGCTGTTTCACCTTCTTTCAAAACTGGAGCTTTCGCTTCCGGAAAGGACTCCGCTTGAAATCTACCGCAACATTCTTTTTTCGGAATTCGAGGAATGCAACTGCTTCTACTGCGGAAAAAACTTTCAGGAAAAATCCACGTTGACCATTTTATTCCGTGGAGTTTTGTAAAGGAAGATAAGCTTTGGAATTTCGTTCTGAGCTGCCCGCAATGCGACATCAAAAAAAGCAACGCGCTTCCGCCTCAGAACTCAATCACCCGGATTTTGGAACGAAACAGAATCATTTTGAACGCAAGCGATTGCAGAAACAACAGCGAAATCAGCTTTGCCGCAAACTCTGAAAAAAACAAAAAGAACGAAATCGATTCCACTTTCATAAAAGCCCAGTTCAAGAACTACAACGAAAATCTGATTCCGCACCTATGGCAATATGCAAAATTTTCAGGATTCCGAACAATGCAGACAACATATTTTATCCAGCCGGATTTCGGAAGCCTGAAAGTTGCAGAACCTTAGCTCACAGTCCGCTTGATTTCAGCCATTCATCGATTCTTGAGTTCAAGTCTCGGCCGCCAGAATAGAAAAATTCGAATGGAAGCCCCTCTTAGCTTTTTGACAAATGCTTTGAAAAGTCGCTAACGCTGTCGCCGTACATTGTTCTGCCGTGGCTCGAAAATGAAATCACCGTTTTGCTGGAAAAATCGTAGCTTTCAAGAAAAGTATAAACCGGCATCGGAAGCGTCGCCCACCTTGCCTCGTGTCTTTGCAATATAAAATTATCACAAATTCTGCTAGAGTTTATCACAATAGATTCAAAAGATGGATAGTTGTGGCGGTTTCGACATAACCAAAAACTTTAATTTTTGGCTTGCTCAACCATCACGACTTAGTTTACTGTTATTGCCCGGATTCTCTTTACTGTCATTCCCTTGCGCGGTTTTATGTCATCTTCGGGCTTGACTTGGAAATCTGTTGCAGGAGATTGTCGCATCAAGCCCGACAATGACACGGCGTTTTTTCATTCCCAACAATAACAAAGAAAGCTAGGAATTTTCACGCTCCTCGCTCGTTTTTTTACTGTCATTGCTCGGCTTGATATGCGATGTTTGCGTAGCAAACTCGGTCAGCAATCTCTCTTACTCGCTTGTTGTCGGTATTATATGTCGCCATCAGTACAGTGGATTGTTGCGTTAAACAGTGCGCCGTTGCCCGTGCTGTTGATTTTTCCATCATTCTTGAGGACGTTCCATTCTGTGGCTGTTCCGCCATAATACACATCGGCAAAGCTGGTGCAGCCGTCAAAAGCATAAGGTTCGATAGATTCGACTTCAGCAGGAATCACAATCTTCTCCAAAGCGGAACAACCAGAGAACATAGAACTACTTATAGAAGCAAGACCTTTTCCGAGTGTTACATCCTTTAGGGATTCACAAGCTTGAAAGCTTTGCTCACCAACAGAAGTGACGCTGTCCGGTATCTCTATGCTCGTAAGGGCTGTGCCGTAAAAAGCCAAATCACCTATCTTTGTAACTCCACTGCCGATTTCTACGCTTTTAAGTTCTGCACAGGTTAGAAAAGCATTTTTTTCTATCGAGATGACGCTCTGTGGCAGAACGATTCCAGCAAGACCCAAGTTACTGTATAAAGTCATTTCAGGAATCGACTCAAGCCCTGTTGTGCCGCTCATATCAAGGATAATTTTTGTACCTCTGTTGCCATTCCCTTTGATTGCATCTGCTATTTCCGCAAGATATTCTGCAGAAATCTCGCCGGTAACGGTAACCGTATGCTCGCCTTCCCCAAGCCGTTTGATTACGGAAGCAGCGTCCGTGTTAAGCGAACCGTCAGTACAGATGATTGTGGCATTCAGAAGGACATCATTTGAAGTGCCGACTTTTTCCGCAGCAAAGGCTTTCCATTCCGCCGTTGTGCCGCCGTAGTTCACGGTCTGCAAACCTGTATAATAAAATGCTCCTTTTTCAATAAATGTTGTAATCTTGGGAATTGTTACTGTCGCAAGTTTTGGGCAACTAGCGAAAGCGGCTTCTCCTATAGTCTGCACTCCTTCCTCCAGCACGGCTTCCTCAAGATTAGCACAGGAATTGAAAGCCCCATACACAATTGTCTTGACACTGCCCGGAACGGTTATCTTTGTAAGGGAATTGCACACTTGGAAAGCCCATTTGCCTATTGATTCAAGTCCGCTTCCGAATTTTATGCTTGCAAGACCGCTACTTTGGAATGAAGCATCGCCTATTATCTTTACACTGTCCAGAATTACAATGTTGGTAAGATTCGGACATTGCCAGAATGCATATTCACTGATGGATTCAATGCCTTCCGGCAACACGATTCCAGCAAGTGCCTCACATGCAACAAATTCAGTCTCATCAAAGAACGCCCAGTCAGGAATTTCAGTAAGCCCGGTCGTGCCATTTATGTCAAGATTCACTTTTATTTCAGGCTTTGCAATTAGTGCGTCACGGATTGCCGTGATTATATCTTCGGAAATTTCACCAGCAAGTGCGACTGTATGCACATTGCCGTCCGCAGGAATATTTTTGATTGCTTCGGAAACGCTGTTTACTGTTATCGTCCACTTTGCGTAAAGGATTGTCTCCGCAGTAAGTTTGATTGTTGATTTGTCCGCATAGTCTGTGCCTTTTCCATCCGACGCCGTGTTCCAGCCGGAGAATGTATAGCCTTCTCTGGTAAACGCATTTGCAGTAAGAGTGATTTCCGCGCCTTCTTCGGCGGTCTGGGCTTTCATCTCGCCACTTCCGCCGTTTGCGTTGTATGTTACAGTGTAAATTGCTTTTTCGTCATCGTCGCTTTCAACTTGGCAGCCGGTTAACACCGCTAATGCTAAAAGTAATGTAAAAATTAGGTGGGGGGGGGTAAAGAGCTTGTTACAAAATTTCATCGCTTTCTCCTGTAAAAAATGCGGATTTGGTTTGCGCCGCACTTTTTGATTTTATTTAGTATGTTTTTTATCATTATAAAAGTTCAATGAGAAAATATCAATTTCCGATTTGACCTTTTAAGCATATTCACAACGAAATGAGAATATGCAGTTAATCACAAAGTTTGCAACCCAAACTTCTGAACAAAAACATTGACGCTATCTTAAGCAAATTTTTTGTTTTATATAGGAATTTTTGGAAAAAGTGCTCATTGAGCTTACCGAAATGAGTTATTGAATATGGTGGTTTCGACGGGCTCAACCACCACGTTGTTTTGTGGCATTCTTGCACTTGCATTCCTTTGTCATTGCCTGGCGTGATCGGGCAATCTATTATTTCATAATTGTACAAGAGATCCTCCGGTCAAGCCGGAGGATGACGAAGTATCAAGTACGACAATGACAGAAAAAGAAAAACATATGACACCAATTTGCTAAACTTTACATATATACAGTAGTAATAAAATATGCTATAATAATTTTATTGGAAATGCCTGATTTCTAAGGCGGCGTCTCCCGAACTAAAACCAGCTTGCTGGAATCTTGAAAGCCGGAAGGACTTGCGTATGACTTTAGAGCTTGTTTTGGCAGTGGCAGCAATTATCAACTGCATCGCTGCTGTTGCAAGTGCAGTTATCGCACCCCTTTCTTACCTTAAAAATAAGAAGAGTTAAAAAGTAAAGCCGCCCATTCGTTTTCGACACATTGAGCGGCTTCATCGTATAAATGTGGAGACGACCGACAGAAATCGGGCATTTCCTTTATTTCAATATACTACAGAAAAACGCTTACGTCAAACAGTTATGTGATTAATCTGGTGTTTCAGCAGATTATTGAGGCAAGCATGGCAATGACAAATTTTGTGAGTTATTGAATATATATATGGTGGTTTCGACGGGCTCAACCACCACAACAATGGCTTAGGGTATGGAAGCCCGAAGTTCCAAAATGTTGATTGAGATTGCCGAAAGCAACATTTTGGAATGAGCGTGAGCGAAGGCTGGAACGCCCGACGGCGACGGGCGGAATGAAACGAAGTGAAATGCAGACCGTCGCTGGAAGTTCCGAAAACCTACGGTTCTCTACCAAGTTTTCTTACGAAATCTCGCGCAACACGCAAAAAAATTGCGCATTATTCATTACGAATTACAAATCGCCTTTCCTACTCGTGGATTTTCCAGCCGTTTATCATTTTTACAAACGCCGGGTCGGAATGGTTCACGATTTTGCTGTGGCCGATGTCGAGCGTTGAGATTTTCTTCATGTCGTCCGCGGAAAGCTCAAAATCCCACACGCCAAAGTTTTCCTCGATTCGCTCCTTGTGAATGGACTTTGGAATCACAACAACTCCACGCTGAATGTTCCACCGCAAAATCACCTGCGCAACAGTTTTTCCGTGGCTAGCGGCAATCTCCGCCAAAACAGGATTCTTGAAAATGTCGTGCTTGCCTTCCGCAAAAGGTCCCCACGCCTCTGGCACAACGCCGTAATTCTTCATATTTTCAAGCGCGGCAGGCTGCTGGAAGAACGGATGAAGCTCCACCTGATTCACCGCCGGAATCACGTCAAAATTCTCGCAAAGGTCTGCAAGCCGGTCAGGATACATATTGCTCACGCCGACTGCCCGGATTTTTCCTTCCTTGTACAATTCAATGTACAATTCAATCATCGCGCGGTAAGAGCCGTAATAGTCGCCGAACGGCTGGTGAAAAAGATAAAGGTCAATGTACTCAAGCCCCAGTTTTTTGAGCGAAAGGGCAAACGCCTTTTTCGCATTCTCGTAGCCAAAATCCTGAACCCAAAGCTTCGTGGTAACAAAAAGCTCCTCGCGCTTCACAATTCCGTCAGAAACCGCACGAGCAATCGCTCGCTCAACCGATTCCTCATTCTTGTAAGCCGCCGCCGTGTCAATCAGCCTGTAGCCCGCGCAAATCGCGTCATAAACCGCCTGCTCAGTAACTTTTCCGTCCGGCACCTGAAACACGCCGAAGCCCAGCATTGGCATTTTTACTCCGTTGTTCAATGTAACAAAATCCATATTTCCTCCAAAATCAAAAGTTTCTTCTATTATATAATATATTTTTGAGCGTTCCGGTCGCTCTGGTTTCGACACGCTCAACCGCCGCGACCGTCGGGCTTTTCAGGGCTACGGCTTCCGCCTCCGACCAAACGCAAGCGTTTGTTTTCGCGCATTTTTTCAAAATGCGCTCACCCTTCCAATCCCTAATGCGCGTTCGCACCGTCTGCTTTGCACCCTCTGCTCACGCCGCAAAACTACGTTTTGCTTCACGAGTTTTTGCAAAGCAAAATTTGCACAAATCTTAACAGCACACACATAAATTATATAACAAATATAATTCTCCGCAAAAAAATGTATAATAAAACTTTCTTTTGCTCGGTATCAGTTTTGTTTACGGCAGATGTTTTCCTTACTTTATTTGAAATACATTTGTTTTCTCCCTGTAATCCGCATATCCAAAAACTGAATAAACCTTGCGAAGCAGAAAAATGCGTTGTATATTTGAAAAATGGAACTTAGAATCTTGCGGTATTTTTTAGCGGTTGCGAGGGAGGAAAATTTCACCAAGGCGGCAATGTCGCTGAATGTCAGCCAGCCTGCCCTTTCACGCCAGATTGCGCAACTTGAGGACGAACTTGGGCAGCCGCTTTTTGTGCGGTCGAGCCACTGCATTGTTCTTACGGACGCGGGGCTTCTTTTAAAGCGGCGGGCGGAGGAAATGCTTTCGCTGGAAGACAAGATCCGGCGGGAATTTACCGAGGGCAGTGATGAGATTTCGGGTGAGCTTGCGTTCGGTTGCGGCGAAAATATGGGAATGATGGAACTTGCCGAAAAACTTGCGGAATTCAAAAAGCTGAATCCGAAAGTCACTTTCAGAATCTACAGTGCGATTGCCGATGACATAAAATTCCGCCTTGACCAAGGAATTCTGGACTTTGGCCTGATGAGCGAGCCAGTTGAGATTCTCCACTACGATTTTGTGCGCATAAAAACGGTTGAACACTGGGGAATTCTTGTGCGGAACGATAATCCTCTTGCCGCAAAAAGTTCCATAACGCCACAGGATTTGACAATGATTCCGCTTTATCTTCCGTGGCGAACAACAATGAGAAGCGAAGTTTCCGCATGGCTTTCAGACTGCGCCGAAAAAATCACGGTCGCCGGAACTTACAACCTGCCGGGAAATGTAACGCACCTTGTAAAACTCCAGAACGCCGCCGCAATCACTGTTGAAAAAATCTACTGCTACGACGGACTTTCATTCGTTCCGTTTGAAAAAGCCAACCCGATGACTTCAGTCCTTGCCTGGAAAAAATCCGCGAATTTAAGCCCAAGTGCAAAAGCATTCGTGGAATTTTTCAAAAAATAATGAAGAAATTTTATTCATTCATCGCGACTGAGCAAAAAACAGCTACACCGCCCTGCTTTTATGGCATGCAAAATAAATCACCTGATTTTCTTTTGCGATTTCTTTTACAAGTTGCAGCGCATTCGGAATTTTTTCATCATCAAGATTTACAAACGGATCATCCAAAATAATTGGCGGCTTGATATTTTCAAAAAGCGCATCCACAAGTGCCATCCGGGAGCAAAAATTCACCATGTCCTTGTAGCCGTCGCTAAGAAAATTGCTCTTATGCGTTTTTCCGTTGTCATCAAGCAAAACTTCCAAATCAGTGTTTATAATCAGATTTACGGAAGAGCCGAGCATTTTCACGTATTTTTCAAAGCCTTTTTTCATTGGATCGCTGTAATTTGCGTCAAGATTTTCCTTGGCTTTCTGGAGCAGTTCCAAAGTTTTTGAAAAAATTTCGTATTCGGCGGATTTTTCGTGTTTTTCAAGCGTAAGCCGCTCAATTTCGGTTTCAACGTCGCCTTTTTTTTCAGTGTCGGCAAGATTATCGCTGATTATTTTCTGATAGTCGGATAAAATTTTGTTCTTGGAAGAAATTTTTTCAGAAACGGCGGAAAGTTCATTCTGCAGAACATCAACCGATTTTTCTGGTTTTGCAAGATTTTCAAAAGATTCGATTTTGTTGTTCGGGTCGCTTTCAAAAAGCTCAATTTTCTTTTTTTCGGAAAGAATCTGATTTTCAATGTTTTTTATTTCCGTAAGTTTGCTGTGAATCTGCAGAACCTGATTCGCATAGCTCAAAGTTTTTTCAGTCTTGTATTGAGAAAGAATCGCATCCAGCCGACTTTTTTTCTCGCTTTGAATTTTTAAATTTTCAGAATCGGCGTTGATTTTCTTTTTAAGCTCTTCAAGTTTTGCAAGTTTTTCGTTCAAAATCTGGATGTCCGCAGGCACAGAAGAAATTTTTTCCGTCTTGCAGTAGCGTTTTGTGAAAGCTCGGATTTTTGTCTCATATTCTTCCGGCGTGATTTTTTGCGAGTTCAGCCAATTTTTGTATTCGTTTTCTTTTTGCAAAAGTCGCGAATAATTGCTGAATTCCGTGCTGATTTTTGTGAGCGCGCCAATTTCAGAAGGCTCGTTTTCAGAATATTTTTTGATGAAATTTCTGTACGCGGCTTCCAAGTTCTGCGCGTGGCTCTGCTTTTCAAGAATTTCCTTTTTCAGATTTGAAATTTTTTCCTTGAATTCTGAAAAATCCTGCTTTTTCCCTTTTAAAACAATCGCCAAAATCATAAAAAGAAGAAAAACCACGACTCCAGAAAGCCCAATAATTATGTTGTTCAGAACAAATCCAAAAATTCCAGCCGCCAAGCCCAAAAATCCAACCGTGGCAAACACAACTTTTTTAGGATTTTTCTGTTTTTGCTGCAAAAGCGTATTCAACTCGTTTTCTTTTTCCAAAAGCTCATTTTTTAGCTCGTTAATTTTATTTATTTCCTGCTGAACTTTTGTAATATCAGAAATGCAGCCGTCGATTTTTTCCTTTGAAACATCTGAATTTTTGTATTTTTGGCTCAAAGAATTAAATTCCGCGGATTCCGCCTGAGTCAGTTTTTTTGCGCTTTCAGCCTGTTTAAAATTTTTGTATTCATTGTCAGTTTTTAGACATTCCTCAATCTGAGACTTTGAAGGAATATCGCCGGCAAAATAATTTTTCAAGGCTTCGTAAGAATCTTTTTCAGATTGGCTTGCAGACTGATTTTTTATGTTCGACTCAATCGTTGTATAATTGTTTGAAATCAAATCGATTTTTTTTACAATTTCTTCGCTTGGAATTTGCCCATTAAAAAAATCGCAGAGAGATTTTTTTTCATTTTCTGATTTTTTTAAATCATTTTTCAGCTGCTCGTATCTTGTTTTGCCTTCAAATTTTGCGCATACAGAAATTTGAGCCGCAACAGATTCCTGCTGTTTTTTTAGCTCAAGAATTTCTTTTTGAATCACAGAAACTTTTTCTTCATAAGTTGCGTTTTCTTTCAATTTTGAATCAATTTCTTCTATATAATTCCTATTTGCGTCAATTTTTTGCTGGATGGCCGGAATCTCGCCTGTTCCCTTGTTCCTTCCCTGCAGCTCCTTCGATTTTTTTTCAAGAATTGCCGCCGCTTCCTCAAAATTGGAAATATCGCCGCTTTCCACAAGATTGTTCAGCTTTGCGGTAATGTCCGCCGAACCGACTGGAGAATCTTTTAACGTTACAAAAACGCTTCTCGCATAAGAATCCCGGTTGATTCCAAAAATTTCAGTTCCCAAATCTTCCGAAAAATCATTAGAAATTTTGTTCGTCTTTAAATCGCGCAGCTCAAATGTGTCCTCATTTTTTTTAAGCCCAAAAGTTCTGTTCACTAAATATTCTTTTCCGTTGTGACAAAAAATCATACTTCCGCCGTAAACGCCGCCCTGCCACGGAGAATATTTCAGCTTTTCATTTTTTTCGGCATCTTTTGAAGTTGTGTATTCCATTCCGTAAAACATCGATTTTATAAAAACTGAAAGAGTTGTTTTTCCCCATCCGTTTTCATAAACAAAAGAATTTACGCCTTTTTTCAAATCTATATCAACATTGTGGAATTTTCCAAAATTATTTATGTGAATTTTTACGATTTCCATTACTGCAATCTCCCCGCCAACGCTTTTATGCCGGTCATAATAATCTTGATTTTTTGCTCTTCAGAAAGATTCTGCTGATTTTTTACAAGCCGGATAAATTCCCCTTTCAGCGAAACATCTTTTTCGTATTTTGTGTAATCGATTTTTGTTTCAGTCTTGTCTTTTACTCGCACATAAAAATAATCAGAAGCCAAAGCCGACTGATAAGATTCCGGCTCGATTTCCGTTTCCTCAGAAAGTTCGCCGGTCAAATCAACCTGAACAATATCCTTGGAAGAAATTCCAGCAAGCGAATCCGTTATTTTTTTCATGATTTCAGAAAAATTCTGCGCACCGGAAAGTTTCACAGGAATTTCGTGAACAACTCTTTTTGAAACCGGAACAAATTTCGCCTCAACCTTATTATTCTGGACATCAAGCAGAACAAAGCCTTTTTTTCCACATTCGTCAAAGCCGCGCCCTTCAAGGCAGCCCGAATAGCACCAGGAGCAGCGGTTATCAAGTTTTTCAATTTTAAAATCGTGGATGTGCCCCAAAGCAATGTAGTCAATGTTTTTATTCGTCAATTTTGGCAGGGAAATCGCTGGAGCGTCATCTTTTGGTTTGTATTCAGCAATCTGACCGTGCAGAACAACGATATTCACGCAGGCTGGATCAGGATTCAGCTTGCTGTAAGCCGCCAACGGAATTGAAGAGGAAAATTCCCGGCCATAAATATCGACATTTTCATAAGAATATTTTTGCCATTTTGATTTTGAAAAACGCTTTAAATTCGGAACCGGTTTTTCTTCAAAAAAATCAACGTCCTCATCATGGTTTCCGCGAAGATACAAAAAATCAATTCCAGGATTCTGCTCAATGATATAAAAAATCCGCTGTTTGATTTTTTTCTGCTGATTTTCCTTTGTGTCAAACAAATCGCCCGCAATAATTACCGCTTTTACGCCGTTTTCCCTTGCAAACTCAACCATTTTCGCAAAAGAATCAACAATCTCGTTCCGCCGGAGTTCCGCCTGCTCTTTTGTAAAATGCGTTCCCATTTTAGAATCAGCGTGAATGTCAGCACAATGTATAATTTTCATCAGTTGATAGACTCCTTTTTGGATTTCCTGGGCAAAAAGTTTATTACTTCCAATTTTCCCAAATCTTTGTGTCTAATCCGCAAGTTGCGGCGTTTTTTCCGTTGCGGCAAACCGGAAGCTTCATCAAAAATTGATTTTCAAAAAGCTTTTCTTCTTTGTCCGCGTCATCAAGATATGCAATGGAAGCATAATCCTTTGAATTTTTATCTGTCAAACGCTCAACTGCATCCGCACGTGAACCAACCGCGCGAGCAACCGAATCAACAACGCTTTCAAATTCACCGCGACTCATAGTTTTTTCCTTCAAATCAATAAACTGAAAAGAAATCCGCCGCTCCTTGAACCACATCTGCGCCTTTTTTGTGTCAAAATTTTTCGTTGTTCCAAAAATCTGAATCATAAAATGAGTATAGCAAAAATAAAAAAAAAACTCGACATTAACTTTATGCCGAGTTCCGCAAACTTCTGATTTACAAAATTACAAAAAAAATGTGGTCATTAAACTAAGTCGAAATGACCACATTTATAAAATTACTGCCGACCAAAGACACAAATCCGTAGCCTGCAAAAATTATTTTTCGTCAGCAGGCTTTTTTACAAACTGCAAAAGAATTTTTCCATCTTTTGACCGGATTGTAAGATTATCGCCAGAAACTGAATAAGAATCCGCCTGGTCAATATTTACAAAAAACTGTCTCTCAAGCTCCATCGCCTCCGGATTTCCAGAAGCCATCAAAGTAGAAGCTCCCAGCGTAAACGAAAGTTTTTTGCCGTTTTCATCAAGCGAATAACCCATCGTGTAATAATTCACGCCCGAAAAACCAGCCGCCTTTCCTTCTTCTGTAAATTTAAGCGTAGGAAGCTCATTTTCCTCAACATTTATGCTAACAACGCCATCGCCCTTTAAAATAGAAGTCAAAACCCATTCAGAATCTTTCAAAGAAGCCCGCGCAAAAACCATCTCAGACTTTTCAGCAGAATTAAAAATGTGCAAAAACTTCTTCTCGCCTTCAGATTTCACTTCCACGCCGTCAGCCCCAGACAAAGATTTCAAGAATGAACGTTCAAATTCCATATCTTCCTTGCGACCAGCCATTCTTGTTGTTACAAAACCATCGCCAGCAGTAAATTTTTTTCCATCAATTTTGCACAAACCAGAAAAACGATTCACGCCCGAAAAACCAGAAACTTTAATCCCGTTTCCATCCGCCGCAAACGAAACCGAAGCCTTTGAAAAATCAACCGCATTTTCTTCTATATTATATTGAATTAAATTCCAATCACCAAAAACCAAATCCGCCCCCTTTGCCTTGCAACCCGCAAAAATTGCCGCCGCAAACGCAAAAACAGTCGCCAAAACTACCTTTTTCATACGAACTCCTAAATTTATTTGAATTTTTTATTCTGGGCATGCCGGCTAAAGCCGTCGGGCTTTTCGTGGTTATCATTCCTACGCTACGCTTCGGAACACGCCTATGGCGTGCCACTACAATCCCTCACGCTTTTCCAGTAATCATCCAAGGAGCAATCTCCTTTACAGATTCCATATCAATTTTTGAAACCAAATTCTCAACCGTGCTAATCAAATCCATCAGACTTTCAAGCGCATTACGAACATATATAAAATAGTAAACCTGTGTTCCTTTTTTGTGGCTTATAATCATACCCGCATCCTTTAAAATACGCAAATGGTGCGAAATAGCCGGGCGCGAAAGATGAGTTTTTGCCGTTATATCCTGAACATCCATGCCGTCAGTTCCAGATTCAGCCAAAATCAAAAGAATCTTCTGCCGCACAGTATCGCTCAAAGTCGTCATATAAGGCGTGCAGACACTAAATTTTTCCCGGATTACATTAATTTTTTCCTTAAAATATTCACTGTTGAAAGAATTCATTCCGCGCCTCAATCTTATTCGGTTTATAAGTTTATTCGTTTAAGTTTATAATCATTTATTTCAAGTGTCAAGTTCGATGATTCGGATGTATTTTGAATAAATAGCTTAAATATCGTTTTTCTTTCAGAAGAAATAAATTGAATCAGCGGGAAGAAAAAGAAAGCGGCAACCGAGCTATTCGGAGCGATGGCAAGCAATTTTTGAAGAAAATTGCGCAGTCCGATACCTTGTTACGCTCCGCATGGCGAATTGACGCGCTTTTTCTGGTAGCTTATTCAATTTCTTTCACAATAACTAAATATGATAAAAAATTTTATTGACGTTATTTTATAAAATTATTATATTTAGTTTATCGGTTTAATTTCTTAAACTTATAATCAGCAAACCCATTAGGAGGATTTGTATATCATGAATCGCTTATTCAAGCACCCATGGTTAATTATCATTGTAACACTGGCTGTTACTGCGGTACTTGGCTTCCAGCTTGGAAACATCAAGATGGATGACTCAACAAGACTTTATTTTCCGCAGAAACATGAATCCTACAAGCATCTTATCGAAACAGAAGACAGATTCGGAAGCACTGTTGTTATTGGAGTTTCCCTTGAAACCGACAAAGGTTCTATCATAACTCCAGAAGTTCTTGGAATTATTGATCATATTTCAACAGATGTAGAAAATCTGCCGACAGTTGACCGCGTTGATTCCCTTACAAAAATCGATTTTATTGAAGACGTAGATGGCGCGCTCACAGCAGGAAACATCATTGACGCAGAACGCGATGAAAACGGTTATCTTCCGCCGCTTACAGTTGAACAGACAAACCAGCTTAAGCAGAATCTTGCAGACTGGGACGAAATGTACACGCGCTCAATTATTTCTGACGACAATAAAGCAGCCCAGATGCAGATTACACTTGTCGCAAACAATCACCCGGATGAAATTGCGTCCCTAGGAACAGTTACTCCAGAACAGTCAGAAATTCTTGCGAATGCAGGAATCAAAACTTTCAAGGATTTCAAAAAGGCACAGAAAAAAGGAACTCTTTCTTCTATTGAAGGATTCTCTCCTGAAGAGCTTGAATCTCTTACGGAAACAATAACAACTGCCGCAGAAAACTCAAAATCTTCCAGCGACATTGAAAAAGAAACTTTAACAAAAGTCAGAGAAATCACAGAAAAATACACAAAAGGCACAAACCTTAAAGTTATTTATTTTGGTGACCCGGTTGTTTCTGAAAATATGCACGAATTCATAATTTCAGACCTTGTACGGCTTATTCCTCTTGTTTCTGTTGTTGTTTTGCTCACATTGTTCATCAGTCTTAAAACTTTGGACGGAACAGTTCTTCCGCTTATCACAGTTCTTCTTTCAACAGCCTGCACTTGCGGACTTATGGCTGTATTCAACTTTACGTTTACAATTGTAACAAGTATCATTCCAGTTGCGCTTATCGCCTGCGGTTCCGCCTACGGAATCCACGTTCTTACACATTATTACATCGCGCTGGATGAGGCAAAATCAAAAGGCGTAGAAATAACAAAAGAAGTCCACAAGGAAATCGTTCTTAAAGGCGTTGGTGACTGCAAAGTTGCCGTATTCCTTGCCGCAATCACAACTGTAATCGGATTTATTTCTCTTGTTTCAAGCCCGATGCAGCCGTTGCACAGTTTTGCAATCTTTACAGCAATCGGTGTTGCGCTCGCATGGCTTTTCTCTGTAACTTTCATTCCTGCCGTTCTTATGGTAAAACCTGTAAGTAAAATCGGTAAGAAATCAAAGATTATGCAGGAAGTAACAACAAAGGTAAAAAAGCACACAATCAACCGTGGAAATGCTTCACATGACTCTTTGTACAGCATTTTCCTTTTCTTCTGCGGCTCAAAACCAAGAATGTACATTTTTGGCGCGCTTATAATTATCTTCTCTTTCTTTGGAATCAAAAAACTTCACATTGACACCTCAATCATCAACTACTTCCCAAAAGAAAGCCAGCTAAGACAGGATATTGACTACGTTGACAAGCGTTTTGCGGGAACAAATCTTATCTTCATGGTTATTGACGGTCCAAAAGTAACAGATGCGGACGGAAATTTCCTTGACGAAGATGGAATTCCTGTAATGAACAAAGATGGAAAATATCTTGACGTAAATGGAAACATCATCAAAAAATCTGACGGAAGAAAAGTTGCGCTTGAAGAAGGCTCAATGAAAAATCCGGACATTCTTGAGGCGTTGGACGGACTTCAGGATGACATTTACACAAAATTCCCTTGCGTTGGAAAAATCATTTCATTCTCAACTTTGATTAAACGAATGAATCAGGTTTTGCACGCTCCAAATGCGGAAAGTTTGAACACAGTCGCAGCTTCTTCCGGTTCAAGCGATTTTGGCGCAGATGATTTTGCGGATTTCGGTTCAGATTTCGGCGACTTTGGCATGGATGATTTCGGTGATTTTGGAACAGACGACTCTTCTTCAGAAGCAACTTACGAAATGCTCCCGGATTATGTTGATCCAAATGTTGCTTACGTAGAAAAATTGAACAGCACAATCACTGTTGAAGAAGGACTTCAGCTTCTTTCTTCTGCTTATGCGGAAGCAGGCGGAAAAAATGCCACAATTGATGAAGTTGTAAAAGTTCTTGAAAAGAAACTTAACTACAAGGGAAGCGACTTCTACGAAATTCCTTACGACGAGGCAAAATACGGCTACGCTCAGCACGAAGCGCTTAAGAATGTTGTAGGAAACTTCCTGTTCATGCTTTCAGATAAAGAAACTCTTGGCCGCTGGGCAAATGACCCGCAGAACGAAAACGTTTTGAATCCTAACCGATTGCGCGTCCAGATGGTTTTCCGCTCACAGTCAACAGAAGATATTGAATCTGTAATAACAGAATGTGAATCTTACGCAAAAAATCACTTCCCGGAAGGCTACGAAATTTCTTTCACAGGAAAAGGCGAACTTGAAACTGTAATGACTGACATGGTTGTTTCTTCACAGATTCAGAGTCTTGCGTTCTCATTGCTTTGTGTATTTGTTGTAATTGCACTTTCATTCCGCTCTGGCTGGGCTGGATTGCTTGGCGCAGTTCCACTTGCGTTCACAATTTTCCTGAACTACATGACAATGGGATTCGCAAAAATCAATCTTGACCTTGTAACTTCAATCATCGCTTCTGTCGCAGTCGGAATCGGTATTGACTACACAATCCACTTCCTTGAAACTTACCGTGCAGAACGCGCAAAAACGACGGATGTTCACGCTGCGGCAAGAAGAACTTTCGCTTCAAGTGGAGTTGGAATTCTTACAAATGCGCTCGCAGTTGGTCTTGGATTCCTTGTTTTGTGCCTTTCAAAGTTCGCAGTTTTGCGTTACATCGGAATTTTGATTGCAATCGTTATGTTCACAAGTTCTATGCTTGCAATGACAATTCTTCCAGGATTCCTTACAAACTATGATCCAAAATTCAGCCGCCCGAAAGTTGAGCCAACAGAAGATTTGGGCTCGGACGAAGATAAAACAAACAAATAATTTTTATAGGAGATTTATATGAAAGTTATGAAAAAAACATTTTTTGCGGTAGCCCTTCTTGCTGCTTCTGCAATGATTTTTGCTCAGGATGCGCGTTCAATCGTTGACAAAGCATTGAACATCAAAAAGCCGAATTTCAACCATTCAATTATTGAGATGGATTTGATTAACAAGAGCGGAAAAATCGAGGAGCACCGAATCATTGATGAGCTTGGCCGCCACAACCAGAACACAGACACTTCTGATGTTGTAATGAACTTTAAGTCAAGCACAAACAAGTCAAACGAAGGAATCAAATTCCTTCAGAAAGAAAACAAAGGCAAAGATGATGACAAATGGATTTACATGCCATCATTGAAAACAACTCGCCGCGTAAATTCTTCTGAAGGCAGCAAATCTTTCACAGGAACAGACGCAACTTACGATGATATGTCTACACGCGAACTTGACGACGATACACACGAACTTCTTGGCGAAGAAGAAAAGAACGGTTACAACTGCTGGAAGATTAAATCAACTCCAACAGATGCTACATTCGCAAAAGCTCAGTACAAATACAGAATCCAGTGGATTGACAAAAACACATACACTCCAGTTTACGCAGAAATGTATGACAAAAAAGATGGAACTCTTGTAAAAGTATTGACAGTTGACAAGCTCGAAAATATCCAGGGTTACACAATCACAACTTCAACAACTTTGAAGAATGTGAAAAACGGCCATTCAACAAGAATTGCTGCACAGAAAAATGCAAAAAGCCCGAACGGCTACAACATCATTCTGGACAAGGCGATTCCAGACAGCGTATTCACACAGAACTACTTGAATACAGCTAAATAAAACATTTTCCGCCGCAGTTTTGCGGCGGTATTTTTATAATCAAAAGGATTTTTTATGAAACGAACAAAAATTCTTGCCCTTTTTACGGCAGCCGCTTTGTGTACTTCTTTTGCAGCCGCACAGGATATGGATTTCGGCGATGATTTTGGAAGCGACTTCGGCAGCGATTTTGGAGATTCTTCATCTTCGTCATCTTTTGCCGCAACTGCATTGTCTATAAATGGCGAGGCACAAATCAATTTCCGCGCTTACGTAGACGATGAAGGAACAATCGGGCTTCCAATCGATGAATGGAACACCTGGGTTGACCCAAAAGGAAAACTCGGTCTTAACTATTCAAACGATGCAGTTTCCGCAGATGTAAAATTTGCGCTCAGCAAAGACATTATTACAGACTACAAAACTGATATAATTGACGAGCTGACTCTTGAGGCATATCTTGGCAATTTCGTAATTCAAGCCGGAAAAATGAAAGTCGTATGGGGAAAAGGCGACAAGCTCCACGTAATCGACAACTTTAACGCTAACGACTACAAAGATTTCTTGATTCCAGACTACATTGACCGCCGGCTTTCTGAACCGATGGTTCGCGTCCTTTACAACGCACCAAATGATGTCGGTCCATTCACTTCAAACCGATTTGAACTTGTGTGGACACCGTTTATGACCGCTGACCGCTACGCTTCTTCCGGAAGATGGGTTCCAACTCAGGTTAAGGAATTGAAAAAAACTTTAAGTAAAACTGCTGGAGAAGTAATTGTTGCCCAGGGAATTACTGCTGGAACTGCAAATGCTAAATTAGCTAGTGTTAAAGCAAATCAAAATTCATCTGAAAATGATATATTATCTGCAAAAAATGAAGCTGCCCAAGCACAAACTCTTTACACAACAATGCTCAGCAACTCCTCTTCCCTTGCAGACGACCTTTACCCGGATTTGTATCAGCTTAAATATATGCAGGCTGGAGCAAGATTCACAACCACAACTGGTTCCTGGGACTGGGGCGTAAGTTATTATTTTGGACGCGACAAACGGGCTTCATTTGACTACAAAAAAATGTACAACTATGTTCCAAAATATCTTAAAGGCAATGCCAGCGAAGACGACAAATTCATCGACTACGACTTTTTGCAGGTTTTCGGAATTGAAGCGGCAAAAACATTCGGCGCATATAATTTCCGCGCAGAAGCAGCTTACAATCTTACACAGGATATAGCTGGCGATGATCCAAAAATCCATAATAATTCAGTTGCTTGGGTATTTGGATTTGACCGCGATCTTCCAATCAGCGAGTTGAACATAAACTTGCAGACGCAGGGAAAATACATTCTGAACCATGATGAAATCGATGACTCAAAAAATTCGCTTGATACAGAAAAAAATACTTACACAACAGACAACAAACTCGTTCTGAACATTTCCGACAATCTTGCGCATGGCAAATTAAAACCTGAAGTAAGCGCAATCTACGGATTTGAGCATTTTGACCTTATCATCATGCCAAAAATAACTTGGTATGTTTCAGACGGACTTGAATTTTCTGCAAACGGAATGTACATGCAGAGTTTTATAAAAAGCCGCAGCGAATTTGGAGACTGGCACAACAACAGCTTCGTTCAGATTTCCGCAAAATATACGTTCTAAAAATAGCTCAAATATTGAGTTTTTTTGCTGAATCCATAAATTGAATGAGCGGGAAGAAAAAGAAAGCGACAACCGAGCTATTCGGAGCGATGGCAAGCAATTTTTGAAGAAAATTGCGCAGTCCGATACCTTGTTACGCTCCGCATGGCGAATTGGCGCGCTTTTTCTGGTAGCTCATTCAATTTCTTTCACAATCAACAAAACTCAATATTTGAAGCCAAATCTAAAGCCACGAACTATTTTATCTTTCTATCCAAGTACAAATCTGCGGAAATTATGTGTTCATCAACGTTTTCTGCGCCGTAATTATTTTCGTATTTAAAATAATATGAACTTTTTAGTCCAAGCGAAACATTCTTTTTTACAGAATGTTCATAGGAAAGCGCAGTTTCTGCAATATAAGTCGCGCCTTTTTTTCCATAAGAAGGAACGGCTGTTTCAATGTCAAAAAATCCAAGGCAAAGGGCGGAAAAATTCAGCTTGCCAAAATAATTTTGTTTTGCGCTAAAGTTGTATCGACCGTAAAAACCGACTCCGTAATCGTAAAGTCTGCGCTCAATTCCGTCATCAGGAAGTTTTATGTGGCCGCGGTAAAGCGCGTAACAGTCTCCTGTGGCAAAAAATGTTCCGCTTAGATTCAATTTCTGCTCCAAAGCAAATCCATTTTGAAATTCGCTCAAAGAATTGAATATCACGCCAAGACCATTAACTGAATAGCTAGAAAGTTTTGTCCAGTCAACTTTGAATGTCATCGCAAGCGCGGAAGAAAATGAGCTTTTTTCAGTGTATTTTGTTCCGAACCTAAAAAGGCTTCCTTCAACATTCGTTTTTACTTCATAATATTTTATTGTTCCGCCACCTTCCAAATCAAAATTAAAATATGAAAATGGAATCGATTTTTCGTTTCTGAAAGGATTTCCGTAAATCAAAGAGAATCCACCGTGAAGGTTTCCGTTGATATTTTCATCGTTGTCATAGGATTTTTCCGCAGAATGAGTTCTTTCCGCAATTCCGCCAAGGCTTATAAAATTTTCAAATGAAGTAACGCCCTCTTTTGTGTCTCGAACCAGGGAATTTCCAGTAATTAGCGAATTCAACGCGTCCATCGGGCTTACAATAAACGCAAAAATCGATTTCGCGCCGGTAGCTTCTATATAAAGCCGGTGAAAAACTTCGCCCAAAGCCGCACCACCAAAAGGCGTGCAAATCAAATCATTCACAGACTGACGCTCGGTTTCAGCAAAATATTCCCAAGTTACGCTTCCAAGCAGCGCAAAACCAACCGATTCATAAAAATTAAAATTGTTCGCGCGCCCTGCCGCAAAATAAAACGAACCTTGATAAGGATGACCAAGCTGGTTCACAACAAATTCATCGTTATCCCAAACCCAGCAATGCGTAAGATTATCGTAAATCGAGTCCAGCGAAATCTGCGCATAATCCGCCCTAAGAATGAATCTGTTAAAAGTTGACAAAATCACATTGCTTCCCAAAGTTTCGGCGGTCGCAATCAAACCACCTTTAAAAGTCGGCAAAGAAGGCGTAAAAACCGGCGGTTCATAAGAATTTTCTTCCAGAACTTCTGTTTCCTGCGCAAAATCTTGTGCAAATACAAAAATTCCCAAAAAAAGAGCTGCGGACATTAAAATTAATTTCTTCAATTTAAAAAACATATTTAAAATATAAGAAGAAAATCTGATTTCGCATAACTTAAAATTTTTATTGATTA